>JBKJSF010000073.1:0-41613 GCA_046595895.1 Caulobacter sp. | reverse complement strand
GTCCACCACATTGCCCAGCCGCCTGAGGTCACGCACCACGATGGTGACGTTGTTGGCGGCTTGGTAGCCGGTCAGCCGGGGCGGCAGGTTCTCCTGGTAGACGTACTGCGGATTGAGGTTGAGGCCGGAGGTCTGGATATCGCGCGGATCGACGCCGGCCTTCTTGAGGCTGGCGATCACCGAGGTCATCCGCTCAGCGTTGAGACGCATGGCTTCGGCGGCGCTCGGGGCTTCCGTGGTGACGCCCAGGCTGATGGTGGCCATGTCGGGCACCTGGCGAACCTCGCCATAGGCCGACAGGTTCAGGGTGGTGGCGCGGAAGGCCGACTCCGCGGAGGAGGGGGCGGTCTGGGCAAAAGCCACACCACCGGCGCCGGCCGTGCCGGCCAGAACCAGGGCGCCAACGGCGGCGGCCTTGAGCAGCGTCTTCATCGTATAATCTCCGACCAATGCAGGGTCCTTGATCGGCCCAGTCTGCGGCGACTTTAAGCCGAGCGCGTCTGAACGGAGCCTGTCAATCCGGTTGCGCTGTCCTCAGCCTTTCCGCTTCCGCTGCGGCGTCGGCCTATGCTACCGCCGGGGGGCTCAGGGGGCGCGTAGCTCAATGGTTAGAGCCGACCGCTCATAACGGTCTGGTTGCAGGTTCGAGTCCTGCCGCGCCTACCATCCCGCTGGCGGCATTGCGGTTGCTTTCCGCAGCCCGGGAGACCCGCGCCCGTCCCCGAGGGCCGGTGTCCGCGATCAGTTCGGGAAACCCCAGGTCAGGCTGGAGAATGTGGTCTCGAAGTCGGCCTTGGGGTTTTCGGCCAGCGGTTTGGTCCAGACGACGTTCATCTGCCAGAGCCCGGAATGCCGGGCCTTGAAGATCGCCCGTCCGTCCTTGTCGGTGAGTATCGACTGCGCGGGTTTGGCGTCCGCCCGCAGGTCCGTCAGCCTGACGAGTGCGCCCGCCAGCGGCCGGCCCTGATAGAAGACCCGGACCGGCATCAGCTTGGCCCCATCAAGGCGGTAAGGGTTGCGTTCCGGAACAATTTCGAGGGCCAGGCCGACGGCCCGAACGACCTGGGGCTGGGGCGTGGTCGTGACGGGCCCTACCTGCACCAGCGCCTTGGCCCGGCGGTTGTAGATTTCCCGGCCGGGTCGTCCCGTCTGACCGGCGCGCCGCCGGGCCTCGATGGCCGGGATCAGGCCCTCATCCTGAAGGTATCCATTGAAGCGCGCGGCGGGCAGGTTGCTCTCGGCATATCCGCTCTCCAGCGCGATGACATGCACGCCCGGAGTGGCCAGCATAATCCCAGCGTCACGGTTCATCGCCGCGCCCAGCCGGCCACGTTGATCGGTTACCACCCCGCCCGGACCGACGGACCGCAGCCGAAGAACGCGGTCAGCCGCAACCGACCAGCGCTCCCGGTCCGGACCGTGACCGACATAGGTCGTGACCATCGAGATGCCTGGCCGTTCGAGCCAGAACTTCGTCGGCTGCAGCCACATGTCGTGGGCGGCGGCGGGAAACGCCATGGCGGCGGCGATGATGATAGCGCAGAGGCGTTTCACAGGCCTACTCCATGTGGTCGGATGTGTAGCTGGGCACGGTGACCAGCGGCAGGGCGGCGGCGAGGATCGACACGGCGACCAGCCAGCTGGCGACGATCTGGACCGCCAGTCTGGCGCGTCTCTGGCTAAGCAGGTTGGCGGGGATGACCAGCAAGGGCCAGGGCAGCATCAGGGCCAGAAGGACTCCCTTGCCCTGACCGCCGACCAGCGCGCCGAGCCAGAAGCCCGCATTCGCTGCCAGAGCCCAGCCCGCATATCGCGGCAGGCGCGGCAGGTAGGTACAGGCAGCCGATACTGTCACGCTCAGAGCGGCGCCCGTCGCGACGTATAGGCGCCAATCATCCGGTATTGAGACGAAGCTGCTGAGAAGCGCGACGATGGCAAACAGGCCGAGGGCAGGCCACGGCGCCGGGCGGGCCGGGCCGCTCAGCGCCAGCCCAAGAGCCGCGCCAAGCAGCGATCCGAGGAGCAGGGCATTCATCAGGCGAAGGCGCGATAGAGGAACAATGCCCCGGCCACCGCAATCCCGCCGCCCGCGAGGCGAGCCGCGACCTTCCCGACCGGATAGTGACTGAGCAGCCCGATGGCGATGCCGGCCAGGTGCAGCAGGCCGGTCGAGAGGACAAACCCCGCGCTATAGGCGACCGGATCGCTGGCGACGGGCAGTTCGGCGCCATGCGCATAACCATGAAACAGACCGAAGACGCCGACGACCAGGCAGGCCAGCCAGACTGGCGCCCGCTGCGCCAGGGCGATGGCCGCCCCCAGGACGAGCACGGACAGGGCGATGCCGACCTCGACCGGGGGTATCGGCAGGCCGGCCATGCCGACCACCCCACCGATGGCCATCAGGGTCGGAAACAGCAGGGGCAAGATATAGAGCAAGGGGCGGCCCAGGAAGGCGCCCCAGATGCCGACCGCGACCATGGCCAGCAGATGGTCAAGGCCGCCGAGCGGGTGTCGGAAGCCTTCCAGAAAGCCTCCGGCCGTTCCGCTGCCATCATGCGCGGCGGCCGGTCCTGCCAGCAGAACAAGTGAGATCAGAATGGGGGTCGCAATCAGCCTGCTTGGGGTGATCCGTTGACCATTCATTCCGGCCGGCCTTCCTGGAAGGTGACCTGCGAAACTGTTCGCCGGCCTTCCCGGCGGCTTAATTGAACGAAGACATCGACGACGCCCAGCACATAGTCGGAAATTTCTCGCCGGGTCAGGCTTAGGCCTGATTGCAGAACCAGCAACGCCAGCTGATCGACCGCGCCCCTTGGGCTGTCGGCGTGGATCGTGGTGATCGATCCCGGGTGGCCGGTATTGACCGCCCGCAGGAAACTGGAAGCCTCACGGCCGCGAAGCTCTCCCAGAATGATCCGGTCCGGCCGCATCCGAAGCGCCGCTTGAACAAGGTCGTCTGTGGATACCCGGGCCTCGCCGGTCTCGCCGCGCACGGCGACCAGCCCGACCGCATTGGGGTGGACCAGCTGAACCTCGGGGGCGTCCTCGATGAGGATCAGCCGCTCCTCAAGGGGAATTTCCTTCAGCAAGGCGTTGAGGAAGGTCGTCTTGCCCGTCGAGGTCCCGCCGCTGACCACGACATTCTTGCGCGCCTTGACCGCCAGTTTCAGGAAGGACGCGATGTCGCCGGCCGACAGCAGGCTCCGCAACTCCGCGTCGATTTCGGCGGTATCGGAAACCCCGGTCGTGCGCACCGCTTCGAACGCTCCGGCCCGGTGGAAGTCATCGATGTTGAGGTCGGCGACCACGTGCTTGCGAACGGAGATGGCCATCGGACCCCGGGTGGCGGGCGGCGCGACGATCTGGACACGCTCGCCCCCGGGCAGGGTGGCGGCGAGCAGGGGATGCTCGCGGCTGACGCCCTGGTTGGACAGGCTGGCGATCTGGCGGGCGAGGCGCATCAATGTCACCTCGTCCAGGGTCGGGGCGTCGTGCCGCTCCAGTCCGCCGGTGATCGTCTCGGCCCAGGCCTCGCCGGGGCCGTTGACGAAGATGTCGGTGACGTCCGGCCGGTCCAACAGGAAGGCGAGCGGCGCCAGGTAGGTGTCGAGATAGATGGCCTTGGCGACGTTCATCGCGCCGGACCCACGGCCGAAAAGTCCAGGTCCCGGGCGACCAGGATCTGGATGGCCTCTCCCTGGCGGACCTTGATGGTGGGCGGAATGTCGGCGCCCTGGAGCGCGGAGCTGGCTGCGCCGAGCGCGGCGCCGGGAGATCCGATGGTGACCTGGGTGGAGGGGGTCTGTCCAAGCGCCGCGACAGCGGTGTTCAGGACCGACATCAGGATGGAGCCGCTGAAGCGCTGGAAGAAGTGGCGATCAACCTTGCCGTCAAGGCCGGCCCGCCCCAGCGAGTCGGTGCCGGGAGAACCGATCTGGATCGAAACACCATCCGGCCTGATGATCCGCGTCCAGATGATGAAGGCTCGCGACTGCCCCTGGGCGACGGCGCTCTTGTACTGGCCGATGATCCGGCTGCCACGGGGAATCAACACCGCCCGGCCGTCGAAGCTGACGACATCGCGGCTGACGATGGCTCGGGTGTAGCCAGGCAGGTCCGAGTTTATCGCCGTCTCCAGCACGCCGGGAATGACCGTTCCCTGCGGGATTAGACTGTCCAGAGCCCCCATCGGTCTGGCGCGCGCGGTTTCCGGCGCCTCGTCGCCGATGCGTCGAGCAAATTTTTCGTCGGTATTGATCTGCGAAGGGCCCGGTCCGGCCACCCCGTCGACGACGGCTGAGCCGGGAACGGCGCCAGCCCCGCCTCGCGCTGGATCAGCCGAGCCACCCTGAGACATGCCAGCCTGGCCCAAGTCTACAATCATGGCCGGGGCTCGACGACGGGCGCCCATGTCTATGGCCGGAGGGCCACTTGGAGTGACGTAGGGCTGTATGGTGCTGGGTGTGTAGCTGACCGTCGCCGGAATCGGAACGGGCGCGGTGGTGATGGGAATGATCAAGCCGGGCTCAGTGGCGGAGGGCGGCAACGGCGGCGGCGGCGCCGCGAACGGCTGCGGTCCCAGCGAAGTCGCGACGAGCAGGTCGCTCTTTTTGTCGCTGACTCGGTTGGCGTTGAGCAGCGCGAACAGGAGGACGCCGGCCAGCACGAAGGCGCCGATCAGCAAGGCGGTGTTAGGCCTTCGCCTGAAGGGCGCGACGGTCGGCTCGGTCCGGGCGTCCGCCATGGCAAGGTCTTCAGACGAGACGGTCATTCTGGGGTCGATGCCCATGGAGTCGGTCATTTGAGTTTTCCGGACTTTGCGACCGCGACCGCCTGGACGTAGCCCTGGTTGAGCACCTGAGCGACCTGCTTGCCGTTGCGCAGCACGAACTGGGGCGACAGCTGTTCGACCACCAAAAAGTCGCCGCGCACCCGATAGTTGACGAGATTTTCCGCGCCGTCGGCCGCGACGGCGAAGATGGCTGGAACGGCCCGTCCCTGCGGCCACTCGAAATAGGTCACCCGGCCGTCGTCGAAGATTCGCGCCGGTGCGTTCTCAGCCGATCCAGTGACCCGGTAGTTGGCATTCGCCACCAAGGGCGGGGGGTCGGGAACGAACTCCGGGGCAATGATCATGGCGATGGCCGCCGGCGGATAGGTGAAGCGAACGGCGTAGGGGGCAAGATTGCGGGACGCCTTGGGCGCGACCCTGAGCTCGAAACTGTAGCGCCTTACGGTGGTGACCACGGTCATGTTTGTCGGCGCCAGGCGGTCAATCGGCTTGAGGAACAGCAGGTTTGCCTTGCGGTTCGGGGTCACCTGCCAGCCCAGGGCGTCGCCGACGGAGACATTTTCGATCCGTTCGTCAGGCCCAAATTCGAGCATCATCTGAAAGCCCAGCTGGCCTTCCAGGAGGGTGACCTGGTCGGGATCGTAAGCCACGGTCTGGATGCGGGGGTCCTGGTCACCCGGGCGCGGCCTGACCGCCGCCTGGGCGCTCCACGCGCCGCCAAGCAGGATCGCTACTGCGAGGGCCAGCCGGATCATGGCGTCCTCACGGCGGAAATCACCCCGAGGGTCTCGGCGTCCCGGCGGTAGCCGGTCACCTGGAAGCCCAGCGGATTGAAGAACCTGTCTTCCATCCGCATCGGCGAGCCGCTGTAGCGGTAGGAGACCACCACGGCGTATGGCCGCCGTTCGCCCGCCCCCGCGCCGCCGTCCCGGCGTTCGGTTTCGAAGCGAACCAGGGCGCTTGAGCCGGGCAGGATCGAGATGCTCTTGATGGTCGTCTGGACGACGGTGGTCGGCGGATAAAGGGCGCTCGGGCTCTGCGGGTCGTTGACCGCCATCGAACGGATATACTGATCGCGGGCCGGACCGACGGTCCACTGGGTAACCTTCCGGTAGTTGAACTGCAGGTCGGACGCGTCGAAGGTCTCGCGGGCCAGGACGTACTGGGCCAGGAAGGCCTGGGTGATGGCCGCGTCCTGCGACAGCGCGCCGGGCTTCAGGGCCTGGGCGGTTTCAAGATAGCCGGTCTGGCGGTCAACGGTGATGGTGTAGGGCACCACGGTCTTGAGCGGGATCAGGGCGGCCAGACCAACCGCTTGCAGGACCGCGACGACGCCGGCCGCGCCGGCGATCATCCAGGCCAGATTGCGAGATTTCCGCAGGCCGCCATTGACGTCCTTCGACCAGGAGGCGGCTTCCGCGTAATAGGCCTCGCGATCGACCGTCGGGGGTTTCTCTATCTTCATCCGTCCCTCCGGACACTGCTGACCGTGCGTCTGGGTTGAGCCGACCGCCGATAGGTTTGTCCCAGGGGAGCCTGGCGCTGAGCGTTCGCCGGACCTTCTCCAGCCCGCATGCGAATCTGCCTACGCGGCGTGGCCTCCGCAGGATCACTGATCCTGTGCTCTCGGCGTTCCAGCGCGGCGGCGGCGGCGGCAATGGCGACGGCCCGCTCGGGTTGCCGTAGGCCTGATTCCTGAAGCCTGTCCCGACCCGCCGCCTGGGCCGGGGAAGCGTTCGCCTCACGGGTCCGCTCTTCGCGGGTCGGGGTGCCCAGTTGCGGCGCCCGGCCTGGAAGTCGAAAGCCGGTTGCGATGACGCCGACGGCGAGACTCAGCGCGATGGCGACGCCGGCGAAGATCAACGACAAAAGGAGAACCGCCGAGGTTGGCGCAAGGTCGACGACGCCCAGTTCCCTGGCCTCGGCCAGCCTGATCAGGTGCGGCTCCAGCAGCATCAGTTGGCCCACCAGGCAAAGGATGGCCATCATCGGCGCCAGGGCAAAGGCCAGGGAGGCGCGTAGCCAGCCCTCGAACAATCCGCGGGTGGCGTCGAAGAGCAGGAAGGCGACGAACACCGGACCAAGCGCCAGCAGCAGGCCGAGGACGATCTTGGCGGCCAGGATGATGCCCACCGTGGTCATCAGCAGGCAGAGGGACGACAGGTTCATCGCGAAGGCGCCGAACCCGTTGCCGCCCTGGAATGGCGAAATCTGGCCCAGAGACCGTTGCGACAGGAAGTTCGCCGTGGCCTGCATTTCATCGTAGGCCCGTTGCAGCGCCTCAAGTGGGTTGCCGCCCAGCATGGCCTGGGGCGACTGGACGGCGTCCAGCATTCCGGCGCCCAGCTGCTCGGGTCCTCGGAACAGCGTGTCGAAGACCAGCTGTTGATAGGTCGGCCAGCTGGTGGCGAGGGCCAGGACGGCGCCGATCTTCAACACTGTCATGGTCAGGTCGTCGATGCGCAACGGGGCACGGCCGATCATTAGCCGGAAGCCCAGCAGGCCGATGTAAAGGGTCAGCATGATCGTCAGGGCGACCGAGAACGAAGACCCGGGCCGGGCGATGGCGCCGTAGCCGGCTTCGGCCATGTTGAGGACGTTGCACTCGACCGAGCCCAGCAGGCCCTCGACAAGGCCCATCTCTGGAGGCGGGCTGGCGCAGACGGTCCCGGCCATCAGGCGCGCTCCAGCAAGCGCGGCAGCCAGACAGCCGGATCGTCGCTGAGTTCACCCCGCAGGTCGTCGAGGATGCGCACGGTCCGCTCACGGCCGGACAGCACCGTCAGGAGGTCTGGCTCGCCGGACAGATTGAGCCGGGCCACGACCGAGTCCGTGCCATGCTTGATGAGGAAGCAGTGGGCGGTGTCCGGCAGGGTGCGGATCAAGTTGAATTCGTGCTCGGTGAGCCCAAAGCCCTCGCAGTAGTCGCGGGCCTGGGCCTTCGGGTTGGCCATGAATATCTGGGTCGCGGCCTGCTCGACGATGGCCGAGGCGATGCGGCTCTCGAGGGCGTCCTGGGCGCTTTGGGTCGCGAAGCCGACCACGCCGTTGCGCTTGCGGATGGTCTTTTCCCAATCCTTGATCCGAGCGACGAAGACATCGTCGTCAAGGGCCTTCCAGCCTTCATCGATGACGATCAGGGTCGGATCCCCGTCCAGACGCTGCTCCACCCGGTGGAAGAGGTACATCATGGTCGGTGTACGGAGCATCGGATCGTCGAGCACCTGGGTCATATCGAAGCCCAGGGTACGGGCCTCCAGATCCAGTCCGTCCTCGGCGTTATCGAACAACCAGGCGCGTTCGCCATCGCCCCACCAGGGCTTCAGCCGCGCGGAAAGGTCCGCCCCTTCCGGGCGGCGGGCGCCCCGGAAGAGTTCGGCGAAGAAGCGTAGGCGGCGATAGGATGGAGCCTGATCAAAGTTGGCGTCGACAGCGTCCTTGATGGCGGCGAGATCGTCAGTGGTGAGCTGCTCGCCGGCCATGGAGACCAGCCGGGTGGTCCATTGGATGAGAAAGGCGCGGTTGTCGGCGGTGTCTGCAAGCTGCAGGGGATTGAAGCCGGTCGGCTTGCCGGGGCGGATGGCGTCGTAGGTCCCGCCTATGGCCCGCAGGAAGATTTCCGCGCCACGATCCTTGTCGAAGAAGACGATCCGGGGATCGTACTTCCGCGCCTGCGCCAGCAGGAAGGCCAGGACCACGGTCTTGCCGGAGCCTGACGGTCCGATGAGGGTGAAGTTTCCGAGGTCGCCCTTGTGGAAATTGAAGTGATAGGGCCCGGCCGAGGTGGTTTCGAGCACGGTGACGGCCGGACCCCAATGGTTGCCCTCGGCCTGCCCAACCGGGAAGTTGTGACCGGATGCGAAGCCGGCGAAATTGGCGGTCGAGATCAGGGCGCGGCGGGCGATGTCGCGGAAGTTGCCGGGGAACTGGGCCCAGAAGGCAGGCTCCAGATTGACGTCCTCGCGCACGGCGATGATGCCCATGTCGGTGAAGGCCGACTGGATTTCAGCCGCAGCCTCGTCCAACCCGGCAATGGTCGGGCTGCGGACCATGACGGTCAGGTGGTGTTCGCCGAAGGCGACCAGGCCCGTGGACAGATCGTCCTTGGCGGCGATCAGTCCCGACCTGAGGGAGAGGGCGTCATCGTTCGCCGACCTTAGGCGCCGCAGCACCAGGTTCATGCGATCCTGACTGGCCTGCCGATCGACGAAGCCGAAGCTCTGGCTGATGACCATCTCATAGGGCAGCCGCAACAGGTCATCGAGCATGCCGGGGGCGGTCTGCGGCGGATAATCCTTGATCGAAATCATCGTCGCGAAGCTGCGGTCCAGGGCGCCAGCGCGGGACAGCTCCAGGGTTTCGGCGCCAAAGCTCACTCGCCGATACGGCAGGTAGTGGCCGAGGTCAGAATGCGGCAGCAGCACCGGCCGCATCTCGCCGTTGTAGAGTGAGGACAAGAACTCAAGTGGCTCCGAACAGGGGCCGCGCTCGGTGTCGTAAACGCCCAGCAGCCGCACGCCGTAGGGCGCCAGGGCGGCGAGCAGCGACTCACGGGCGGCGTTCAGTTCGCGCAGGTCGATGGCCCGGGCGGCTTCGTCCTGCCGCTCGCCTCGCGCGGCGCCGGCCAGTCCGCGCATTACCCGATCCAGGATGCCAACCCGACCCTGGAGCGGCCGGCGGATGATGGTGATGAAGAGCTGGTTGACGTACAGGCGCTTGGCGGCGAGACGTGTCTTCCAGGCCTGGTCAAGCGAACGGCTGAAGTCATCGAGGTATTCACCGCTGACGGTCGGGCTGACTTCGCGCCGGACGATGTGGTGGTAGAGGGCGAAGCGTGAACTGGCGAAGGCGCGCAGGGCGCCGTCGCGCAGCGCCTTGCGATAGTTGATCTCGTCAGTGTCCGCCGTCTCGAACGGCAGGCCCTCAAGTTGCAACACCTGCATCAGCATGCCGTCGCGGGTTTCGAGGGTCTGGTCGTCGAGGTGCCGGCCGTAGGGCAACCGGGCGCCAGCGCTGGCTTCGCGCTCGGGTCGGGCAAGGCGGGCCTTTGGCCCCTGGGGCGTTGAGGTGGTCACGGCCGGTACGAGTTACAGCGCCAGGCCGTCCAGTTGCCGACGCGCGGACAGCGGGCGATCCGGGTCAGCCAGAGGTCGAAGACGCGGGGCTCGCGCAGGCAGGCCATGTAGCCGGCGACGTGGATCAGCACCGCGGCCAGGATGGCCCAGAAGGATTTGGTGATCAGGAACAGCTCGGCGGTGACAACGCCGTTCAGGACAAAGAAGCTGTAGGTCACGCCGGCGAACATCTGCGGCCGCGTCAACGCGCCGAAGACCATGTCCCGCTCGAGTTGCTCCGCCACGGCTAAAAGCCCGTCGCCGTGGACCGGATGCCGGCGACGATCGCGCTGGCGCCGAACAGGATGAAGCAGCCGATGATGACTGTCGCGCCATAACGCCAGTTGAGCCGGCCGGTCAGCATCATGAAGCCGACGGCCGCGACCGCCATGACGGCGGCAACCGTGGCGACCGTGCCGAGCAAAGTGCCCTGCAGCCAGCCCAGGGCGCCGACCACCACGTTCGATCCGGCCGGGTCTACCGATTGGGCATGGGTGACAGTCGCCGAGAGCGAGGTCAAAACGAACGCAAAGGCGGCCGGAAGTCGGCTATTTTTCAACATTGGATGTCCTCTGGGAGACTTCAACGAGCAGCGGATGGGATGAGCGTGCCGCCGGGGGCGCCACCTGGGCGGTCAGCGAGAGACGAGCCAGGATGGCTGAGACGTACTCTTGGGTTTCCCGGTACGGAGGGACGCCGCCGTACCGATCAACAGCGCCGGGACCCGCGTTGTAGGCCGCCAGGGCGAGGGTCAGGTTGCCGTTGTATCGGTCGAGCATGCGGCGAAGGTAGATGGCCCCGCCGTCCACGTTCTGTTGCAGGTCCCGGGGATCGACACCGAGATCCCGGGCGGTGCCCGGCATCAGTTGCATGACGCCGATAGCGCCCTTGGGAGATATTGCACCCTGATGAAAGCGTGACTCCCGCCAGGCCACCGCCTCCAACAAGAGAGGATTGAGACCCCGCCGCTGGGCGGCTTCACGCAGGACCACAGCGACATCCTGCGGTGTCAGGGTTCTCTGCGGTGACGCGGTCAGGCCGATCGGCTGAACGGCGTCTCGCGTGTAGATGGCGGGAACAGCGAAAATCGCCACCTCTCCATCCGGCGCGATTTCCCACACCTGGGCCCGCGCCGCCGTGGCGGCCAGCCCTGTAACGCTGAGCGGAATGCCAATCAGCAAGCCGCGAAGCACGCGCACGTGCGTCCGTCTATTGGTCGCCATGTCTAACACCCCTGTTGGAGACATGATGGGGGTGAGCCCCCAAGGAAGATGGCCGCGGTCGCTGTATCCAGCGCCCGCGGCCGCCACCGATCCTAATCCCTTCAGGGGATGGGGGTCGGATCCGTGGTCAGGGAGACGGCGATGATGTCGCCGGCTGCTGGATCGCGGGGCACGCCGTTCAAATTGGTGCGGAAAGCGGCCGCGAAGCCAGCCCCGAACCCGTCTTCAAGGCGCGCCGGCGGAGGCGGAGGAGGCCCTGGGCCGCCACCGCCGCCACCGCCGCCGCTACAGGCGGCGAGCGCTGACGTCGTGGCCATCAAACCCAGGATCATGGTCTGGCGGAGCCTGCGGTTCATTGAGCCGTCCTCGCGTCATGACCCGGCGCGCCACGGAGCGGGGTGTTGAGGTAGGGGAAGGCGTTCTGGAACTCCTGGGCGTTCAGCGGCGCGCCGTCCGTGTAGGCGACGGTGCCCGTCGGCGCATTGGCAGGGGTGCAGAGGCCCAGTTGGGTTTGGGTCCCGTTGACCGGCACGGGGTGGCAAAGCCGTCCCATGGCGACGCGCAGGGTAATGTCGACCGTGTCATCGCCCGGCCGACGGCCGTTCGGGTAGCCGGCGAGATCGTCGCCGACGACACCGAAGTTGCTCTGCGAGGCCTGCGGCGTCGGATTGATACCGGTGTTCAGGCGCATGTATTCGGCGGCCCTGACCGTCGATTGCTGGTTCACCGTGGCGATGCCGGTCAGGAAGACGGCGACCAGATCGTTACGCGGGAAGTTGTTGGGCGCCAGGTTGGTGAAGCTGGTGCCGAGGGTCTGGTTCACCGGCGCCCGGAAAAGGGCGTCCAGGATAGCGGGGAACGTCGGGTTGGTGACGTAGTCGGCCAGGGCTGCATCGCCCGGAGGCTCGGCGGCGTTGAAAAGGTCCTTCTGCGGCAGGCCGATGACCAGTTCGTTGACCAGCGGGGCCGACAGGCGGGACACTTGGACGTAGGCGCCGCCGTTGGTCGCCGGCAGCTCATAGGTCGGGGTCGGATCCAGCAAACGGGCCTGCGGCAGGCTGGCCGTGGTCCAGGCGCCGATCACGCCGTTACCGGCGCCACGCAGGCAGGCGATCGGGACCTCAATCGCCAGGGAGGTGACGTTCTTCTTGCCGACGAGATCGTCGTTGGCGCGGCTTTGGCTGATGCCGCCGGGGAAGGAAGCAGCCTCGATCGGGACGTAGTTGACGAGGTCGAAGGTCGGGCCGAGGTTGACCGCGAAGCCTTCGGCGCGCTGCCCGACGAACACCTTGCCCGCCGTGGCGCAGCCCGGAATGGTCACATTGTAGATGAACTGGTTGGCATAGGCCTCATAGGCCGGAAGCGTCTTGTTGCCGACGTAGTCCAGAGGCTTGCGGAAGGTGGAACTGCCGCCCGCTGCATTGGTGACGGCCGCGCGGGTTCCGGAACGACGGTCGCCGGTCACCAGGGTGAGCGTGTAGTCTTCGAGCTCGCCCAGATCGGCGTCGTCCGCAGTGGTCACCTGACCGATGGCGCGAAGGGCGATGGGCAGGGTCTTGCCGCCGATGTTGAGGGTCTTGCCGGTGCCCCCACGAAGGCTGTTGGTGAACTTGAACTGGAAGGTCAGATCTTCCTGGGCGTCACCGTTGCTGTCGACGTGAATCTCGTAGATCGCGTCCGGGTCCATAGTGTAATAGTTCGGACCGTCGCCCGGTCCCTGCAGGGGCTGGTAGTTGGCGATGAAGGTCACGAAGGCGGCGCGGCCCGGCTCATAGCTTCGGAACATGTAGAGGTCCGTGCCATCGACCTTGGGCATCTCGGTGAGCGCCGGCGCTTCCCGGTGACTCGATGCCATGACTGGCTGCGCGGCGAGGGCCATGGCTGCGATGGCGGTTGCCGCCATCAGGTTTCTGTTGCGTCTTTGCATTCTCAGACCTCCTGATCGCCAGCCAGAAGGTCCGAAGGAAACCTATTGAAGCGGGCGCTTGCAAAGAAGTACGGAGCGGTTCGCCCACGGATGCAGACTATGGCGAAAAAAAAGTTTTATTGTGAATAGTTGCCCAATTTGGGGCCTGGCAGCCATTGTTGCCCGGTGCTCGTCAGCAGGTCGGCCCATTGCCAGGTGCCGGAGCCGACGGCGACCAAGGTCGTTCCAAAGTCATCCTGAATAGGCAAAAAGATTGGTCCCTGGATGGGTTGATCGATGCAGTCCACAGGGGCGGACTCTACGCCGATGACGATCGCAGCCCGTATCGGGTCGGTGACTTCAGCGGTCATGACATCGCTGGCGACCCAGTCGCCGTCCCAGAGCATGATCGCGTTGGCCAGCGAGCGCCCTTCACGCGGGATGGCGCTCAAGGCAGAGAAAACAGACGGGTCGTTCTGCAGCGTCCACTGGATCCACTGGGACAGTTGGCAGGTCTCGCCGATCGTGAAGGCTTGCGGAGCAGAGTCCGGTCTTGACGGCTCCGAGAGCGACACCAGAGCTTCAAGGGAGACCTCCGGGCCGCCAATCTCCTGCATCACCTTCAACAGGACAGGGTCCATCGCGACGGGCGGTGACGGAGGAGGAGGCGGGGGCGGCAGTTCGGGAACGGAAGGAGCCGGGTTCGGCTTTGCCGGGGCGACCTCGGCCTGCCGTGTGGGAGGACGAACCGCCGGAACCTTGGCCTGTCCATCATACATCGACAGCAGAACCGCGCCTGCATCCGCGTCAGGCAACCGGGAATGCCGCGCCGCCGGTCGCGCAAGCAGAAGGAAGAGGCCAACGTGCACGAGGGCGCAGAGCAGAAATACGGCCATGCGCGACTTCCGGCCCATGGGCGCCAGCCTTTGAAACGAGGGTGCGGCGGCAAGACCGCTCACTCCTTCTACGAAGGTCGGGGGAATAAAGTTGCGGCGGAGCAATCTTTTTCGCCGACGGATGGGCCCGCGGAGCCTCGTGGCCACGAATATTTTTATCGTAGCTCCGCGGAACAGCGTCCGCTCCCGTGGGTTGCCGATGTGGTTCTGTACCAAAAAGTTGGATTTTTGGTCGGGATATCGGGACGGGTTGTTTGGAAAATATTCAGTCCACTGAGCACGAGGTGTCGGCTTCGGATGGCGTCGATGTGCTTCTGTTGGCCATCGCCGGGGGTGACCGGCACAGCTTTGCCGCGCTGTACTTGCAGCTCGCTCCGAAGATTAAAACCTACCTGCTGCGAATGGGAGTCTCGCGCGGCGTGGCTGAAGAATTGACCCAGGAAACGATGCTGACGATCTGGCGCAGGGCCGCGCAGTTTGATCCCAGCCGCGGCAGCGGCGCTGCCTGGGTTTATACGATTGCCCGAAATCGCTGGATCGATTCAACCCGCCGCGAGCGCCACCCAGAGGTTGTCCGCAGTTTCGCGCCCGCCCAGGACACAACCCAAGCCAGTCCTGAAGACCTGTGTTTGCAGGGCGAACGGCAACGTCGCATTGAGGACGCGTTCGAAACGCTCAGTCCAGTCCAGAAGGCGATCGTCAATCGCGCATTGTTCGGGGCGGGCAAAACTTCCAAGGTCGCCGCCGATCTGGATATCCCTCTCGGGACGGTGAAGTCTCACCTGAGAAGAGCGATAACCCGATTGACCGATGCATTGGATGACCCGTTGCAATGAGCCAGCATCATCCGGATTCCGAGGTGCTGATGGAGTTCGCAAGTGGCCGGCTGCCGACGGCCGCGGGGCTGACCGTCGCGGCCCACTGTGAATGCTGCGAGCCATGCAGCCGCGCGATCGCCGCCGTGGCCGAACTGTGCGGCGCGTTGTTGAGCAGACTTCCCGGCCAGCCCATGCCAGCGGCGCTGGCGCCCCCCGAACCGCCTGTCCGGGACTCGCCCGCGGGGCCGCCGCGCAGGGGCAATGGCGATCCCTTACTGCCCTTATCGCTCGCCGATGTCGGTTTGAAACCAAAGCGGCCGTTGGGCTTGGGCTTCTGGATGGCGGACACGAAGGCATCCACGGAGCATGACTGGCGATCATTTCTGCTTGTCGTCCCGCCGGGCGGGCAGGTTCCGTCTCACCGGCATGTGGGTGAGGAATATATTGCCGTCCTCGAAGGTGAATTTTCCGACGGTCGGCACGACTATCGTGCCGGTGACTTTGTCTATTCCGCTGACCAGTCGCGGCATGGTTTGCGAGCAGGTGAGGTCGGGCGCTGCGTCTGCCTCATCGCGATCCAGTCGCCTGTGAAATGGGATGGACCTTGGATGCGCCTGATGCGATTCTGGACCGGGCTTTGAGCGATCTCATGCCTGCCGGGTCCGCGCCAGCGCCCGTCCATCATACCAATGTACTGGAAGCCTGTCGTGAGGACGAAGCACCCTCTCCCCCCGATCGGCAGGCCATCCAACCATCCTGCCCCGGACCTTCTTGCCAGCTATGCGGCCGGCGCGCTCGCCATTGGGCCCGCTGTGGTGGTCGGCGCTCATCTGGACGGGTGCGCTTCCTGCCGCGCGGTTGGCGCCTTTGAAGAGGCCGAGGCCGGCCGCATGATGTCACTCGAGGATACTGCTTTTCGACCGGGCGCCATGCAAGCCATGATGGATCGACTTGACGACCCGCTTCCAGTTCAGGCGAGCCGGACCGATGTCGCCCTGGCGTTGCTGGACGGTATTCGGCTTCCCGAAATGCTCGCCGAAATTGGCTTTGCGCCTCCCATTCATCTGTCGGCGGACGTCTGGGTCGCCCATCTTGACGCACCAAGGATGGATGGCTGGCGAACCTACGTCTTTAGCGCCCCACCAAAAACTGCGTTGCCGACCCATAGTCACCGGCAGGACGAGCTGATCGCCATCCTTCATGGCGGGTTCTATGATGGGAAGCTGTTCGAGACGGGTGATTTCGCCGTCAACGGGCCGGGCTCCAGTCACCAGATGACCGCATCGCCCGACCATCGATTTGTCGCCTTGGTGGCCTCAGGCAGCCCACTGGAATGGCAGCCAGACGACGCACCGATCGGCCATCTACTCGACATCTGATACGGCTGAATGGGCCAAGACCTCGGCGAAGCCTTCGCATAAGATCCGCCCGTCCGGCGCGGTGAGCTGGAAGGGGGTCTGGCTATCCGCCGTCTCGCCCGCCCGCAGGGTCACTGCCTCGCCGGCCCAGGCGGGGGACTGGAACCGCGCCGCCAGCCGGGTCAATCTCTCGCCCGGCGGGGTCAGGGCCAAGCCGGCCAGGGCCCACAGGGCCGTGCCGTGGATGAGGATGTCGTCCAGTCCGGCCGCCAGGGCGACGGCCCGTTCGGTGTGGATCGGGTTCCAGATCTCGGCGCATTCCGAATAGAGGTGCGGAAAGCCGCGGGCGGTCGGAATCGCTTGCGGCTCGCCGGCGGCGCCGAAGGCCGGCCAGGCTTCCGGCTCAGGCTCCGGATGATCGGCGCCCTCGACGGTGACGCCGCGCAGGATGCTGACACTGGTGGTGACCGCCAGCAGGCCGTCGTCGCCGTAGGTCTCGTATCGCGTGGTGAGCACCGCGCCGGCCCGGCTGGCCCGCACCCCGACCACCTGGCCGCCGACCGACAGGGTCTCGCCCGCCCTGATCGGGCCGAGGAAGCGGCTGTCCTGCGAGACATGCACGCCGCGTCGTTGCTCTTCAGGGCTCAGGGTCTGGCCGGGCAGGTCGCGGGCCATCAGGGCCAGCAGCCATTCCGGTGAGATGACCTGCATGGGCAGCGCCTCCAGCGGGCCCGCCGCGTCGTCGAGGCCGCCGGCGTCGTCCGGGGCCAGCACGGCCCGGAAAGCCAGGACCCGGCGCTTTGTCGCCGTCCAGTCGATGGGCCCCAGCCGCGTGCCGATGAGGGCGGCGCTGTAGGGCATCAGCCGCCGGCAGCTTTCAGAATGTGCTTCCACTCCGCCGCCGTCACCGGCTGCACCGACAGGCGAAAGCTGGTGACCAGGCTCATCGCCGCCAGGGCCTTGTCCTCCTTGGCCTCGGCCAGCGTGAAGGGGCGGGCCAGGGGGGCCTTGGCGGCGAGGTCCACGCAATAGAACTTACCCGTGGCGTCGGTCGGGTCGAGGTAGGCTTCCTTGATCACGGTGCTGACCCCGACGATCTCCTTGCCGGCCTGGGAGTGGTAGAAGAACACCTCGTCGCCGAGCTTCATGGCCATCATGTTGAGCTTGGCGGTGTGGTTGCGCACGCCGGTCCAGGGCTCGCCTGTCTTGCCGGCGGCGACGAGGTCGTCCCAGGAAAAGGCGTCCGGTTCAGATTTTACCAGCCAGTAGTTCATCATCACTCCAGGGCGCTAAGCCGGAACCGGAGGCTCCTTGTAGGACGCCCCCTTGGTGATCGCCTCGTCCGGGACCTTAAGCATCCCGAGGTACTGTTCCTTGGGATAGGCCATGTGCGGCTTGGCCGGATCATATTGCGGCTGCGGCACCGGCGAGGGGCCGGCGTAGGGGGCGGGGGACTTGAAGCGGGCGGCTTCCTCGGCGCTGATGCCGGCCTTTTCCAGGGTGGTCGGGTCGATCCAGCGGGCCGGGTCTATGGGCTCGTGGCTGGTCGCCACCTCCAGGGTCATCTGGTCGGGGCCGGCAAAGTAGATCGAGCGGCACATGCCATGGTCGATGGGCCCGATTACGTTGACGCCGTGGCTGCGGATGCGGTCGCGCATGGCGGCCAACTGCGCATCGCTGTCGACCCGGAAGGCCAGGTGCTGCAGCGTTCCCGGCGCGCTGGGCAGCGCCCCGTTGCCGGCGTGGGTCTTGCCCAGCTCGATGGCGATGTTGTCGACATCGGGTAGCTGGACGATCGAAAAGTAGCCGTGGTCGTTCATCCGCAGGAAGGCGTGCAGGCCGCCCGGCACCCCATGCATGTCGAACAGCGCCACCAGCGGACAGCCCATGACCTCGCTGAAGAAGGCGATGTGTTTCTTGATGTCGCCGGCCATGAAGGCCAGGTGGTGGATGCCGCTCGGCTGGGTCATGGTTTGCGCCCTCGTCTGGTGGGGGTATTGGGGGCCGGGAAACGCCGGTCCGCAAGCCCCAACCGGCTTGCCTGCCGCGACGTCGCCCTGCCAAATCTTCGTGAAACCGGGCCGCGGAGAGCCTGTGGAGGACGCCGATGGAAATTGTCCGCGAGCCCTACGGCTATTCCTACAAGGAGCAGTCCCGTATCAAGGAGGTGTATGGGGGCGCCGCCGGCCGGGTCTTCGTCGAATGCATGCGCATCCATCCGCAGACCGACGAGAAGACCGTCATCCTGTTCAGCCACCCGATCGGCGGCGGCAGTTTCCTGCCGCTGGTGCTGGCCTTGGCCCGGGCCGGCAAGCATGTCATCTACTGCAACACCCGCTACCGGGGGAACGACACCGCCCTGATCCTCGAGAAGTGCCTGCTCGACCTGGGGGCCTGCGTCGCCGACCTCAAGAAGAGGTTCGGCTATGAGAAGGTGGTGCTCGGCGGCTGGTCCGGCGGCGGCTCGCTGTCGATGTTCTACCAGGACCAGGCGACCAGCCCGACCATCACCCACACCCCGGCCGGCGACGAGATCGACCTGGTCGGCGCGAACCTGCAGCCGGCCGATGGGCTGATGCTGCTTGCCGCACACATCGGCCGCAGCGTGACCATGACCGAGTGGATCGACCCTTCGATCAGCGACGAGAGCCGGCCCTTCGATCGCGACCCGGCGCTCAACATCTACGACCCGGCCTGCCCCGATCAGCCGCCTTACTCCGATGAATTCGTGGTCCGGTTCCGCGCCGCCCAGATCGCCCGCAACCGCCGCATCACCGCCTGGGCCAAGGACCAGCTGGCGGCGCTGAAGACGGCCGGCGATCCGGACGCCGAGCGCTGCTTCATCGTCCAGGGCACGATGAGCGACGTGCGCTGGACCGACCCGACGCAAGACCCCTCCGACCGGGCGCCCCGGACCTGCTACATGGGCGATCCGAAGATCGCCAACGACGGCCCCATCGGCCTTGGCCGTTTCACCACCCTGCGCAGCTGGCTGTCGCAGTGGAGCTACGACGAGAGCCGGGCCAACGGCCTGGTCAACGCGCCGAACATCACCGTGCCGGCACTGGTCATCAACAACACCGCCGATCTGGCCTGCACCCCCAGCCACGCCGCCCGGCTGTTCGAGGCGCTGGGCTCGTCCGACAAGAGCTATGTCGATATCGAGGGCGCCGACCACTACTACATCGAGCGCGCCGACCTGCTGCCGACGGCCGTGGCGGCGGTGACGGGGTGGATGGACGCGCGGGGGTTCTAGGCTGCGTTCCTCCCTCCCCGAATTGGTGAGGGTGGCGCGAAGCGCTGGGTGGGGAAGTGGGCTGCACCATAACTTCGGCGGATGGCGCTTCCCCACCCGGCCCGCTGCGCGTGCCTGCCCTCCCCAATTCGGGAGGGAGGTTAGAACAGCGCCTTCCAGCCCATCCCCTCGATCGCCGCATCGACCTGCGCCTTCGAGGCCGCGGGCAGTGCGGCGTACTCCTCGCGCAGCCATCCCAGGCACTTGGCCTGGTAGGGAAAGGCGTTCTGCGTCCAGGGTCGGCCGTCGATCTCGGTCTCGACCATCTTCTCGCCGGCCATCACCGCCCCGGCGTTGGCGATCAGCAGCGGCGCGTAGACTCGGCCCATCTCGGCCAGGAGGGCCTTCAGGGTCGGCGAGACGGCGGCCGGGTCGATCATCGGGCCCGGCTCCAGGCCCGACAGGTCCTCGACCATGCCGATCCAGCCCATCAGCCGATGGCCCTTCTGTTGGGCGATGGCGGTCGGCGTAGGGTCGACCCCGGCCAGCTGCGTCAGCTGGCCGAACAGGGCGAAGTCGCCGGCCCCCGGCGCGGCGCCCAGCATGAAGGGCGACACCGCCAGGTGGGCTTCCAGGGCCTCCAGCACGCGGACGTAGCTGTCCTCGATCACCGGCCCGGTGGTGGGATTGGAGCCGACATAGGCCAGCCGGCCGATCTGGCGCTCGCTGATCATCCTGCTCATCGCCGCCAGGGTTGGCTCGTCCAGCGGGGCGGGGCCCCAGCTGGGCAGCAGGCGGCCGGCGAAAACCGCGTCGGCCTCATGCGCCCAGCGATAATGGAACATGCATTTGGTCAGCCACTCGTCGGCATAGTCCTCGATCAGGCTGTCGAGGAAGGCCAGGGCCGGATCGGCGGGACGCACCGGTCGGCCCGGAATTTCCGCGTCGAACCGGCGGATCAGCGGGGTCGAGTCGGTCACCGCCGCGCCGCCGATGTAGAAGGTCGGCAGCAGGGGCACCTTGGCGGTCGGGTACCCCGACGGCTCCCGTCCCCGATGGTACAGCCGATAGGGAGTGCGCCGATAGCGAAGGACGCTCAGCATCTTCCGCGTATAGGGCGAGCCCGGCGCGCCGGAGAGTTCGAGGGGCGTTTCCAGGGTCATGACATTCGCCGTGCCAATTGTTTGACGCCACCATGACGCTGTATCCCGGGGCGGGCAAGACCGGCGTCCGCATGCCGCGGGGACGAAACCCCAGATTGGGCCTTTGGCGCTGGACTGTCACCGTCGATGCGCCCACACACGGCCGGACGGGTCCCCCGGCCCTCAAAATATACGGCATCGCATCTTTGCGCGCCGAAAGGACTTCCATGGTCAATTCCATCCTCGCCGCCGGTGAACCGGACGCGGCTCACGACGTCCTGGCTCCGGTGCATCATGTTCCGGACGGCTTCTCCGACAAGTTCGCCCTGGGCTTCACCAAGGTGCTGCGCTGGGCGGCCGACACCTTCTTCGCCAAACGCTACGGCCACCGGGCCATCGTTCTGGAGACCGTCGCGGCCGTGCCCGGCATGGTCGGCGCAACCCTGACCCACCTCAGGTGCCTGCGCCGCATGGTCGGCGACGAGGGCTGGATTCGCACCCTGATGGAGGAGGCGGAGAACGAGCGCATGCATCTGATGACCTTCGTTGAGATCGCCAAGCCGACGGTGTTCGAGCGCTGGGTCATCCTGCTGGCGCAGTGGATCTTCTATGTCGCCTTCTTCCTGCTCTACCTGGTCTCGTCGCGCACGGCGCACCGGGTGGTCGGCTATTTCGAGGAGGAGGCGGTGATCAGCTACGGCTTCTATCTGAAGGAAATCGACGAGGGCCGCTCGCCCAACGTGCCGGCCCCGGCCATCGCCCGCCACTACTGGAAGATGGCCGATACCGCGACCCTGCGCGATGTCATCCTGCTGGTCCAGGCCGACGAGGCCCACCACCGGGACGTCAACCACGGCTTCGCCAGCCAGCTGGCCGGAAAGCCCCACGACCCCCGCCAGACGGCGCCCTATCCGCCGCATGCCGACGACCTGGCGGTTCAGGCCTAGGCGGTTCTGATGGCCTGGACGCTGTCCCGCATCCAGGCCGCCAGCGCATCCTTGTTGGCGAGCGGGGTGCGGCCATGGCGCACCATCACCAGGTCAAGGTCCGGGACGCACAGGGTGTATTGCCCGTCGTAGCCGTTGGCGCTGAACGAGCCTTCGCCCCCCAGCCCCAGCCACCATTGGGCGCCGTAGCCGAGCTCTTCGGTGGGCGGCACGGGGGTAGGCGTGCGGGCGTATTCGACCCAGTCGGCCGGCAGCAGCTGGCGATCCTCCCAGACCCCGCCGCGCAGGTAGAGAAGGCCGAAGCGGGCGAAGTCGCGGGCTGTGCAGAAACAGTAGGATGAGCCGATGAAGGTCCCGGCCGGGTCGAACTTGGGGATGGGGCTGGTCATGCCCAGCGGCCCGAACAGGGCCCGGCGCATATGGGCTTCGAAGGCCTCGCCTTTCAGTCCCAGGGCTCGCTGCAGGATGTCGCAGACGATGTTGGTCGTGCCGCTGGCGTAGGACCAGACGGTGTCCGGCGCGTGCTCCAGCGGCCGGGCGATGGCGTAGGCGGCGACGTCTTCCTTGCCGGCCCCGAACAGCATCTCGATGACGTCCGAGACGCTGCCCGGCACATAGTCCTCGACGAACTTCAGGCCGCTCGACATGCGCAGCAGCTGGTCGAGGGTGATGGCGGATCGGTCGTCTTCCTTCCAGGCCGGCACGTCGGCGGGGGCGTGGATGTCCAGCCGGCCTTCGGCGACGGCCAGCCCGACCAGCGCCTGGGTGATGCTCTTGGCCTTCGACCACGACGGAAACCGGCTCTGCTGGTCGAAGTCCTCGCCATAGCGCTCGTAGCGGATCCGCCCGCCCTGGACGATCAGCACCGCGTCGGTGATTCCGAGGGACTCGTCCCCGAAGGCCGCATCGAGGCGGGTCGGCAGGTCTGCGGGCAGGGGCGCGCCGACCGGCCAGTCGGCGGTGGGCCAGGGCGTGTCGGAGGGCTGGGCGGGGAGGGGATGCAGAACCATCAGCTGACCTTCGCCGTCTTGTTCTGGAAGGCGGCGATACGCTCTTCCATGTCGGGACCCCGGCCCTCGCCGCGGAACACCTCATGCGCCAACCCAGCGCTGAGCGGCAGGCCGTCGGTCTCAACGAGCAGCTTCTTGTTGGCGGCGTGGCTGAAGCTGCTGTTGGCGAGGATGCTGGCCGCCAGCGCCGCCAATCCGCTCTCAAAGTCCTCGTTGGCCACGCAGAGGTTGGCCAGCCCGATCGCCGCCGCCTCGCGTCCGCCGTAGGTGCGGCAGGTGAACATCATCTCCCGCGCCTTGTAGGTCCCGACCCGGCGCGGCAGCCGCTGGCTCAGGCCCCAGACCGGCGTCAGCGCCCATTTGGCGTGGGTGTCGCCGAACTTCGCCGCCTCGGAGGCGAAGATGATGTCGCCGGCCAGGGCCAGCTCCAGCCCGCCGGTGTAGCAGTGGCCATGCACGGCGGTGATCACCGGCAAGGGCAGGTCGGCCAGCCGCTCGATGACCGACGCCTGGAAGTTCGGCCGCGGCAGCTTCTCGCCCGCCGCGATGTCGCCAAGGTCATGGCCCGCCGAGAAGCATCTGCCGGCCCCGCGCAGGATGACCAGCAGGGCGCCGCCGGCCTCGATATCGGCGACATGGTCGTCGAGGGCCTTGAACAGTTCGACATTGAGGGCGTTCAGCTTGTCCGGCCGGTTGAGGGTCAGGGTCACCGCCCCGTCGCGGTCTTCGCGCAGCACCAGATCGCTCATGACGTCCTCCCGATTTTGCGTCTCAGACTAACAGAGCGACGCCGGGGAAGGACAAGCGCCCGTGAACCGGAGTAAAACCGCTGCCATGAGTGAAAAAGACCCCTACGAAGGCGTGACCTGGGACCTCTCGAAGTCCCTGAGCTACGGCCAGTATCTGCAGCTGGACAAGGTGCTGAGCGCGCAAGGGCCGCGCTCGGGCGAACATGACGAGCTGTTGTTCATCATCATCCACCAGTCGAGCGAGCTGTGGATGAAGCTCTGCCTGCACGAACTGCGCGGCGCGGTCGCGCACATCCGGGAGGGCGACCTGAAGCCGGCCTTCAAGATGCTCAGCCGGGTCGGCCGCATCCAGACCCAGATGATCCAGGCTTGGGAAATCCTCGCCACCATGACGCCGGCCGACTACAGCCGATTCCGCGATGCGCTGGGGACCAGCAGCGGTTTCCAGTCCCATCAGTACCGGCAGATCGAGTTCCTGCTCGGGGCCAAGAACGCCCGCACCCTGGAGGTGTTTGAGAGCGATCCGCCCGTCCACGCCGAGCTGATGGCGGCCCTGGCGGCGCCCAGCCTCTACGACGAGGCCCTGGCCTTGCTGGCCCGGCGGGGGTTCGCGATACCGGAGGCCTATCTGAACCGCGACTGGACGCAGCCCTACGAAGCCAGCCCCGAGGTCGAGGCCGCCTGGACCGCTGTTTACCGGGATGTCGACACCTGGTGGGACCTATATGAGCTCGGCGAGAAGCTGGTCGATATCGAGTATCGGCTGCAGCAGTGGCGCTTCGCCCACATGAAGACGGTCGAGCGGATCATCGGCTTCAAGCGCGGGACCGGCGGGTCGGCCGGGGTGGCGTATCTGGTCAAGGCGCTGGAGCGGCCGTTCTTCCCGGAATTGCTGAGTTTGCGGACGGTGATCTGAACAGCGCTGATCCTTCTCCCGACAAGCGGCAGGGCTACTGCATATGGCCACGCAAGCAGGCGATTGTGATTTCGCCTGTGGTCTCCCTTCTCCCCTCGCGGGAGAAGGTGGCCCGAAGGGCCGGTTGAGGGGGCTCCCCGGCCTTCGATACAGCCTGCCGCTACCGCCTCTGCGCAGCTGAAAGACCTATCGACCCCTCATCCGGCGCGTAGCCTGTCCTTGGGCCGGCCCAAGGCCGGACCCGAGGGCGCCACCTTCTCCTGCCGCCGACGGAGAAGGGACTCTCACGGCCGCTGACCGTGTCCTGGCCATCCATTTCCATACACGATAGCCCTGCGGTAAGCAGGAGAAGGACGTCAAGCTTCCAGCATCGCCGCGAAGGCCGGGGTCATCTGTTCGCCCGCGTCGCGTAGCTGCCAGTACGCCGCGACCCCGCGCTCGCTCGCCCAGACCATCCCTGCCTCCGGTCCCAACACGGTCAGGACCGTGCACAGGGCGTCGGCGTCCATGCAGGTCTCCGCTAGCACGCTGACAGAGGCCGCGGCCTCCACGACCGGCGTCCCGGTGCGCGGGTCGAGGGTGTGGGATTGTCGGCGGCCGCCGTCCATCGAGAACCGCCGGTAGTCGCCGCTGGTGGCCAGGGACAGGTCGTGGAGGGCCACCACCACCGGCTCTTCCACTGCCATCCCGGACGGCGTCTCGATCTCCACCCACCAGGGCTGGCCGTCAGGCCGTACGCCTTCGCCGCGCAGCTCGCCGCCGATCTCGACCAGGCCATGGCGGACGCCCAGGTCCCGCAGCGCCCGCACCGCCTGATCGACGCCAAAGCCCTTGGCGATGGCCGACAGGTCGAGTTCCAGGCCTCCCGGCTGGAGGAGCGCGTCGCCGCGCCGTTCCAGCCGCGTCCAACCGGACTGCGACCACAGGCCGTCGAGTTCCTGCCCGGACGGGGGCTCATCGCGCGGCCCGGTCGGGCCGAAGCCCCAGAGGTCGGTCAGGCGGCCGAGGGTCGGATCGAAGGCCCCGTCGCTCTGGCGGGCCCAGTGCAGGGCGCGGTCGATGACGGCGGCGAAGTCGGCCGGCAGGTCATGCCAGCTGTCGGCGTCGGCGCGGTTGAACCGGCAGAGGTCCGAGTCCGGCTCCCAGCCGCTCATCTGCAGCACCACGGCGTTGACCGCCGCCTGCACCGCCACCCGCAGGTCGTCGGCCGTCACGCTGGCCGGCGGACAGACCTGCGCCGACCAGGAGACGCCCATGGTCGGCCCGCCGAGCTTGAGGATCGAGCCGGCCGGCGGCTCTGCGGCGCTGGCGTCCAGCGACGGCGGGATGGCGACCCGGTTCAGCGCATTCTCCTAAAGCGTGTCCGGGCGGGCGAACCGCGCACACTTCGGCCTGACACGCTTACTCCTTCAGGACTTCGAAGGTCGCCACATAGCCGGCGTTGTGCTCGATGCCGTCGGCGTCGGCCGGGCCGCGCACGTCGGCTTCCAGCCAGTAGAAGCCGGCCTTGGGCCAGGTGACGCTGAACTTGCCTTCAGCGTCGGTGGTCACCTTGATCTCGCCGCGCTCATTGGCGAAGCGGGCGCCGCCCGGCTCGATCAGGACCTCTACATTGGCCGCCGGCTTGCCGTCGAGCAGCAGGCCGAAGGTGGCCTTCTCGCCGGCGAAGACGTCGTTGGGATGGGTCACCGGGACCAGTTCCAAGCCCTTGCCGGTGGCCTTCAGGGCGGTGTCGGTCGGGGCGCCTGAGGTGACGAAGACCTCGACGCGGCGGGCGCTCATGGTCTTCTTGACCTCGGTGGCGCCGGCCGGGAGGTTGGCGGCCAGCTCGGCGGCCGGGCCGCGCCAGCGCTTCTGCTCGCCGTTCAGCCTGTAGGAGACCAGCATGCCGCCGGAGACGGATGCCACGCGGTAGGTGCCGGGTTTGCTCAGCTGAATGTCGAAGACCGAGCGGTACTTGCCGGTGAACTTGTTCTGGGCCTCGACCGGGGCGCCGTCCGGGCCGGTGATCACCAGGCCGTCGAGGCGCAGCGGCACATGCTCGAAGACGAACAGGTCGTTGGACACCGCAGCATCGACGCTGACCCAGGGATCGTTGCCCGACAGCACCGTCATCGACGGCAGCATCCACTGGCGGTGGGCGCTGGCCGAGCCGGCGGCGGCGAGAACGGCGGCGAAGGCCGTGATGGCGAACAGGCTCTTTTTCATGGTCTCGCTTCCGCTCAGGGTTTGATGGTCAGGGTGACGCCGCCCAGTTCGCTGGCGCCCTTGGCGGCGCCGCCTTTTCCGCTTTTGCCGGTCCAGGTGAAGGGAACCTTGACCACCTCGCGGCCGCCGACCTCGCGGGCCGCCTCGACCACGAGGGTGTAGGTTCCGGGCTTCAGGTCGGCCAGCCGCGCGGCCGGGACGACAAGCTGCTGCTTGCCGGGGGCCTTGGTCGGGCCGCTGACGCCGTTGGCCGGCATGGTCATGGACCGGCCGGTGCGGCGCCACCACTGGCGCATGTCCTTCAACCAGGTGGCGCCTTCGCCCTTGGCGTTCTTGGTGTCGTACCAGACGGCCAGGGTCTTCACCGCCGTCTCGTCCGGCGTCTCGATCCAGACCGCGACGTAGGGACGGTGGTACTCGGCCACCGTCATTCGGGGGATTTCGATGCCGACACTGAGCTCGGCGGCCAGGGCCGGGGAGGCTGTGAGGCTGGCCAGCAGGGCGGCGGGCAGGGCGATACGCATGGGCTACCAATCAGGGAATGAAGTGGAGGGCGAGGACGAGGGGGATGAACAGGCCGAGGCCGACGTAACACCAGGTGGTCTTGCGGGCATGGGCGTGCATGAACAGCAGGATCAGGCCGGTGACGCAGAAGACGATGCAGCCGGCGGCGAAGATGTCGAGGAACCAGGCCCAGACCGGCCCGGTGTTGCGGCCCTTGTGCAGGTCGTTGAGGTAGGAGATCCAGCCGCGACTGGTTTTCTCCGCCTCGGCGGCGCCGGTTTCGGTGTCGATGGTGACCCAGCCGTCGCCGCCGGGGCGAGGCAGGGCGACATAGGCCTCGCCGTCCGACCATTCGATGGCAGCGGCCTTGGGGGCCTCGACCTTGAATTCCTTGCTGACCCAGGCCCGCGCGCCATCGGGCAGCGTGCCCTTCTTCGCCTCGGCGGCCTTGAGTTCGGCGACCACGGCCGGCGGCGCCGTCGCCTTGAGGGTGGCGACCACCGGCTTGGCCTCGATCTGCCGGGCATGGTTCAAGGTGATGCCGGTGACCGCGAACAGCAGGGTGCCGACCAGGCAGATGGCGGCGCTGATCCAGTGCCAGCGCACCGTCTCGCGCAGGAAGCCGGCCCGCGCCCTGGCCCGCGTCTTGGCCTTCGCCCGGTCGGCCACCGCCGCTTCGTCGACGCGCACATCCATGGTCAGGAGCGGCCTCGCCCACAGCGGGCCGGAAGACGAGGCAACAGACGCATGGAGACGGGGGCCGGGGAAAAGTTGCGAGTGGCTCGCAATTACCAGACCTGACGCTCATGGCAAGGAAGAATGCTCTGCAGTGGGATGACGAGACCGGTCGGTAACCGGACCGAAACCGTTGTTCGGTAGTCAGGAGGGGCATGGACGCGGCGCTTCCTGATCCCCTTGAGGGCCTTTGCGTGATGGTCGTCGATGACCATCACAGCACCCGCCGGCTCGTCGCCGATGTGTTGCGGGCCGGCGGCGTCGACCGGGTGGTCACCGCCGAGAGCGGCTCGGAGGCCCTGGGCATGATGGCCGGGACCCGGCCCGATGTGATCATCACCGACTGGCTGATGCCGGTGATGGACGGCCTGGCCTTTACCCGCGCCGTGCGCCACGCCGCCGTCACCGACGATCCGCGCATTCCCGATCCGCGCCTGCCGATCATCATGCTGACCACCGAGCGAACCCGCCGCGATGTCGAGGTGGCCCGCGCCGCCGGGGCCGACGCCTTCCTGATCAAGCCCTTCACTCCGGCCCGGGTGCTGGAGCGGGTCGCCACCGTTCGCCAGCGGGAAATCGACTTCGTGATCAGCACCGCCTATGTCGGCCCCGACCGCCGCCAGGGTCGCGAGCGAGACGATGACGAGGGCTACGCCGGCCCCCTGCGTCGCCGGGGCGATGCGGCCGATGCGGTGGATGTCGCCGCCCGTGCCGCCCTCTGCGCCCAGATCCTCGACGAGATGGCCACTTTCCAGCGGCTGATCGAGGCCCGGGGCCTGGACCACATGCTGCGCCAAATGGCCTGCCGGGTGATGCACGCCCTGCGCCAGCGGGCCAGCGAGGTCGGCGACCGGGTGCTGACCCGGGCCGCCTCCAGCCTGGCCCGCTACGTCTCGGCGGTCGGCGGGGCGGGCAGGGCCGATCCGGAGGTGGTCCAGACCCACCTCGACACCCTGCGCGCCCTGGCCCTACTGCCGGTGGGCGACCTCAAGGGGAGCGCCCTGGTCGTTCGTCAGCTCGACCGCGCCGTCTCCCGCCGTATCGAGAGCCACCTGGCCGGCCTGACCCACGACTATGGTCCGATCAGGCCGGCGGGCCGCCGCCTGGAAATGATCGACTGATTGCGGCCAGGCGTGATGGGCCTATATGCGGACCCATGGCCGAAGCCTTCAACGACCTCACCCTCTCCGCCGACAAGGCCGCCCGCTATGCCGAGGTGGCCGACGAGATCGCGTCGGTGCTGGACGGCGAGCCGAACCTCACGGCGCGGATGGCGACGGTGGCTTCGATGCTGGCCAGCAGCTTCGACCACTATTTCTGGACGGGGTTCTATGTCGTCGATCGGGAGCGGGATCGGGAGCTGGTGGTCGGGCCGTATCAGGGCTCGCTCGGCTGTTTGAGGATCGCCTACGGCCGGGGTGTATGCGGCGCGGCGGCGGAGACGGGCGAGACGCAGCTGGTCGAGGATGTCCACGCCTTCCCGGGCCACATCGCCTGCGATGCAAAGAGCCAGAGCGAGATCGTCGTGCCGGTGAAGGATGGGTCGGGGAGGCTACTGGCGGTGTTCGACGTCGATAGCGACAGGCCGGCGGCGTTCGACGCGGTGGACCAGGCGGGGATCGAGAAGATCTTGCGCGAGACTTTCAGCCACTAACCTCCCTCCCCGAATTGGGGAGGGCAGAGGCCCGTTGCGCGTCGGGTTGGGAAGTCGACCAGAGGCTGTGGGGGTTGCGGTGACCCACTTCCCCACCCGGCCTTCGGCCTGCCCTCCCCAATTCGGGGAGGGAGGTCCACGTTTCCTCAACCCGTGACGGTTATCCTTCCTTCATGGCCGCCCGCGTCAGCCTCATTGTTCCCACCCAGCGCCGCCCAGCCGGCCTGGCGACGGCGCTGCGTTCCCTCGTCGCCCAGACCGGCGTCGATGCCGCGCGCCTTGAACTCATCGTCGCCGACAACGACGCTGTCCCCTCGGCCCAGGCCTTCGTGGAGTCGCTCCACGCGCCGTTCCCGGTCAACTACGTCCACGAGCCGCGCCCCGGGGTCGCCAACGTTCGCAACGCCGCCCTGGCCGTGGCGAGCGGCGAGCTCATCGTCTTCCTCGACGATGACGAGGAGGCGCCGCCGACCTGGCTAGCGGACCTTCTCGCCGCCCAGGCCGCGCTCGGCGCCGACGCCGTCTTCGGCCCCGTGCGTGGCCGCGCCCCCGAGGGCGTGCGCCACCGGGCCTATCTCGAGGACTTCTTTTCCCGCCACGGTCCGGCGACCACCCAGCCGCTCGCCACCTGGTACGGCTGCGGCAACAGCCTGATCCGCCGATCCGCCCTGCCGAATCCGACCACTCCGTTTGACCCGTCCCGCAACGCCAGCGGCGGCGAGGACGACCTGCTGTTCGCGCAGATGGCCGCCACTGGGGCCAGCTTCGGCTGGGCTCACGCCGCCTTCGTCTGGGAAGACCCGGTGCCCTCGCGCCTGACCCTGGCCTACACGCTGCGCCGCGCCTTCGCCTACGGCCAGGGCCCAAGCGAGCATTGCGCGGCCGAGAAGAACGTCCCCGGCATTCTCCGCTGGATGCTGGCCGGTTTGGTGCAGACCGCCCTGTGGACGCCGGTTGTCGCCGTCAAATGGGCGCTGCTGGACCCCGACCGGGCCATGCCGCTCGACCGGCTGATGCGCGGCCTCGGCAAGACCTTTTGGTTCCCGCCGTTCAGCCAGACCTTCTACGGAACAGCCGCCTGACCCCTTGCGGCGCCAGGCGCGGCGCATCACAAAGGCTCTCAATGAGCCCGTCCCGCACCATAACCCTCGATGGCGACCTGATCGCTGACGCCCGGGCTCTCCGGGATGCGTTCGGCTGCTTCACAACAGGCGTCACCGTGGTCACTACCCGCGCCGCCGACGGCCGCCAGGTCGGCTTTACCGTCAACGCCTTCTCTTCGGTGAGCCTCGATCCGCCGCTGGCCCTGGTCTGCGTCGATCTCAAGGCCTCCAGCCTGCCGGTGCTGGAACAGGCCGGGAAGTTCTCGGTCAACGTGTTGCACGCCGAGCAGGAGGACATGGCCCGCAGGTTCACGGTGAAGTCAGCGGACCGCTTCGAAGGGCTGGAATGCGAGACCTGGGACCACGACGTACCCATCCTGCCCGGCTGCATGGCCAACTTCGAGCTTGAGACCACACAGGTCATCGACGCCGGCGACCACCGCATCTTCATCGGCCGGATTCTGAAGGTCCGCTTCGACCCGGAACACGAGCCACTGGTCTACCTTCGTGGGCAGTTCCGGCGGGTGCATACGGACTAGGGTCTTCAAAAAAGACGCACCTCTCACCCTACGTCATACTTTTGCGCCCGAGGCCGTTCGCCTATCTTACCGTGAACGTAAATGAGATCACCGGGAGCACCCCCCATGGCCGAAGCCTATATCGTCGCCGCCAAACGCACCGCCGGAGGCCGCAAGGGCGGCCGTCTGGCCGGGTGGCACCCCGCCGACCTCGCCGCCCAGGTGCTGGAAGGCCTGATCCGGGACGTCGACGCCGACCCGGCTCTGGTTGAGGACGTCATCATGGGCTGCGTCGGCCAGGCCGGTGAGCAGTCGGTCAACATCGCCCGCAACGCCATCCTCGCCTCGTCCCTGCCCGAAAGCGTGCCGGGCACCAGCGTTGATCGCCAGTGCGGCTCCTCGCAACAGGCTATCCACTTCGCTGCCCAGGCGGTGATGAGCGGCGCCATGGACGTCGTCATCGCCTCCGGCGTCGAGAGCATGACCCGGGTGCCGATGGGCACGCCGGCCATCCTGGCCCTCAAGGCCGGCATGGGCAGCTACATGAGCCCCAACCTCCAGGCCCGCTATCCGAATATCCAGTTCAGCCAGTTCGCCGGCGCCGAGATGATCGCCAAGAAGTACGGGCTGTCGAAGGACCTGCTCGACGAGTACGGCTACAACAGCCACCGCAAGGCTATCGAAGCCACCAAGGCCGGCAAGTTTGCCAACGAAATCGTACCGGTGAAGATCAAGACCGCCGAGGGCGTCGAAGAAGACCACAATATCGATGAGGGCATCCGCTTCGAGGCCAGCCTGGAAGCCATGCGCGGCGTCAAACTTCTGCAGGAAGACGGCGCCCTGACCGCCGCCACCTCCAGCCAGATCTGCGACGGCGCCTCGGGCGTCATCATCGTCAACGAGAAGGGCCTGAAGTCGCTGGGTGTCGAGCCGCTGGCCCGCATCCACCACATGACCGTCATCGGCGCCGACCCGGTGATCATGCTGGAAGCCCCGATCCCGGCCACCCTGCGGGCCCTGGACAAGACCGGGCTGAAGATCGACGACATCGACCTGTTCGAGGTCAACGAAGCCTTCGCCTCGGTGCCGGCCGCCTGGCTGCAGGCCACCGGCGCCGACCCGGACCGCCTGAACGTCAACGGCGGCGCGATCAGCTTGGGTCACCCGCTCGGCGGGTCGGGCTCGAAACTGATGGCGACGCTGGTCAACGCGCTGCGGGACCGTGGCGGCAAGTACGGGCTGCAGACCATGTGCGAAGGCGGCGGCCTGGCCAATGTGACGATCATCGAACGGCTGTAAGCATCAACCGGGTCCCATACCGAGGAGGGCCGCCAGCGAAAGCCGGCGGCCTTTTCCTTGTCCAGCCTCCGGCAGTGCAGCCGATTATCGGCCCTAGGCGGCGGCTACCTGGCCGTCACCCGCCAGATGACGTTGCCCACATCGTCCGACACCAGCAGCGACCCGGCGGCGTCCTCGATGATCGCCACTGGCCGCCCCTGGGCCTCCTTCTTGGCGTTCAGGAAGCCGCCGAGCACCTCGACCGGCATGCCCGACGGATTGCCGGCCACGAAGGGCACGTAGATCACCCGGTAGCCGCTGGGCGGATCGCGGTTCCAGCTGCCGTGCTGGGCGACGAAGACTCCGCCGCGCCAGGCCTCGGGGAGCAACACCCCGCCATAGAAGTGGATGCCCAGCGAGGCGGTGTGAGCCCCCAGGCCGTAGGAGGGTTTCAAGGCCTTGGCGACCATGGCCGGATTGGCCGGCTCGACCCGCGTATCGACATTCTGGCCCCAGTAGGCCCACGGCCAGCCGTAGAAGCCGCCGTCGCGGACTACGGTCATGTAGTCGGGTGGGGTGTCATGGCCGATCATGTCCCGCTCGTTGACCGCCGCCCACAGCAGCCCGGTGACCGGCTCGAACGCGATGCCGTTGGGATTGCGAAGGCCCGAGGCGAATAGCCGCCGCCCCGAGCCGTCGAGGTTCATCTCAAGTATGGCGGCCCGTTCGGTCTCCACCTCCAGACCTTCGTCGGCGATGTTGCTGCTCGAGCCGATGGCCACATACAGTTTTGTCTCGTCCCGGCTGGCGATGATGTTGCGCGCCCAGTGGCCGTTGGAGCCGGTGGCTGGCAGGTCAGCGATCTTGCGGCCCGGCGCATCGATATTCGTCGTGCCGGGCGTGTAGGCGAAGACCACGACGCTGTCGGTGTTGGCGACAAACAGCTGATCGCCGACCAGCACCATGCCCGACGGCGAGTTCAGTCCGGTGATCAGCGCCGTCTTCAGCTCGGCGACGCCATCACCGTCGGCGTCGCGCAGCAGGGTGATGCGGTTGGGGCTGGGCACGGCGGCTCCGGCCTTTTTCATCATGTTCTTGGCGACCATGGCCTGCAGGCCCTTGCCCTCGCGGGGCGGGCTGTTGGTCTCGGAGACCAGGATGTCGCCGTTGGGCAGGGCGTAGAGCCAGCGGGGGTGTTCCAGCCCCTCGGCGAAGCGGGCGACCTTTAGGCCTTTGGCGGGAACCGGCGCGGCGCCGGCGGCCCAACCGACCGCCTGACGGGCATTGACGGTCGGCAGGGCCGAGGTTTTGGCGGCCGGCATCTTGGGGTCGGGGCCGTAGCCCTCGGAGCCGTCCGACGTGGTCGGCTTCTGGCAGGCGGTGAGGGCGACCAGGGCGAGACCGGTCAGCAGGATGCGTTTCATGGGGTTCCCCGATTTTGCAGGAACCTAGTTCGCTAGAGCGCTGGCGTCACGCGCCAGATGACATTGCCGACGTCATCGGCGATCAGCAGCGCTCCGGTCCTGTCGACCACGACGCCGACAGGACGGCCCTTGGTGTGGATGTCCGCATCCAGGAAACCGGTCAGGATGTCCTGCGCGGGCCCGCTGGGCTTGCCGCCGCTGAAGGGCACGAACACCACCTTGTAACCGCTGACCGGGTCGCGGTTCCAGGAGCCGTGCTGGCCAATGAAGGCGCCGCCGCGGTACCGGGGCAGCAGATCGCCGCGATAGAAGGTCAGCCCCAGCGAGGCGGTGTGGGCGCCGAGCGCATAGTCGGGAGTCAGGGCGGCGGCGACCTTGGCCGGGTCGCCCGGTTTGACGCGGTCATCGACCCGTCCCCAGTAGCTGTAGGGCCAGCCATAAAAGCCGCCGTCGCGGACGCTGGTCATGTAATCCGGAACGAGGTCGTGGCCGATCTCGTCGCGCTCGTTGACGGCGGTCCACAGCATGCCCGACGACGGCTCCCAGTCCATGCCGTTGGGATTGCGCAGGCCGGTGGCAAACAGGCGCTTCTGCCCGCTGGCCAGGTCGATCTCCCAGATCGCGGCTCGGCCTTCCTCCTCCGCCATGCCGTATTCGGCGACGTTGCTGTTGGAGCCGACGGTTGCGTAGAGCTTCGTGCCGTCCGGGCTGGCGATGATGTTCTTGGTCCAGTGGTGGTTGCGAGGGCCGGCCGGCAGGTCGGTGACCTTGACCCCGGCGGCGCTGATCGATGTGGCGCCGGGACTGTAGGGGAAGCGGACAACGGCGTCGGAGTTGGCGACGTAGAAGCTGCCCCCGACCAGAGCCATGCCGAATGGCGAGTTCAGCCCTGACAGGAAGACCGTCCTGGTCTCCGCCACTCCGTCACCGTCGGCGTCGCGCAGCAGGCTGATGCGGTTGGCCGTCGGGGCGGCGGCGCCGGCGTTTTTCATCACCGACTTCATCACCGCGCCCTTGATGCCCTTGCCGTCCTCGGGGCGGGGCGGGGCATTGGTCTCGGCGACCAGCACGTCGCCATTGGGCAGAACGTAGAGCCAACGGGGGTGGTCGAGGCCGCTGGCGAAGGCCTCGACCTTGAGGCCGGCGGCCGGGATAGGCTTGTCGCCGGCCGGCCAGCCGACGGCCTTGCGGGCATTGACGGTGGGGATCAGGGCCTTCTGCGGCTCTCCGATGGTCGGGTTGGTGCCATAGGTGGCGGAGGTGAGCAGGCTGGTCTTGCCGGCGCAGGCGGCAAGGACGAACAGGGAGGCGCCCAGCAGGGCGCGGGAGAGGGGGGTCACGGGCGTTGTCCTTATTGCCGACCGAACACGGCTCGGCGAAGGCAAAGCGTCCCGGGGGTCAGGCTTGTTCCCGTCTGGCGCCAGGTTGGCGCAGCCGGGCGGTGAGGCGTTGCGCGCCCGCCGGGTAGAGGAAGCGGGCGGTGGTCACGCAGGCGCCGGATAGCCAGGTCCTGCGCTCCAGGCAGAGCAGGGCCGAACCGACGGAAATTCCTAGTCTTTTGGCGGCCTGGCCATCTGCAGCGAGGGCGGTGATAGCGTGCTCTGCCTCGGTCCAGGGGACGTGAGTCAGCAGCCAGGCGCCGGGGGGGTGATCCTCAAAGCGTTCGCGGCTGGCGGCGGGGGCGGCGTCGAGGCTGATCAGTCGCTCCTCCAGGGCATGGGGCTGGCCGTCGGCCAGGTGCAGGCCGATGACCAGCAGGACGGGGGCGCCTTCGGGGACGCCAAGCGTTGCGGCCTCGTTGGCCGAGGCGCCGGCCTCGCGGCGGTCCAGGCAGCGGAAGGCGTACTCTCGACCGGAGGCGCGGACGTCGGCGGCGACGTCGCGGATCTCCAGCACCGTCTCCTGCACCGTGCGGCGGGCGACGAAGGTGCCGGCCCGCTTGCGGCGCTGTACCATGCCGGCCTCGGCCAGGGCGCCCAGGGCCCGGCTCACCGTCATGCGGGCGCAGTTCCATTCGGCCGCGAGGTCGGTTTCGTTGGGCAGTTTCTCCCCAGGCTTGTAGACGCCGGCGAGGATGTCGGTCTCCAAGCGGGCGCGGATGGTGTCGTGGAGGGGCTGGGTCATGCGGTGAGGCCTCTGAGGACGGCGCTGTAGCGGACGTTGATGGCGCTGCGGCCAATGTGGCGGCCGTTCTCGACGACGCGGCGGCCGCCGGCGTAGACGGAGGCGATCGCGGTGCGGCCTTGCGAGAACACCCAGGTGTCCACCGCCAGGTCGTCGCAGCGGCCGGTCATGTCCGGGTGAACCATGTCGAGGCAGACGACGTCGGCGCGATGGCCGACGGCGATCGTACCGAGCGGCTGGCCGAGGGCTTGGGCGCCGCCCCGGCAGGCTCCGGTGAGCAGGGCGCGGCCGGTGCTCTCGCCCTCCGACTGGGAGAGCAGGTTGCGGCCGCGATGGTCGAGGCGCTGGGCGTATTCCAGCTGGCGCAACTCGCCGGCCGCCTCGATGGCGATGTTGCTGTCGGTGCCGACCCCGAAGCGGCCGCCGGCCGCCAGGTAGTCGCTGGAGGGGAAGATACCGTCGCCGAGATTGGCCTCGGTGACTGGGCAGAGGCCGGCGACGGCGCCGGACCTGGCGAGGGCCTGGGTTTCGGCGGGGGTCAGGTGGGTGGCGTGGATGAGGCACCAGCGGGGATCGACGCCAGCGTGGTCGATCAGCCATTCGACCGGACGCTGGCCCGACCAGGCCAGGCAGTCCTCGACCTCCTTGACCTGCTCGGCGGCGTGGATGTGCACGGGGCCGGTGCTGAGGGGCAGGATGGCTTTGAGTTCATCGGGGGTGGCGGCGCGCAGGCTGTGCGGAGCGACGCCGACGACGGCGCCGTCGCTTTGCAGGGCTTCGACGATGCGGGCGAAGCGGGCGGGGTCGTTGAGGAAGCGGCGCTGGCCGGAGGTGGGGGGCTCTCCGCCGAACGTGGCGTGGGCGTAGAAGACCGGCAGCATGGTGATGCCGATGCCGGTGTCGTCGGCGGCCGCCAGGTGGCGGCGGGCCAGCTCGGCGACGTCGGCGTAGGGGCTGCCGTCCGGGCTGTGGTGCAGGTAGTGGAACTCGGCGACGGCGGTGAAGCCGGCCTCCAGCATTTCGGCGAAGGCGTAGGCGGCGATGGCCTCCACATCGTCGGGTCCGAGGCGCTCCAGGAAGCGGTACATGACCTCGCGCCAGGTCCAGAAACTGTCCTGGGCCGGCCCGCGGCGTTCGGCCAGGCCGGCCATGGCGCGCTGGAAGGCGTGGCTGTGCAGATTGGGCAGGCCGGGGATGCCGAGCGCCTCGCGGGCCTCGCCGGAACGGGGTGGGGCTCCGGTCTCGACGGCCGTGATCAGACCCCCGTCACTGGTGATCCGGACGTTGGACGCCCAGCCGTCGGGGAGCAGGGCGCGGTCGAGAAACAGGGTCGTCTGCATGGCCGGAGGATCAAGTTGCCAGATGAATATGTCTAGACATATTGTGCCGACCTTCGCGGAGGACTCATGCATTTCGACCGGCTCTGGCGTGGCGGGCGGCTGGCGACTCTCGACGAGTCGCGGACCGGTCTTGGCCTCGTCGAGGACGGGTCGATCGGCTGCGTCGGCGGACGGATCGCCTTTGTCGGACGCGACTTGCCGGACGGCTGGACGGCCGATGAGGTGATCGCGCTGGAGGGCCGGCTGGTCACCCCCGGGCTGATCGACTGCCACACCCATCTGGTGTTCGCCGGCGACCGGGCGGACGAGTTCGAGATGCGGCTGCGCGGCGAGACCTACGAGACCATCGCGGCGGCGGGGGGCGGCATCGTCTCGACGGTGGCGAAGACGCGGGCGGCCAGTGAGGCCGATCTGGTGGCGAGCGCCCTGGAGCGGCTGGACCGGTTGATGGCCGAGGGCGTCACGGCCATCGAGATCAAGTCGGGCTATGGCCTCGACCTGGACAGCGAGCTGAAGATGTTGCGGGCGGCGCGGGCGCTTGAAGGCGCGCGGGCGGTCAGCGTGGCGACCAGCCTGCTGGCGGCCCACACCCTGCCGCCGGAGCATCGCGGCAGCCGCGAGGTCTATGTGTCCAAGGTCGTGGACGAGATCATTCCGGCGAGCGTGGGCCTCGCCGACGCAGTCGACGCCTTCTGCGAGAGCAACGCCTTCACCCCCGACGAGGTCCGGCGGGTATTCGATGCGGCGAAGGCCCATGGGTTGCCGGTTCGGCTGCACGCCGACCAGCGGACGGCCGGCGGCGGGGCGCAGCTGGCGGCGGAATACGGGGCGCTGAGCGCCGATCATCTGGAGCGGACCGACGCGGCGGGCGCCAGGGCGCTGGCGGCTGCGGGGACGGTGGCGGTGCTGCTGCCCGGGGCCTTCTATGCGCTGCGGGACGAGGAGAGGCCGCCGGTGGCGCTGTTCCGTCAAGCGGGCGTCAGGATGGCCGTGGCGACCGACTGCAATCCGGGCAGTTCGCCGCTGACCTCGCTGCTGACGGCGGTGAACATGGCGGTCATCCTGTTCGGGCTGACGGTCGATGAGGCGATCGCCGGGGTGACCCGCGAGGCCGCCCGGGCCATCGGGCGCTGGGACGAGATGGGATCGCTGACCGTGGGCAAGGCCTGCAACCTGGCGATCTGGGACGCCACCCGTCCCGTGGAGCTGGCCTACTGGCTGGGGCGCAATTGTCTGCGCAGCCGCGTGTTTCGAGGAGAACCGTCGTGACGGTGTTGTTGACCCCCGGCGAGGCAAGCCTTGGCGACTGGCGAAAGCTGTTCGAGGGCGGGGTTCCGACGCTGGCCCTGAGCGCCTGGCCGGCCATCGAGGCCAGCGCGGCGGTGGTGACACGGATCGTCAGCAAGGGCGACGCCGTCTATGGCGTCAACACCGGCTTCGGCAAGCTGGCCAATATCCGCATTGAGACGGAAGATCTGGCCCGGCTGCAGCAGAATATCGTGCTCAGCCATGCGGCCGGGGTCGGCGAACCGTTGGAGCCCGCGGTGGTGCGGCTGATGCTGGCGCTGAAGGCGGCGAGCCTGGGGCGCGGGGCGTCCGGTGTGGCGCCGGCGACGGTGGAGATGATCCTGGCCCTGCTGGCCCGCGACTGCCTGCCGTTGATTCCGAAGCAGGGCAGTGTCGGGGCGTCGGGCGATCTGGCGCCGCTGTCGCATATGGCGGCGGCGATGATCGGGGTCGGCGAAGCCTTCGTCGCGGGTGAGCGGATGCCGGCCGCGCAGGCTCTGGCCCGGGTCGGGCTGGAGCCGCTGGTGCTGGGACCCAAGGAGGGCCTGGCGCTGCTCAACGGCACGCAGTTTTCGACCGCCTGCGCCCTGGCCGGGCTGTTTCGCATCGAGCGGGTGTTCCAGGCGGCGATGGTGGCCGGGGCTTTGTCGGTCGAGGCGGCCAAGGGTTCGGTGGCGCCGTTCGATCCGCGCATCCATGCGCTTCGGGGGCATCGCGGGCAGGCGGAGGTGGCGGCTTCATTCCGTACCCTGCTGACCGGCAGCGCCATCCAGGTCAGCCATGTGGGTTGCGAGAAGGTGCAGGACCCCTACTGCCTGCGCTGCCAGCCACAGGTGATGGGAGCGATCCTCGATCTGGGGCGGCAGGCGGCGACGACGCTGGGTATCGAGGCCGGCGGGGTGACGGACAATCCATTGATCTTCACCGAGACCGGCGAGGCGATCAGCGGTGGCAACTTCCACGCCGAGCCGGTGGCCTTCGCGGCCGACATGCTGGCCATGGCGGTCTGCGAGATCGGGTCCATGTCGGAGCGGCGGACGGCGATGCTGGTGGATCCGGCATTGAGCGGGCTGCCGGCGTTTTTGACGCCGCGGCCGGGGATCAACAGCGGCTTCATGATCCCGCAGGTGACAGCGGCGGCCCTGGTCGCTGAGAACAAGCAGCGGGCCTATCCGGCCAGCGTGGATTCCATCCCGACCAGCGCCAACCAGGAGGACCATGTGTCGATGGCGGCGCATGGGGCGCGGCGGTTGCTGGAGATGGCCGAGAACGCGGCGCAGGTCGTGGGGATCGAGATCCTGGCGGCGGTTCAGGGGTGCGATTTCCACAGGGGGCTGGCGTCGAGCGCTGGGTTGGAGGCGGCGCGGGCGATGGTGAGGGCGGAGGTTCCGCATCTGGAGGATGACAGGTTCTTCGCGCCGGACATCGCGGCGGCGGCGGCGATGGTGAAGAGCGGGGCGTTGGTGGAGGCCGTGCGTGTGGCGTTGCCGGGGATGGTGGAGTGAGGGTCGGCGACATCAACGGTCCCTTCTCCCGCTCGCCGGGAGAAGGTGGCGCAAAGCGTCGGATGGGGACAGCGCAGGCTCGTCAAGACTTCATCCGTTCTGGCGCGGGTAGCGCTGGTCCGACCTTCGCAGGCCGGTGCTGCCCTCATCCGAGCCCCTTCGAGGCCCACCTTCTCCCGGCAAGCGGGAGAAGGACGTGAACCGCTGGCTCCACGTCCGACGCGGCCAAGCCCCGTTGATCATCTCGATTCCTCACGCCGGAACTACCGTACCGCCGGAGATCGCAGAGCATCTGGTGTCCCATGACCTGGCCATCCACGACGCCGACTGGTTCATCCCGCAGCTCTACGCCTTCGCTGAGGCCCTGGGCGCCACGGTCGTGCACACCGACATTTCCCGCACCGCCATAGACGTCAACCGCGACCCGTCCGGCCAGAGCCTCTACCCGGGCCAGGCGACGACCGGCCTCTGCCCCGACATCACCTTCGACGGCGCGCCGCTCTACCGGCCCGGCCACGCCCCCCGCCAGGCCGAGATCGCACGGCGGCGGATCAGCTATTTCGCGCCCTATCACGACGCCCTGGAAGGCGAGATTGATCGGCTGCGGCTGATCCATCCGAAGGTCGTGCTGTACGACGCCCATTCGATCCGCTCCTGCGTGGCGCGGCTGTTCGACGGTGAGTTGCCGGCCCTGAACCTGGGGACCAACAGCGGGGCCAGCGCCGACGCAGGGGCGGTGGCCGTCGCCGAAAGGCAGATGGCGGCGTCGGGCTTCTCATCCGTCACCAACGGCCGCTTCAAGGGCGGCTGGATCACCCGCCACTACGGCCGGCCCGATGAAGGCGTCCACGCCCTGCAGATGGAAATCGCCCAGCGGGCCTACATGGATGAGCCCGACGGCCTGACCCTGCCTGTTTGGAATCCCGACCGGGCCGCCGCCTTGCAGGGCGTGCTGCAGCCCATGCTGACCGACCTGATCGACTGGACGAAACAATGACCCGTCTCGACAACACCCGCGTCATCCGCAGCCCGCGCGGGCTGGAGCTCTCGGCCAAGTCCTGGCTGACCGAGGCGCCGATGCGGATGCTGATGAACAACCTCGATCCGGAGGTGGCCGAGCGGCCCGAAGACCTCGTGGTCTACGGCGGCATCGGCCGGGCTGCGCGCGACTGGGAAAGCTTCGACAAAATCGTCGCGACGCTCAAGCGGCTGGAGGCCGACGAGACACTGCTTATCCAGTCGGGGAAGCCCGTTGGGGTGTTCAGGACTCACGCCGACGCGCCCCGGGTGCTGCTGGCCAACTCCAACCTGGTTCCGCACTGGGCGACCTGGGACCACTTCCATGAGCTCGATCGCAAGGGGCTGATGATGTACGGCCAGATGACGGCCGGGTCGTGGATCTACATCGGCAGCCAGGGCATCGTGCAGGGTACCTATGAGACCTTCGTCGAGGCTGGCCGCCAGCACTATGGCGGCGACCTGTCGGGGCGGTGGATCCTGACGGCGGGCCTTGGCGGCATGGGCGGGGCCCAGCCGCTGGCGGCGGTGATGGCGGGGGCGAGTTGCCTGGCCATCGAATGCCGCGAAAGCCGGATCGAGATGCGGCTGAAGACCGGCTATCTCGATGTGAAGGCCAAGGGCCTCGACGATGCGCTGACGATCATCGAGAAGGCCTGCGCCGAGAAGCGGGCGATCAGCGTCGGGGTGGTCGGCAACGCCGCCGAGATGCTGCCGGAGATGGTGCGGCGCGGCGTGCGGCCGGACCTGGTGACCGACCAGACCAGCGCCCATGACCCGATCAATGGCTACCTGCCGGCCGGCTGG
>JBKJSF010000097.1:0-47660 GCA_046595895.1 Caulobacter sp. | reverse complement strand
CGGGCAGGATGCCGTGGCCGAGGTTGAAGATGTAGCGGCCATCGCCCCACTGCCGCAGCAGCTGATCGACGCGGCGGTCGAGCTCGGGGCCGCCGGCCCGCAGCAGTAGAGGATCGAGCGCGCCCTGGATGGCGACGCGCTTCTGCAGGCTCTTGCCGAGTGCGGCGGGGGCTGCGGTGTCCAGCGCCACGCAGGCGACATCCACCTGGTCGGCGTAGATCTCGGCATAGGCGGCCGAACCGCGCGGGAAGCCGATGATCGGGGCGGTGACCCCCAGGTCCTTGAGGCGATTAAGGATCAGCCTGTGCGGCCGGATCACCAGGCGGTGGAAGAGGTCTTCCGGCAGGCCCTCGGACCAGCTCTCGAAGATCTTCAGCACCTGGGCGCCCGCTTCTTCCTGCATGGCCAGGTAGCGGGCGGTGGATTCGGCGAGGATGTCCATCAACCGGTCCATGGCTGCCGGCTGTTCATAGGCGAAGGTCCGGGCCTTGGCGCGGTCCGAGGAGCCGCCCTCGATCATGTAGCTGCCCACCGTCCAGGGCGCGCCGGCGAAACCGATCAGGGTCTTGTCGGCGGGCAGCTGGGCCCTGACCAGCGACAGGGTCTCACCAATGGCAGACAGGCGGCCGGTGGAGGCTTCGATCTCGCCGGCCATGCTGTCCAGCGAGGGCAGTTCGCCAAGCCGGGGACCCTCGCCGGCCTCGAACCAGACCTTTTGACCGAGAGCCCCGGGGATCAGCAGGATGTCGGCGAAGACGATGGCCGCGTCGAAGGGGAACCGGCGCAGGGGCTGCAGAGTCACCTCGGAGGCCTTCTCCGGGTCATGGCAGAAGGCGATGAAGTCGGGCGCCGTGGCCCGCACGGCCCTATACTCCGGCAAATATCGTCCGGCCTGGCGCATGAACCAGATGGGCGGGCGCGGAAGGGTCTCGCCGGCGAGGACACGGAGCAGGGGGGAAAGCGGAGCGGGCGTCATGGCCCGCCTTCTTGCCTCCCCAACCGCTCAAAGCAAGGGGGGCCCCACACGCAAGGCCCCTCCTTAAATTCTTAATAGAAGATTAATTTTAAGGGGTAGAGGCAGGTAGGAAAGGGGAGAACGGGGATAACCATGACCGGCCGGTGACGGCGCCCAGGCGCAGACCCGGCTAGCTCAGAAGATTCCCACAGACTACGGCGGCCTTGGGGATATCGGGGACAGATCGGGAAGGCGCTGATTCCGATGGTGGAATCGAAAGCCATCCCACGGGCGCCAGTCAGCGTGAACGTGAGTCACTAGAAGCATCCCCAACGGAACCTTGCGAGACCCGTCCGTGAAAATCGGACCTGTGGGCTCGGCAAAGGTTAACGAAAGGTTAATCCACCGGCCTCAAGGCGAGCGCCAGCAGGCCGGGGACAGTTGTGGACCGGTTAACGATCTCTTAACGACCCATCCACAGGCTGGTTCCGCATCGCCGCCGGCGTTATGGAAACCCCTAGATGACCGCGCCGGCCCGCATCGCCACCTATTTTCACGTCCATCTCGTGTCGGATTCCACCGGCGAGACCCTCAACGCCATGGCCCGGGCGGTCTGCGCCCGGTTCAGTGACACCCTGCCGATCGAGCACATCTACGCCCTGGTCCGCTCACCCCGGCAGATGGAGCGGGCGCTGGAGGAGATCGCCGCCGCGCCCGGCATCGTCATGCACACCATCGCCGAGCCTGAACTTCGCGCGGCGCTCGAGGAGGGCTGCCGCCGCCTGGAGATGCCCTGTATCGCGCCGCTCGATCCGGTGATGGCCAGCATGAGCCGCTACCTTGGCATCGCCGTCTCCTCGCGGGTCGGGGCGCAGCACGCCCTCGACAGCGACTATTTCGACCGCATGGAGGCGCTCAACTACGCGATCGGCCATGACGACGGGGCCGGGGGCCCGGACCTCAACCAGGCCGATGTGGTGCTGGTTGGCGTCTCGCGCACCTCCAAGACCCCGACCTGCATCTACCTCGCACACCGCGGGGTGCGGGCGGCCAACATCCCGTTGGTGCCGCACATGCCCGTGCCGACCCAGCTGACCGGCCTGCGCAAGGAAATCCTCATCGTCGGCCTCATCGCCAGTCCCGACCGCCTGGCCCAGATCCGCCGCAACCGGTTGTTGTCGCTGAAGGAGGATCGCGGCAGCGACTACGCCGACACCGACGCCATCCGCCAGGAGATCATCCACGCCCGCCGGCTGTTCGAGCGGGAGGGCTGGCCGGTGATCGACGTGACCCGGCGCTCGGTCGAGGAGACGGCGGCGGCAATCATCAACCTGTTGCACAGCCCCCGGGGCCAGGTGGAGCTGCTGTCTTGACCATCGTCCTCGCCTCGACCTCCTCGGCCCGCCGCGCCCTGCTCAGCGCCGCCGGCGTCGTCCATGAAGCGATGTCGCCGGGCGTCGATGAGGATGCCGCCAAGGCCTCTCTGCTGGCCGACGGGGCCACCCCGCGCGAGGTGGCCGATGCCCTGGCTGAGCTGAAAGCGGTGCGAGCCAGCGGCAAGCGGCCTGGGTCCCTGGTCATCGGGGCCGACCAGACGCTCGATCTCGAAGGTCGGCTGTTCGACAAGGCCCATACCGTCGAGGAAGCGCGCGAACGGCTTAAGATGCTGCGCGGCAAGCGCCATCAGCTGCATTCGGCCGTGGTCGTGGCGCTAGATGGGCGGCCTATCTGGCGCGAGGTTCCCTCGGCCAGCCTGACCATGCGGCCGTTCAGCGATGAGTTTCTCGACGGCTGGCTCAGCCGTCAGGGCGAGGGGATCCTGGGGTCGGTGGGCTGCTACCGGCTGGAGGACGAGGGGGTTCAACTGTTCTCAAAGATTGAAGGCGACTATTTCGCCATCCTTGGCCTGCCGATGCTGGGCCTGCTGGACCTCCTGCGCCGGCATGGGGCGTTGGGCCTGTGACGATCAGCGGAACCACCATGGTGGCCGGCATCGCCGGATGTCCGGTCACCCATAGCCTCAGTCCAGTGATCCACAACGCCTGGATCGCCGCCGCCGGCCTCGACGCGGTCTATGTGCCCTTCAATGTGCCGCGGGACGGCTTCGCCGCCTTCGCCACATCCCTGCGCGGCGGGGTGATCAAGGGGATCAATGTCACCATCCCGTTCAAGGAAACGGCGCTGGAGCTCAGTGACCTTGCCGGTCAGCTGGCCGAGAAGGCCGGCGCCGCCAACCTGCTGACCTTTCCGGCCGACGGCTCAATCGTGGCCCGCAACACCGACGGGCCGGGCATGCTGGACGCCATTTTCGAGCAGGCGCCGGGGTTCGATCCGACGGCCGGGCCGGCGGTGATCCTCGGGGCCGGCGGCGCGGCGCGAGGTGCGGCGGCCGCTCTTGTTCTGGCCGGGGCGCCGGCGGTGCGGATCATCAACCGGACGGCCGAGCGGGCGATTGGCCTGGCCCGGACCCTGGGTGGCGCGGCCAGCGGCTTTGGCTTCGAGGACCACCTGGCGGCGCTGGCGGACGCGGGACTGGTGGTCAACGCCACCTCCCTGGGTCTGGGCGGCGGGCCCGGGCCGGGGATCGAGATGTCCAGTCTGCCGCCATCGGCCGTGGTCATGGACATGGTCTACAACCCGCTGGAGACCCAGTTTCTCAGCGCCGCCCGGGCCGCCGGCCACCGCACCGTCGATGGTCTGGAGATGCTGATCCGCCAGGCGGGGCCCAGCTTCGAGGCCTTCTTCGGCCAGGCCCCGCCGGAAGGCGTCGATGTCCGCGCCCGCTGCCTGCGCGCCTTGGGAGTAACGGCATGATCCTCGTCGGCCTGACCGGGTCCATCGGCATGGGCAAGTCGACCACCGCCGGGCTGTTCGCGGCCGAGGGGGCGCCGGTCTATGACGCCGACGCGGCGGTACATGAGCTCTATGCCAGGGGCGGTGCGGCCGTCGAACCGCTGGAGCAGGAATTCGGCGATGTTGTCGTCGATGGGGCCATCGACCGAGAACGGTTGAGCCGCAAGGTGCTCAACGATCCTGACGCCATGAAACGGCTGGAGGCCATCGTACATCCGCTGGTCGGGGCCAGCCGGGTGGGCTTCTTTCAGGAAGCGACGCAGAAGGGCGCCGATATCGTCGTGCTCGACATCCCCCTGCTGTTCGAGACCGGCGGCGACAGGAACATGGGCGCGGTGGTGGTGGTGTCAGCCCCCGACGATCAGCAGCGGGCCCGGGTGCTGGCCCGGCCTGGCATGACGGTGGAGAAGTTCGAGGCCATCCTGGGTCGCCAGACGCCGGACGCCGAGAAGCGGGCGCGGGCTGATTTCGTCATCGACACGGGTCAGGGCTTGGACCATGCCCGGGATCAGGTGCGGCATGTGTTAGCAACTCTGCGGTCCGGCTGGACGCGCGCCAGCGACACCGCTTAGGACAGGACGATGGCGCGGCACATCGTACTCGACACCGAAACCACGGGGCTGGATCCCCGGTCCGGTCACCGGATCATCGAGATCGCCTGCGTCGAGGTCGTCGACTACATGCCGACCGGCCGCGAGTTCCACCAGTACATCCAGCCCGATCGGGCCATCGACCCGGATGCCGAGCGGGTGCACGGCATCAGCCTGGCCAGCCTCAAGGACAAGCCGCGCTTCCACAGCCCCGAAGTGGTCGACGCCTTCCTCGATTTTATCGGCGAGGACACGCTGGTGGCGCACAACGCGCCGTTCGACCGCGGCTTCATCAACGCCGAGCTGGAGCGCTGCGGCCGGCCGGCCCCGCCGGAAGATCGTTGGGTCTGCACCCTGGTGATGGCGAAGAAGAAGTTTCCGGGGATGTACAACTCCCTGGACGCCCTCTGTAAGCGGATGAAGATCAGCCTGGCGGGGCGCGACAAGCACGGGGCGCTGATTGACAGCAATCTGCTGGCGATGGTCTATCTGGAGCTGCAGGGTGGCAAGGAGCGGGCGCTCGACCTGACCAGCACCATGGCCGTGCGCGCCGCTCATGCGGCGGTGCAGGCGGCCTATGGCGCCCGGCCCCGGCCCCTGGCCTGCCTGATCACCGACGACGAGCGCGCGGCGCACGAGGCCTTCGTGCGCGATGTGCTGAAGGACAAGGCTGTCTGGCTGAGTATGGGGTAGCGCCCTCCTTCCCAAATTCGGGAGGGAGGTTAAGCCTGACCCACCACCACGCCAGCGCCGCCGTTCTGGGCCATGCGGGACTGGTAGATGCCGGCGAAATCGATCGGCTCCAGCATGAAGGGCGGGAAGCCGCCGTCGCTGCTCATGTCGGCGATTATCCGGCGGGCGAAGGGGAACAGGAAGCGCGGGGCCTCGATCATCAGCACCGGCTCCAGCTCTTCGGGCGGGATGCCCGACAGCTCGAACAGGCCGCCATAGACAAGCTCAATGGCGAACGACTGCTCCGCGCCCTTCTTGGCATCTACCACCAGCTTCAAATCGACCTCGAACAGGCCGTCGGGCCGCCCCTTGGCGTTGAGTTCGACGCCGATCTCGATGGCCGGCTGCTCGCCGGAGACGCGCAGGGAGTCGGGGGCGCGCGGGTTCTCGAAGGAGAGGTCGCGGGTGTATTGGGCCAGGACCCGGATGCCGGGGGCGGTGATCTCTTCACCGTTGGGGGCGCCGGCTTGGGTGTCGGTCATGATCGGGCAGTCCGGAATAGGGAAACAGGAAGGCGCGGTCGCTAACACGGCCCCTCAAAGCGCGCAACGCGGTCTCTTCTGGCGAAGGATTCGAACCCCAACCTGACGCGGCGCGTTCCTTGCCCTATATTGACCCCCAACAGCTGCAACAACGTCGCCGTCTCCAACCGCCAGGCTCCGCTTTGAACCAGACCCTCCAGCTTATCCTGTTCGCCATCCTGGCCGGTGTGGTGCTCTATCAGCTCTATTCGGTGCTCGGCCGGCGGGTCGGCCGTCAGCCGGAGGACGCGCAGGCCGAGGCCATCGAGCGTGGCGACGCCCGGCCGCCGGTCGATGCCGCCGATCCGATCCCCGAGGGCGTCATCCTGACCGGCCTGGCCGCGGTGCGGGCCCGCGACGCCGATTTCGATGTCGGTCGCTTCCTGGGCGGGGCCAAGGGCGCCTATCAGATGGTGGTCAAGGCCTTCGCCGAGGGCGACCGCGACACCCTGCGGAAACTGCTGTCGCCGACCGTCTATGAGAGCTTCGAAGGGGCGATCAGCCAGCGCGAGGCCGAGGGGTCCACCGAGACGGTCGAGTTTTCCAATCCGCCCCGCGCTGACCTGGAGTTGGCGACCATGGACGGCGACATCGCCAGGGTCGTGGTCCGCTTCCTGGCCGAGTTCCGGGCCCGCACCAAGAACGCCGACGGCGAGGCGGTCGACGATCGCCGCACAGCCGAGCTGTGGACTTTTGAGCGCGACGTCACCAACCGTGACCCCAACTGGGTGCTGGTCAACGTGGATGCGGCCGAGGCCTAGCCTCCTTCTCCCGCCCCGCGCGTGAAGGGTATGAAGGTCGCATGGCGTTGATTCGTTTCCTCATTCCGGTGCTGGGCGCGGCCCTGCTGCTGTCAGCCTGCGAGACCACCGGTCCCAAGGCGCCACTGCCTGCGCCAACACCCGCCCCGACCCCCGAGCGACCGACACCGCAACCGCCCCGCCCGCCGCTGGCCGGGACGCGGTTGTCGGACCTTCCCGGTTGGCGGGCCGAGGATCATGCGGCGGCCCTCGCCGCGGTCGCCAGATCCTGCCGGGTCAAACCCCTGCCGCAGCTGGCTGAGGCCTGCGCCACGGTGCGGGCGGCGGGGCCGCTGGCAGGGCCGGCGGCAAAAGCCCTGCTGGAGGAGACTTTCCGGGCCGTGCCGGTTGGGGCCGAGGGCCTGCTGACCGCCTACTTTTCCCCGCAATATGAAGCGCGGTTTTCGCGGACCGGTGAGTTCACCGCCGTGGTGCGGCCGAGGCCCGCCGACCTGGTCTTCGACCCGGCCTTTGCGCCCGACCCAGCCCGGCCGGGCTGGAAGGGGGAAGCTCGCGAGGTTGATGGCGACTTCGTCTCCTATCACGATCGAGCGGGCATAGAGGCGCGTGAGGAGGTCCAGCCGCTGGCCTGGATGCGGCCGGAGGACCTGTTCTTCCTGCAAATCCAGGGCAGCGGCGTTTTGGTGCTGCCGGACGGGCGGCGCAAGCGGGCGGTGTTCGCGGCCACCAACGGCCTGCCGTTCAGGGGCATTGCCACGCCGATGCGGGACCAGGGCCTGCTGGCCGGAAACAACACCTCCGGCGAGGCGATCCGGTCGTGGCTGGCCGAGCATCGGGGGCCGGAGGCGGAGGCGGTGATGCGGCTCAATCCGCGCTATGTCTTCTTCCGCATGGAGGACGACGACGGCGAGGAGGCGACCGGGGCGGCGGGCGTGCCGCTGCCGGCCGGGCGGGCTATCGCCGTCGATGCCGGGCATCACGACTATGGGGCGCTCTACTGGATCGACGGCCAGGCCCCCAGTTTGGTCGGCGCCTTTTCACGCTACAGTCGGCTTGTCACGGCGCTGGATACCGGCGGGGCGATCCGCGGCCTAGTGCGGGCCGACCTCTACATCGGCAGCGGCGACGTGGCCGGCCGGGAGGCGGGCCGCGTCAAGCACCAGCTGCACATGTGGCGGCTGATTCCGGCGCCGGATCGGCCGTGAAGCGACCGCCCCGCCCCGAGGAGATCGCCCTGTGGGCGCGGGTGGCAGAGACGGTCAAACCGCTGCCCGGGCGCAGGGTCCCCAAGGCGGCGGTAGCCAAGGCTGTGGCGCCGGACGCCCTGCCGCCGAAGCTGGAGGGACGGGCGGCGTTGGCCAAGGCGGTCAAGGTGGTGAAGCCCAGGCCCCCGCCGGAGCCGCTGGAGCCAAACCGGTCGCGGCGGGTGGTCAAGGAGCGGGAGGTCATCACCGGCCGGGTCGACCTGCACGGCCTGACCCTGGAGCGGGCCCGGCCGGTGCTGGAGAGCTATATCCTCGGCGCCGTGGAGCGCGGCGACCGGCTGGTGCTGGTGATCACCGGCAAGGGCAGCGGCGGGCGTGAAACGCTTCGGGGCATGACGCCGCTGTGGCTGTCGCAGCCGCCGCTGCGGGCCCTGGTCGCAGGGGTGCAGCAGGCCGATCGCCGGCACGGCGGCGATGGCGCCTTCTATGTGGCGCTGAAGAAGGGGCGCTGAGCGTCTAAGGGATCAGCAGGGTCGAGCCCGTGGTCTGCCGCGCCTCCAGCGCCTCATGGGCCCTGGCGGCGTCCTTCAGCGCGAACTGCGCTCCGATCTCGATCTTCACCGCGCCAGACAGAATCTTCTCGAACAGAGCGCCGGCGCTGTCGTCCAGTTCCTGGGCCGTGGTCACGTAGTCGAACAGGGTTGGCCGGGTCAGGAACAGACTGCCGCCGCGGCTGAGGCGCAGGGGTTCGACGGCCGGGGCAGGACCGGAGGCGTTGCCGAAGGTGACCAGCATGCCGCGCCTGGCCAGGCTGGAGAGGCTGCCCTCCAGGGTCGCCTTGCCGACTCCGTCGTAGACCACCCGCACGCCGGCCCCGTCGGTCAGCTCGCGAACCTGGGGCGCGAAGTCGCCCTGGTCGTACCGGATGACGTGGTCGCAGCCGTTGGCCTTCGCCAACTCGGCCTTGGCGTCGGAACTGGTGGTGCCGATGACGACGGCGCCGAGCGAGCGGGCCCACTGGCAGAGGATTGAGCCCACCCCGCCGGCGGCGGCATGGATCAGCACCGCGTCGCCGGCCGCCACCGGGAAGCAGCGGCGAATCAGGAACTCGGCGGTCATGCCCTTGAGCAGCGCCGCGGCGGCGGTGCGGGCGTCGATGCCGTCCGCCAGCTTGACCACCTTGTCTTCCTTCAGGACCACGGCCTCGGCATAGCCGCCGCCCCCGCCGACCCCATAGCCGGCTCGGTCGCCAACCTTAAAGCGGCTGACGCCCTCGCCGACCGCCTCGACGATCCCGGCGCCCTCCTGGCCAAGGACCAGGGGGAACTTGGCCGGGTAGAGGCCCGAGCGGAAATAGGTGTCGATGAAGTTGAGGCCGGCCGCCTCCTGGCGCAGCAGAATCTGGCCGGGGCCCGGAGTGGGAACCGGGATATCGACGGCCTCGAGAACCTCGACGCCGCCGGCCTGGCTCGCCTGGATGGCCAGCATCAGAGGTTGGCCTTGAAGAAGGCGGTGGTGCGGGCATTCGCGGTTTCAGCGGCTGCGGCGTCGTAGTGTTCGCCGCCGTGGCGGGCGAAGGCGTGGTCGCAGCCGGGGTAGTCGTGGATCTCGACGTGGGCGTGGTTGTCGAGCTCCTGGTGGATGAGGGCCTGGGCCTCCTTGGGCACGAAACCGTCCTCGGCGGCGATATGCAGCAGCAGCGGCCGGGCCAGCTTTTCGGCCTCGGCCAGATAGCTCTCGATGCCAACGCCGTAGTAGCCGACAGCGGCGTCGATGTCGGTGCGGGTGGCGGTGAGGAAGGCCAGTCGGCCGCCGAGGCAGTAGCCGACCGCGCCGACCTTGCCGGTCGAGCCGTCGAGATTGCGGACCTGGTCGATGGTCGCCGCAATGTCCTCGACGCCGCTGTCGACGTTAAAGGCGTTGAAAAGTTCGAAGGCCCGTTTCCACTCGGCTTCCGACTGATCGGTGATGTCGATGCCGGGCTCGATGCGCCAGAAGAGATCGGGGCAGACGGCGATGTAGCCTTGCGCGGCGAAGTCGTCGGCGATGTCGCGCATGACCTTGTTGACGCCGAAGATCTCCTGGATGACCACGATGACCGGGGCTGGGGTTTGCGCCGGCCGGGCGACATAGGCCGAGAAGTCGCCGTCGGGCGTCTTGATGGTCAGGCGTTCACCGCTCATGGTCGTGTCTCGTCCCGCTAAAGCATGACAGCTGCAAGTGGATACCGGTTGCAGCGGCTGTCATGCTGCTAACCTGCAAACTGATTTGCCGCACTTAAACGCGGGGCCGGCCACAACCCAATGACAAAGGTGTGGTCTGGCTTCGAGAAAGTCTGAAATTCCATGAAGGTCACTGTCGAAGTCGACTGCACCCCGGTGGAGGCCCGTGCCTTCCTCGGCCTGCCGGACGTCACCACCCTGAACGACCACATGATGGCCGAGATGCAGAAGCGGATGGACGCCAACATGGCGGCCCTGGCGCCTGATGAGCTGATGAAGACCTGGATGAGCGTCGGGATGGGGGCGCAGGAGCAGTTCCGCAAGCTGATGACGGCGGCCACGACCTCCGCCATGGGCGGCTCCAAGGGCAAATGAGCGAGACCATCTTCGCCCTGGCGACCGCGCCCGGGCGGGCGGCGGTGGCGGTCGTGCGGCTGTCCGGGCCGCGTAGCGGCAACGCGCTGCAATCCCTTACCGGCAAGGCGGTTCCGGCCGCGCGGCGAGCCTCGCTGCGGCGGTTGAAGGACGCCGGGGGCCAGCTGCTAGACGAGGCGCTGGTGATCTGGACGCCGGGGCCGGGTAGCTACACCGGCGAGGATGGCGCCGAACTGCACCTGCATGGCGGGCCGGCCATCGTCGAGGGGGTCATCCAGGCGCTGCATGACCTGGGCCTGCGGCTGGCCGAGCCGGGGGAATTTACCCGGCGGGCCTTCGAGAACGGCAGGCTGGACCTCGCCCAGGCCGAAGCCGTGGCCGACCTGGTCGATGCGGAGACGCAAGGCCAGGCGCGGCAGGCGCTCGGGCAGTTGGGTGGGGCGCTGTCGCTCCGCTACGAGGCCTGGCGGGGGCAGTTGGTCCAGGCCCTGGCCATGCTGGAGGCGGCGGTCGATTTCCCAGACGAGGAACTGCCGGCCGATGTGGCGATGCGGGCGCGGCCGCCCTTGGAGGCCCTGCTGGCCGAGATCGGCCTGGCGCTGGCCGACGCCGGGCGCGGGCGGCGGGTGCGGGAGGGGTATCGGGTGGCGCTGATCGGCGCTCCGAATGCCGGAAAATCGAGCCTGCTCAACGCCCTGGTCGGGCGGGACGCGGCCATTGTCACGGCGACGCCGGGGACGACGCGGGATGTCATCGAGGTTCCGCTGGTGCTGGCCGGCTACAAGGTGTTGTTGGCCGACACCGCGGGGGTCCGGGATACGGAAGAGGCCATCGAGGCCGAGGGCGTTCGGCGGGCGCGGGCCTGGGCGGAAAGCGCCGACCTGCGGCTATGGGTCGTGGACCAGTCGGCATCGGGCGAGTGGCGCCGGGCCTATGGGCTGGCCAGGCCTGACGATCTGTTGGTGCTGACCAAGGCGGACCTGGCGTCAGGCGCGGACCGGGCTGAGGCGGCGGCGGTGGGGCTGGAACAGATGGCGATTTCGGTTCTGGCCAGGGAGGACGTTGGCCGGGTTCGAGCTGAACTGGAGCGGCGGGTGGTCGAGGCGCTGGGCGGCGGCGAAACGCCGCTGGCGACGCGGATCCGGCATGGCGAGAGCCTGCGGGAGGCCCATGCGCGGCTGATCAGGGCGCTGGAGGAATTGGATCCGGCGGTGGAGCTCGCGGCCGAGGACGCCAGGCTGGCGGCCCGGGCCCTGGCGCGGGTGACGGGACGGATCGGGGCCGAAGACATACTAGATGTGGTGTTTTCGAGCTTCTGCATCGGCAAATAGTGTGTTTCACGTGAAACATCCTCAGCTGGCGGTGTGATTTTTAGTCGGGTCCCGTTGGCATCTCGTTATGACTGAATGGCAAATGGGTTGGGGTAACGTTGTGCCTCGGTATCGATCGGGGTCAATCAGAGTGCGATGTTTCACGTGAAACATCACGATCAACGTCCGGCGACTCTCCGTGACTCCGGGGCGCCCGGCGCCGTATAAGGCCCCAACGCCGCTCGCCTCTGGACAGAATGACGGGCGCTCTTGTTTGTGAGTCTGATGTCTTTCGATGTGATTGTGATCGGCGGCGGCCATGCGGGCTGCGAGGCGGCGGCGGCATCGGCGCGCTTCGGGGCGCGCACCCTGCTGCTGACACACAAGCTCGAAACCATCGGCGAAATGAGCTGCAATCCGGCCATCGGCGGCCTGGGCAAGGGCCATCTGGTCCGCGAGATCGACGCCCTCGACGGCCTGATGGGCCGGATGGCGGACAGGGCCGGCATCCAGTTTCGGATGTTGAATCGGTCCAAAGGCCCGGCCGTTCGTGGGCCGCGCAGCCAGATCGACCGCAAGCTCTATCGCCAGGCTATGCAGGCCGAGCTGGCAGCGACTCCAAACCTTTCCATCGTGGCTGAGGCGGTCGAGGATCTGATCGTCGAGGACGGTGTCGTCGTCGGGGCGGTGGGCGCCTCGGAATGGCGGGCCAAGGCTGTTGTCTTGACCACGGGGACCTTCCTCAAGGGCGTCATCCATCTGGGCGAACTACGCATTCCGGCCGGGCGGGTCGGGGATGCGCCGGCTATTGGGCTGTCGGAGCGGCTGTACGCCAGCGGCCTGGCCATGGGGCGGCTGAAGACCGGCACCCCCGCCCGGCTGGATGGGCGGACCATCCACTGGGATCGGCTGGAGATGCAGGACGCCGACGCAGATCCCGTGCCGTTCAGCTTCCTCAACGACCGCATCGACGTGCCGCAGATCCAGTGCGGCATCACCTACACCACGCAAGAGACGCACCGGATCATCGCTGAGCGGCTCGGCGAGTCGGCGGTTTATGGTGGCCGGGCGACGGGCATCGGACCGCGGTATTGCCCGTCGATCGAGGACAAGGTGGTTCGCTTCGCCGACAAGTCCAGCCACCAGGTGTTCCTGGAGCCGGAAGGGCTCGACGATCCAACCGTCTATCCGAACGGGGTCTCGACCTCGGTCTCGGAGTCGACGCAGGCCCTGTTCCTGCGGACCATCCCGGGGCTGGAGGATGTGGTCATCTTCCGTCCGGGCTACGCCATCGAATACGATTACGTCGATCCCCGCGAGTTGTTCCCGACCCTGGAGGTCAAGCGGCTGCCGGGCCTGTACTTGGCCGGGCAGATCAACGGCACAACGGGTTACGAAGAAGCCGCGGCCCAGGGATTTGTTGCAGGGCTCAACGCTGCCCGGGCCGCAGGCGACTCAGCGGCGCTCGAGTTGGCGCGGGACGAGGCCTATATCGGGGTGATGATCGACGACTTGGTCACTCGCGGGGTCACCGAGCCCTATCGGATGTTTACTAGCCGGGCCGAGTTCCGGCTGACCCTACGGGCTGACAACGCCGACCAGCGACTGACCCAGCGCGGAATCGAGTCCGGCGTCGTTGGCTCGAGTCGGGCGTCAGTGTTTCACGTGAAACAAAGGGCGCTCGACGAGGCGCGCGATTTCGCCAAAAGCCACAGTCTGACGCCGACCGAGGCCCAGAAACTGGGGCTGACGGTCAAGGCAGACGGCCAGCGGCGCGATGTCGGCCAGCTTCTGGCTTATCCAGAGGTGACCCTGGAGCGGCTCACGGCCGTCTGGCCGCAAATCGGCGACTGGACCCCGGCCGTACGCGAACAGGTCGAGATCGACGCCGCCTACAGCGGCTATCTCGACCGCCAGCAGGCCGATGTAGATGCCTTCCGGCGCGACGAGAACCTGCGGCTGCCGGCCGATCTCGACTATGGGCCGATCGGCGGGCTGTCGAACGAGGTGCGCGAGAAGCTGCAGCGGGTGCGGCCCCTGACCTTGGGCCAGGCGGCGCGGATCGAGGGGGTAACCCCCGGCGCCATCACCGCCCTGCTGGCGCATGTGCGACGCGCCCGTGCTGCCTGAACCCCTCAAAACCGAAAGCCCGCAAGGGTTTGCCGAGGCGTTTGCGATAACGCCGGCCCAGCTTGGTGACCTGGAGCGCTATCGCGAGATGCTCGAGGACTGGAACGCCCGGATCAACCTGGTCGGCCCCTCGGCCCTGGCGGCGTTCTGGTCGCGGCATGCCTTGGACAGCGCCCAGCTGGTCAAGCTGGCGCCCCAAGCCTTGCGCTGGGCCGACCTCGGGACCGGGGCGGGACTGCCCGGTCTGGTGCTGGCCATCCTGCTGAAGGGCCGCGACGGGGCGAAGGTGCATCTGATCGAAAGCCTCAGTAAGCGGTGCCGCTTCCTGTCGGAGGTGGTCGCCGAACTCGCCCTGCCGGCCACGGTTCATGACGCCCGGGCCGAGGACGTGAAGATCGAGGTCGAGGTGGTTACCGCCCGGGCCGTGGCGGTGCTGCCCAAACTTCTGGGCTTCGCTGAGCCCTATCTGAAGCGCGGCGCGCGCGGCCTGTTCCTCAAGGGGCAGGCGGCAGGGGCCGAGTTGGCCGAGGCGCGAGCCGCAGGATGGCGGCTGGAAGCGACGTTGATTCAAAGCCTTAGCGATCCGGATGGCCGGATCGTCGATATCCGGAGTGCCAAGCGTGGACGCTGAAACAGCCCCCAATCCGGCCGACGCTCCGCAAGGCCTCCGCCCCCTGAGGGTCCTGGCCATCGCCAACCAGAAGGGCGGGGTCGGCAAGACCACCACGGCCATCAACCTCGGCACCGCCCTGGCGGCGGTCGGGGAGTCGGTGCTGCTGATCGACAGCGACCCGCAGGGCAACGCCTCGACCGGGCTGGGCGTATCGCGCTCGGCCCGCCGGGTGACGATGTACGACGTCTTCATGGGCGAGAAGACCCTGGAGCAGGCGGCCATGCAGACGGTGCTGCCGGGTCTCGACCTGGCGGCGTCGGACGCCGACCTGTCGGGGCTGGAGACCGAACTGGCAACGAGCCCGCGGCGCTCCTACCGGCTGCGCGACGCCCTGTCGGCGCTGAGGGCGACAGGCAAGTATACCTACGTGCTCATCGACTGCCCGCCGTCGCTGAACCTGTTGACGGTCAATGCCATGACCGGGGCCGACGCGGTGCTCGTGCCGCTGCAGACCGAGTTCTTCGCCCTCGAGGGGCTGACGCAGCTGATGCGGACCATTGATCTGGTGCGCGGCAGCCTCAACCCGGCCCTGGAGATCCAGGGGGTGGTGCTGACCATGTACGACCGGCGCAACAGCCTGTCCGAGCAGGTGGCCCGCGATGTGCGAGAGCACTTCGGCGACGCCGTCTATGAGACGGTCATTCCGCGCAATGTGCGGGTCAGCGAGGCGCCGTCCTATGGCAAGCCGGTGCTGATCTACGATCTGAAATGCGCCGGCTCGCAGGCCTATCTGCAGCTGGCCCGGGAAGTGGTGCGGCGCGAGCGTGACCGCCGTGCCTCCAAGATTAGCTTATAGAAAGAATGGGTTATGTCTGAAGGACGTCGGGGACTGGGGCGCGGATTGTCGGCCCTGCTGGGCGAGGCGGAGGCGGCGGAAGTCGCGCCGCCGGCCGGCAACGAGAGCGGGGCCCGAGAGGCGCCGATCGAGCTGGTGCGGGCCAATCCCGACCAGCCGCGGCGCAGCTTTTCGCGCGAGGACATCGACGCCCTGGCGGCCTCCATCCGCGAGAAGGGCATCCTGCAGCCGATCCTGACCCGGCCGATGCCGGGGGCGCCCGGCGAGTTCCAGATCGTCGCCGGCGAACGCCGGTGGAGAGCGGCGCAGATCGCCGGCTTGCGGACCGTTCCGATCCTGGTCCGCCAGCTCGACGACCGGCAGGTGCTAGAGATCGCCATTGTCGAGAACATCCAGCGGACCGACCTCAACCCCTATGAAGAGGCGCTGGGCTACAGGGCGCTGATCGAGAAGTTCGGCCACACCCAGGAGGCGGTGGCCGAGGCGGTGGGCAAGAGCCGGCCACATGTGGCCAACGCCCTGCGGCTGCTCAATCTGCCGCAGCCGGTGCTGACCATGCTGATCGACGGCGAGCTGACGGCGGGCCATGCGCGGGCCCTGGTCGGCTCCGACCGGGCGGTCGAACTGGCCCGGCGGATCGTCGCCGAGGGGATGAGCGTGCGCCAGACCGAGGCGCTGCTGAAGGACCCGGATCCGAAGCCGCGCGGGCCATCGAAGGCCCCGTCGCAGGCGGTGAAGGACCACGACACCACGGCGCTGGAGAGCGACCTGGCGGATATCCTGGGCCTTGAGGTCGAGATTCGCGACGCCGGCGGCCAGGGCGAGGTGCGGCTGAAGTATGCAACGCTTGAACAGCTGGACGATTTGTGCCGACGGCTGACGCGGGCGGGGTGAGATACTGCTTTTCCCTCCCCTTTATGGGGAGGGACAGCGAGGCGCAGCCTCGCAGGGTGGGGAACTCAAGTTCAAGCGCACTCGCGAGCCGCTTTGGCATCCCAAGACAACTGGCTCTGGGTGGGCTACATCCGACTTCCCCACCCTGGCGGCTTCGCCGCCTGTCCCTCCCCATAAAAGGGAGGGAGAGCGCCGGAGCCGTTCGCCTGCTACGGCGCGCCCTCTTCGGAGAAGGCTTTCACGTCACTGAGCAGCTTTTCGGCCGCCAGCTTCACCAGTTCGCCGCCTTTTTCCGGGGTGGCCAGGGCCGGGTCGCTGCCCATCCGGCCGTCGGGGAAGCGTTTGCGGAAATCGAGGGCTTCGCGGATCGGGCCGGTCGGCGCTACCGGCGGGTCATACTTCGCGGCCTTGATGGCATCCGGATAGGCCCACTGCGTGATGGCGATCTCCGAGGGGGTGGCGTGGCTGCCGTGGCCGACCGGGAACTGGCGCATGGCCAGGGAATTGACCCCGTCGAGCTCCCACCAGTTTTTCAGCTTCGCGGCGAAGCCTCTGGAGACCTTGCCGAAACTGGCCTCCGCATAAAGTTCGCTGAAGGCGGCTTCGATGGTGTGGACGTTGCCACCGTGGCCGTTGAGGAAATAGATCTTCTCGAAACCGTGGCCCGCCAGGGAGCGGCACCAGTCGCCAATGGCGGCCATGAAGGTGCTGGGGCGCAGGGAGATGGTGCCCGGGAAGCCCAGATGGTGCTGGGCCATACCGATGTTGAAGGTCGGCGCTACCAGAAAGTCCGACCGGTCCTTCTGGGCCTCATGTGCGATAATCTCGGGGCACATCCAGTCGGTGCCGAGCAGGCCGGTCGGTCCATGCTGCTCGTTGGAGCCGATCGGCACCACGACGGTCCTGGAGCGGGTCAGGAAGGCCTCGATTTCGGGCCAGGTGGATTTCGCTAGCAGCATGTCCAGAGTCTTTGCGGGCAAGGGGAGATCAAGGGGCGTTTCTACGCCGCATTGGCCCCGTCCGTGAAGCGCGGCCCGGCAGCCAGCTCTGGGCGAAAGTTTACGGCCGGTCGCCCCTGGGCAGGGCGGCGACGTCCTCCGGGGTCAGTTTGACCAGGTTGCGCACGGCGCAGCGCTGCACGCCCATGCCGTTGGAATGGACGATGATGGTGACGTCCTGGGCGCTGCAGATGCTGCTGGTGGGATAGGAATCCAGGCCGATGTTGAGGCTGTTGCTGAGGTCGAGGCAGCGGCCGAAGGTCTCCATCCGGTAGGTGTTCTTGCCGGCCCGGACATACAGCGTCTTGTCGTCGTTGGTGGCCGTGAAGTTGTTGACCTGGCGATTGAAGAAGCAGTCGGTACGGCCGCTCACCGCTTTAGCGGCCTTAGGGGCGGCCTGAACGACGCCGGCCGCGCCGGTGATGAGGAGCGCCGTTCCGCAGAGGGCGCCGATGAGGGTCTTGTTCATGTCGAATCCACTCCGATGAAGCCCGTCCGACAGTCAGACTAGGTCAACGCCCGGGCTTTTGCGAGGTTCTACGCCGCAAACCTGTCCGTTTGAGGACCGGTTTTTCGCATTCTGGTTGCGGGCGCGGCTATCGCGAGCCGGATCGGGCTCGCGCTCTGCGATGAAACCGGCACGGATCGACCGCCTCGGCCAGGTCGGATGGCAGTGGCGAGGGGGAGCCCAGCAGGGTCGCGGCCAGATGATCGGCCAGCAACGGCGCGACGCAGAAGCCGCGGCCGCCGAAGCCGGAAAGCACGAAGAGGCCGGGGCGACCTTCGACGGGGCCGGCCAGGGGCAGGTGGTCGGGAGTAGCGGCGCGGATGCCGGCGCGGCTGGTCAGAAGCCGCCCGGCGAGGTCGGCGGCGAGGTCTGGCAGACGGCTGGCGATGAGGTCCAGGTTGGCGGCGTCGTCTTCCGGCCGGGGCGCGGTGTCGGTGCGATCCCGCTGGTGGGTGGCGCCGAACAGCACGCCGTCCTTCCCATCCTTTTTGGGGGTGGGAATGGCGTAGCCGCCGAAGGAGATGGCCCGCGGGATGGTCGCGCCGGCGGCGACGGTGGCCTGGCCGCGCACCGGCCGCAGGGGCAGGTCCGCGAGGTCGGCGCAGGCGGGGCCGGCGCAGAGGACGACGGCGTCGGCGGTGGCCAGGGTTTCGCCGGTCTCTCCGATCAGGCGCCAGCCGGCTTCGCCGGGCTGCAGCGAGGTAACGGCGCGGCGGTCGATCTCGCCCGCCCAGACCGGGACGATGGCCTGGGGGTCGAGGACCAGGCCGTTGTGGATGGTGAGGGTGTCCGGCCGCGCGGTCAGGGCGCCGGGGTCATGCAGGGGGCTCGCGGCGATGCGCTGGAAGCGGGCTGCGTCCTTGTCGCCGTCTGCCAGGTGGCTCGCACCGCGGGCCAGGACGGCGCCGGAGGTGGCGTCATAGGCGGGGACGGCGTGGCGGAAGGCCTGGGCGAACAGCCGGGCTGGCGGGCCGTCGCCGGCGTCGAGGCGGGGGGTCATCAGGGCAGCGGCGTTGCCCGAGGCGCCGGCGGCGGGTCCTGCCGGGTCAAAGAGGCTGGGTTCGCAGCCGCGGCGCCGCAGGGCGCGGGCCAGGGCGGCGCCGGCGATGCCGGCTCCGACGATGGCGACGGCGGGGCGCGGACCCTCGGCCGCCTGACCGGGGAGGTGGGCTTCCAGCCGCTCGCGCTTGCGGCCGAAGCCGGGCTGTTTGGAGACCGCGAAACCGGCCTCGGCCAGGCCCCGACGCACCGAACCGGCGACGGTGAAGGTGGCGGCCCGGGCTCCGGGCGCGCTACGGGCGGCGACCTGGGCCATCAGCCGCGGAGACCACATGGCCGGGTTGGCGGCGGGGGCGAAGCCGTCGAGGAACCAGGCGTCGGCGCGGCCGGTCCAGGCGGCCAGGGCCTCGCTGGCATCGAGGACGGCGAGATCGAGGCTGGCGTCGAAGGCGGGCAGGTCCAGGTGGTGAAAGCCCCGGGCGGAACCTGGCCAGGCGGAGATGAGGGCGTCGGCCGCCTGTGCGATTTCCGGCCAGTGGGCCAGGGCGCGGGCGGCGTCGGCGGCGGGCATCGGGTGGGCTTCGATGCTGAAGATGGAGAGGCGGCCGCCGGGAGGGAGGGTCTGTTTCCAAAGGGTCAGCAGGGCTGCGATGTTGAGGCCCGTGCCGAAGCCGAGCTCGCCGACGGTGAACTGGCGGCGATGAGCCCAGGCGTCCGGCAGGTCGCAGCCAGCCAGGAACACGGCCCGGGTCTCGGCCAGGCCGTCCTCACTGGAAAAGTAGACATCGCCATAGAGCCGCGAGCCGGGCATGCCGTCGTCGCGCCATTGGACGGGGGAGGACGTGTCAGCGGACATGAGGCCCGTCTAACACAGTCCCCCCGCGCCATGTGAGGCGCTCTGGCGCGCCTTCGAGGCTGTGGCGCCTACTGGTTCGGCGGCGGGTTGTTCTTGCGGTCGGTCTCCAGCGGCACCTTGGCGGTCGGCGTGGTGGCGGTGGCCGGTCCCTTGGAGGTATCGACCGCCGGGGCGCCGGAGCCCATGGTCGGAGCCGAACCATTGTCGGCGCCGGAGATCGCGCCGTTCGGGCCGCCACTGGCGCCGCCGCTGCCGCCGCTGGCCCCGCCGTTTGCGCCAGCCCCGCCGCCACTCATCGTCGAGCCGCCGGACGCGTCGTCATAGGCGCCTTTGCCCGTCGTCGCGCCAGAGCCGCCATCGACGGAGCCCTCGACAGTGGTGGTTTCGGTGGTGGATTCGGTCTTGTCGGCCGGCTTGCCACAGGCGACGACGGACAGAGCGGCGACAGCCGCGCCGGCGATGAGGATCTTGCGTATCATGACCTTGGGGTCCCTCCAGATCGTTGGGGCCCGCCCTTTTGGCGCAAGCCCACAACGACCAACTCCCCAGACGGCCCCAGGTTTCACGGTTCAGTGATCAGGATCGCCGCGCAAAAAGAAAGGGCCACTCGTGTGAGCGGCCCTTTCCGGTTCATCCCGAGGATGAAGGCGCCTTAGTGGGCCTTCTTTTCTTCGGTGGTGGTGGTGGTGGTTGTTTCGGTCGTGGTGGCGCCGTCAGCCGGAGCCGGCGTGGTGGTCTCGGTCGTGGCTTCCGGAGCCGGGGCGGTTTCGGTGGTGACGGCGGTGGTTTCTTCGGTCTTGGTTTCGGCCGGCTTGCCGCAGGCGGCGACCGACAGAGCAGACACGGCAACGGCCGCGATAAGGACTTTACGAATCATGTTCCTGGTGTCCCCGATGAGGTTCTTCTTGTGTACGTCTCGATGACGCAAGGGGACTATGGACCCATGATCACGGGCCGCAAGCGGTTCTTTCACAACGCCGTGATCACGGATTGTGTCAGCCGACGAACGGAAAACCCGCAGACCGTTGGTTTGTCAGCTTTCGTTGGGGATAGCCGAGAGGGCTTCTTCCAGTTCCAGGAAGCTGGGTTGGGCGCCAGAGGGGACGCTGCCGCGGCCGATCTCGACGCTGATCTGGGCGGCGTTGCCATGCAGGTGGGCGACGAGGACCGATTGGATGATTCGGTAGAAGGCCCCCTCCTCGTTGACCACGTCGGTCAGCCGAGCGGCCAGAGGGCCGACGATGCCGTAGGCGAGAAAGACGCCAAGGAAGGTGCCGACCAGGGCCCCGCCGATCATGCCACCGAGCACTTCCGGCGGTTCGGTGATCGAGCCCATGGTCTTGATGACCCCCAGCACGGCGGCGACGATGCCCAGGGCCGGCAGGGCGTCGGCCAGGTTCTGCAGGGCGTGGGCGGGGCTGAGCGCCTCGTGGTGGTGCTTTTCCAGCTGCTTTTCCATGGCGTCCTCGACCTGATGCGGGTCCTCGAGGTTCATGGTCATCATCCGCAGGGTGTCGCAGATGAAATCGACGGCGAAGTGGTCCTTGGTGATGCGCGGGAAGCGGCTGAAAATGGTGCTGTCGCCGGGCTTTTCGATGTGGCTTTCAAGGGCGATGACGCCCTTGGACTTCATGGTCTTGGTCAGCAGGAACAGCAGGCTGAGCAGGTCCTTGTAGTCGGAGGCCTTCCACTTGGGGCCCTTGAAGGATTTGCCCAGGCCGCCGCCGGTGGCCTTGATGGTGGTCAATGAGTTGGAGATCAGGAAGGCGGCGAGGCCGGCCCCGCCGATGGCCATCATCTCATGCGGCAGGGCATGCATGATGACGTTCATGTTGCCGCCACTCATCAGGTAGCTGCCGAACACCAAGCCGAAGAGCAGCACGAGGCCGATGATCTGGAACATGAGGGAGGTCGCCGCAGGGTAAGACTTGAACGGCGAAGATGGCCTTGAATGCTTAATGGGGCGTGAGCAATTGCGCGCCCGGGCGACGCGGCCTAACACCCAAACCATGACCCAGGCCCCGAAAACCGGCGTGAAGCTGGAGCCGCGCTCCTTCGCGATCCTGTTCTCGGTGTCCATCGTGGTGGCCATCGGCAACACCGGCCTGATGGCGGTCCTGCCGGCCATCGCCCGGGAGATCAAGATCGCCGACTGGATGATTTCGGCGGTGTTCGGGCTGTCGGCCTTGCTGTGGGCGATCATGAGCCCGATCTGGGCCCGGGAGTCCGACAAGCGCGGGCGAAAGCCGCTGATCATGCTCGGGCTGGCCGGGTTCTGCGTGTCGATGACGCTGTGCGCCTGCGTGGTCTCGATCGGGCTGCACCATCTGTTGCCGTCGATGGTGGTGTTCATCCTGTTCCTGCTGTGCCGGGCGCTGTTCGGGCTGATCGGCTCAGCTTCGAACCCGGCGACCCAGGCCTATCTGGCCGAGCGTACGACACGGGCCGACCGCACCCAGCAGATGGCCGCCCTGGCGGGGGCCTTTGGACTCGGCACGGTGGTCGGGCCTTTCCTGGCGCCGCTGTTCATCCTGCCGGGGGTGACCCTGGCAGGGCCGATGTTCGCCTTCGCCATCTTCGCCGGGCTGATGCTTGTGGTCGTCTGGCGCGGCCTCCCCGAGGAGGAGATCCAGCGCAAGGAGAACCGCCGGTTCGCCGGGGCCGGCCAGGACAAGGGGCTGTGGCGGGACCCGCGGGTGCTGCCTTTCCTGATCTACGGCTTCGCGGTCGCCTGTTGCCAGACGGCGCAGGGCTATACGCTCGGGTTCATGATCATCGACAAGCTCGGTGTGAAGCCGATGGAGGCGCTGGGCTTCACGGCGGTGGCCATGGGGGCGGGGGCGCTGGCCGGGCTGCTGGCTCAGTGGGGGCTGATCCGCATGTTCTCGATGGGTCCCAAGCAGCTGCTGCGCTGGGGCGTGGGGCTGGCGGCTCTGGGCAATCTGATCACGGTGTTTTCCCCCGACTACTGGACGGTGGTGGCCGGCTACGCGATCTCCTCGCTGGGCTATGGCTTCGCCCGCCCGGGATTCACGGCCGGGGCTTCACTGACGGTGCGGATGGATGAGCAGGCGCGGGCGGCCGGCGCCATCGCGGCGGTCAACGGGCTGAACGTCATTCTCGCGCCGGTGTTTGTCATGCTCTACGGCGTCTTCCACGAGGCGCCGTTCGCGCTGAACGCGGTCATCCTCTCCACGCTGCTGGTCTATGCCTTCAGGAATGCCATCCTGCGCGACGCCGGCGAGAGCGTGCCCGACGACGAGGAGACGGCGATGGCCATCCTCGAGCGGTCCGACGAGGGTTAGGGCCGCGACTGCATGCCCGCCGCCTGCATGGCGATCGACTGGATCAACTGCGGGGTCAGATAGCCGTCGGCCGGGATGCGGTTGGCCTGCTGCCAGGCGCGGATGGCCACCCGGCTCTTGGGGCCGATGGCGCCGTCGACGCCGCCGGTGTCGTAGCCCAGCTTGACCAGGCCCTCCTGGGCGGTGATGCGGTCGGTGCGCGACAACGGCGTCTCGACTGGCCAGGGCTTTACCAGTGGCCCCTCGCCGCCGAAGCGCAAGGCCAGCAGGCCGACGCCGAGGGCATAGGCCGTGCTGTTGTTGTATTTCATGATCGCCCCGTGGTTTGGGAAGATCAGGAAGGCCGGCCCGGTGTGGCCGGACGGCAGGATCAGGCTGGCGCTGGAGGCCTGGTCGGCCGCCGACCAGGAGAGGCCATCGGCGCGCGCGACGCCGCGATTGGTCCAGACCGGCAGCGGCTCGCGAACCCCCTCGGTGAGGGAATAGTCGAAGTCGCGGGGTAGCCTGACCTCGCGCGACCAGCTCTCGCCGGGCTTCCAGCCGGCTTTGGCCATGTAGTTGGCGGTCGAGGCCAGGGCGTCGTGGGTGCTGCCCCAGATGTCGCGCTGGCCGTCGCGGTCGCCGTCGATAGCGGTGGAGAGATAGACGCCGGGCAAGAACTGGGTCTGGCCCATGGCCCCGGCCCAGCTGCCTTTGAGGCGGGCGCGGGGCTGCTCGCCCGTGGCAATGATCTTCAGGGCGCTGATCAGCTCGCTCTCTGCCCACCCCCGTCGGCGGCCGTCGGCGGCCAGGGTGGCCAGGCAGCGGATGATGTCCTTGTCGCCCTGAATTTTCCCGAATGCCGACTCCATGGCCCAGACGGCCAGCACGATCTCGCGCGGCACACGGAAGGCCTGCTCGATGCCGGGCAGGTAGGGCAGGTCGCGGAACTGGCGGCCCTGGGTGATGCGCAGGTCGCTGACCGTGCCCTTCACATAGTCGCCGACCGGTTTGGAGAACTCCGGCTGCTTGCCGTCGGAGGCGACGACGCCAGTGTCGGGGGACAGCCCGGCGGTTTCGCGGTCGACCACGGCCTGCGGCACCCCGGCCAGCACGGCCTTGGGTTTGAACTGCGCCAACCAGGCATCAAAGTTCGGGTCGCCCGAGACGACCGGAACCGGGACCGGCGCGGGCGGGGGCGGCGGCACGGTCCCAGCCACCTGGGTCAGGGTAGGCTCAAGCTGCGGGTCGGCGCAGCCGGCGAGGGTCAGGAGAAGAAAGGCGCGTCTATCCATGGGCGCAAGCTAGCGGGGCTTGCATGAACGGCGCCATCACAAACACGCCATGGGCCAGCCGTCATTGCCGGGAGCGACGCCAATTCCTCTCCAAGGGAGGGGCGGCTACTGGCGAGGCCAGGTCCAGGTGCTGGTTGGGTAGAGGCGGGCAATGAGGTCCAGGCGTGAACCGTCGAGGTTGCGGACCAGGCCTGGGCCTTCCGGGCCGATGACCAGGGTCACACGGCTGGTGTTGTCATAGAGCGGCCACGTCCAGGGACCCGGGCCGGAGGGATCGCCGGTGTGGGCGAAGCGGACCCAGGCTGCGCTGACTTGGGCGGCCATGGCGCGGTCGGGGTCGGTCGGTCGTCGCAAGACCTGGGGGTTGCCAAAGACAAAGGGTATGTCGGAAGCGTGGGCGGCGCCTCGACCGGGTTTGCGCTGGGCCTGGGGCACATAGGCGAAGCTGTAGTGGAAGACCGGCTGGCCGGTGCGGGCGGCGAGCAGGGCCATATGGCGGGCGGGCTCGACGGCCAGCAGATCGGAGACAAAGCGGTGAGTCTCGTCGCGGCTTCCAGCCTGGCGGTAGGCGGCGGCAAGGGCGGCCGCAATCGGTCCGAACTGCCGCATGCTCGCGCCGGAAAGCGGACCGTAGAGTTGGCTCAGCTCGTCGTCGGTGGCGCCGATCAGCAGCGGGATACGGGCCTGGGCCCCGCGTTCGAAGAGGGCCATCGGATCGTCAGTGAGCATCACACCGTCAACCATCAGATTCAGGGCGGTGCGGCGCTCGATGTTGTCGACCATGTTGCGGCCGGCCAGCACCAGGCGCGGGTCCAGGCGGCGCAGGGCGGCGGGCGAGAGGCGGCCGGGGAAGGCGGCCGCGCCAATGGTCTCCATGGAGGGGCCGCCATCAAGGCTGGGGCCAGTCAGGGCGGGGAGCGGCTGACGACCGCCCGCCGACTGGACGATGGCCTTGTGGAACAGGCCCTGGGCCGGTGGGCTGACCATCAGGGCGGCGACCGACAGGCCGCCGGAGGACTCGCCCAGCAGGGTGACGTTGCCGGGATCACCGCCGAAAGCGGCGATGTTGCGCTGGACCCACCGCAGGGCGGCGATCAGGTCGGCCAGGCCGTAGTTGCCCTTCGCCTCGCCAGTCGCCTCGGCGGTCAGGGACGGGTGGGCGAAGAAGCCGAAGCGGCCGAGGCGATAGTTGAGGCTGACCAGGACCACGCCTTGGCGGGCCAAGGCGGCGCCGTCGAACCCCTTGGCCGAGGCGCCGCCGTTGGTGAAGCCGCCGCCGTGGATCCATACGATGACCGGGGCCGGGCCGACGGGGTTTTTCGGGGCCCAGATATTGAGGGTCAGGCAGTCCTCGCTGAAGGACCGACGGGGCGGCATGGCCTCGCCGAGCATCGGGGCCTGCCAGCAGGAGGGGCCAAAGGCGGTGGCGTCCCGAACGCCGGTCCAAGGCGCCGGCGGCCGGGGCATGCGCCAGCGCAGCCTGCCGACCGGCGGGGCGGCGTAGGGTATGGCCTTGAAGCTGACGACGCCGTCCTCGCCGGCGCCTTTCAGACCGCCCGTCTCGGCGTGACGGATGGGGCCGTGTTCAGCGACCCCGGTATGAGCCTGGGCGGCAGATACAGCCAAGGTCAGCGCCAGGCCTGCGATGCAGATTGCCTTGACCCGGTTTCTGAACGGCCGCTCGGTCATGGTTCCCGCGATAGCGCGAACCTGCCGGCCGCGCCAAGCGAGAGACCTATTTCTGGAGGGTGAGGGTGAAGGACCCTTGCGTATCAGCCGGGGATCCAAACTGTTCGGGCGGTTTGTTCAGATCGGCCCTGGGACGGAACGGATTGCCGGATTTGAAGCTCTCGAGGAGAATAAGCCGTCCGTTGATCGTCTTGCCGTCGAACATCCCGACCCAAGCCCGGCCGTCGGTTTTGACGTTCAGCTTGCCGTCCGTCTGTTTCCAGTTTCGGCCGTAGTAGTAGTCCAGGCCGTACAGAAAGGCGGTGCAGTTGGTGTTGAGTTCCAGCTCGATGGGCACGGTGACGCCCCCGGGGCCAGTGGCCGTTCCCTTGAACGTTGATCCCGTCAGATCACCGGCGGGTGAGGGTTTGCCGCAGGGAAAGGCGTCGGCAACGGGTCGCAGTTCGAAAATTTGGTCAGGCTTGGCGCCGCCCTGCCAGGCGCCTCGCAGCCAGCCGTCCTTGTAGACCATCCCTTCGTAGGTGATCGAAGCGGGACGGCCGCCCTTGACGGGCTGGGTCCGGGCGATCTTCAGGATTGCGCCGGTCTGGCTCCATGTTCCCTTGAAGGTCTTTGCGTCACCGCCGTTGCCGATGGTCTGGGTCACGGTGCAGTCGGCGTTGAACAGGGTGCGGTTGCTGAGGGTCGGGCGGCGGGCGGTGGCTCCGAAGTTCATATCGGAGCCGACGAAGGTCTTGCCGGCCAGCGAGGGCGTGGTCCGCGGATCTCCACAGGCGGCGAAGGCGGGGCTGGCGGCCAGGGCGAGGCCGGCGGCGGCGAGGAGCGTGTAGAGGCGCATGGGTGGTCTCCGGCGATGCGAGGCACAGGGTCGATGGAGTGAATGGCTACTTCTCGCGAGTGAGGGTGAAGGTCCCGCCCGGCGCTCCAGCTTTGACGGGCGGCGGGGCCGGCGCGTTTTCCTGAAGGTCGGCGGCGCTAAGAGCGAGAGTGAACTGTGAAGCATCCTCCATCAGAGCAATCGTCCCGCTGACGGTCTTGCCCTTCATGGTTCCCTGCCACGCGCGGCCGGCGACTTTGAACTGCACCTTGTCACCCTGCTGTCGCCAGGCTCCCCGGTAGGTGAAGAGACCGACTAGCTTCACTGTGCAGTTGGCGTTGAAATAGATGTAAGGCTGCGCCTTCAGACCCCGCGCATCGATCACCTCTCCGTCGAATGTGCTCGCGGCGAGGTCGCCGCCGGGGCCCGGTTTTCCGCAAGGGTGTTCGCCAGTGGCCGGCAGGATGCCAAAAATGGAGGTGCGCCTGTCGCCGGCGCCCCAGTGACCAGAAATTCCGCCCTTGGCTCCGATTTTGCCCTCGTAGACAACCTTGCCGCCGGCGGCTTTGGGCTCCAGGCGTTCGATGACGAGAACATCGCCCTGCCGGGTCCAGGTTGCGGCCTTGGGGATCAGTCCACCGCCGTCGCCGAGCAGCTGAGTCACCGTGCAGTCCGGCTTGAAGACCATGCGGGCGCTGTAGGGTTCGTCCGACTTGGTGTTCCCGAGCGCGAAAGCGCCGACATAGACCTTGCCGGCGATGGCGGGCGCGCCCGCCGGATCATTGCAGGCCGCCGCGGCCGGATTGGCGGCCAGACCTACTGCGGTGACGGCGAAGGCGAGTGTGAGCAGCAAACGCATGATTGGACCCCGGCCGCACCGTGGGCCGACATCCGATTAGGGGCCAACGAACGGGACCGCGCCCTCAACAAGGGTGGCAGATCGTTGCGGTGGAGAGGGTTGCCGCCTTCAGGGATGGCTTGCGGGGCTGAGCCGGAACTGGCCGACCATGTCCGAGCCGTTCGCCATCCGGCCCTCGATGGCGCCGGCAACCACGAGGCCGTCGTAACGCGCGAAGCCGTCGCGGACGATCAGGCTGAGGGTCGCGCCGTTGAGGCTCCAGGTGGCGTCGGCGTGGGTCTCACCGCTGTAGCTGTAGGTGGCGGAGCAGTCGGCGGCGAAGACCACGGTCATGTCGTGGTGGATGGCGCCGTCCCACATGACCGGACCGGACCAGGTCTGGCCGGCCGGCGAGGCGACGGTTGGGTTCGTCAGGCAGGGCGAGGGCGGGGTCGGCCAGGCCGAGGCCGTCTCGACGACGGGCCGCAGTTCAAACAGACCCTCGGCGCCGAAGTGGCTCCTCATGGCGCCAGCCAGTACGCCATCCGCACTGAACCCGGCCTTCCAGGTCTTCTCATTGTCGAACCCGAAATGGACGCCGTCGATGTCCTGTGTCCAGGTAACACCCCGCTCTTCCCGGCCGTCCACGGTGAAGGTCACGGAGCAGTCGGCGTTGAAGCGGGCGGTCAGCGCCATGACGCGGCTGCCCTCGCCCGGAAAACGGCGCTGGCCGGTGTAGCGCCTGCTGGTCGGATCCTGGGCGCCGGATACGGGCGCGCAGGCGGGGTTCGGGCCCCTTTTTGGGGCCGGGTTGGCGCGGGCGACGAAGCGAAACGTTCCTTTCGAGCCCTTGGTGGTCATGGTTCCTTCAAGGATCGGGCCGCCCAGCTCGCCCTCGTAGTGGGTGTCGATGGCCGGCAGGTCGAAAGCGATGCGGTTTTCGGTCTGGGTCCAGGTCCCCTTCCGGGAAGAGCCCATGACGACGTAGGTGAGGGCGCAGTCGGCTTTGAGAGTCAGGTCGACACTGTCCGTCCCGCCGCCCGCCCAGACGGCCTTGCCGCTGTAGGTCTTGCCCGCGACGGCGCCGCAGGCGGTGCTCGCGGCCCGGGCGGTTTCGGGCAGGGAGGCGACCGGCGAGGTCAGCAGGAAGAGGGCGGCGGCGAGCAACAGGCGCAAGGGTCAGGCTCCGGGGCGGCACGGGCCCGGGTGTAGGGGCTCAACGGGCCTGACGAAGCCCCACAAAGGGGGGCGAAGACATTGACTCCCCGGCCGTCCGATCCTATAGCCGCCCGCTCAATTCAGATGAGGGCCTCCGCGTGCGCGGGTTCCCCGCAGCCGCATGGTAAAGACCAATGAAGGTTCGTAGCTCGCTCAAGTCGCTGAAGTCGCGTCACCGCGACTGCAAGCTGGTTCGCCGCAAGGGCGTCCTGTACGTGATCAACAAGACCGATCCGCGCTTCAAAGCCAAGCAAGGCTGATGAAACCGGTTGGCGTCCTCTGGGACGTCGGCAACGTGATCGTTCGCTGGGATCCCCGGAACCTGTATGCGAAAATTTTCGAGGAACCGGCCGCTTGCGACCGGTTCCTTTCGTCTGTCTGCACCCTGGCCTGGCACGGGCTGACTGATCGCGGCGTGCCGGCCGAAGAGAACACGCGGGCGCTGATTGCGCGGCATCCCGAGCATGAAGCCGAAATCCGGGCCTGGTGGGATCGCTGGGACGAGATGTTCGGCGGAGTGTTCGAGGAAACGCAGGTCGCCATGGAGGCCCTGGCGGCCAAGGGCGTGCCGCAGTTTGGGCTGACCAACATGGCCGGGCCGGTGTGGCCGACGATTGCGCCGATGGCCTCGGCGGTCCGGCATCTGCGGTCCGTGGTCGTCTCGGGCGACGAGGGGATGATCAAGCCGGAGCCGGCGATCTATGCGCTGGCCTGCGAGCTGTCGGGGCTGACGCCGGGTGAGCTGCTGTTTATCGACGACAGCCTGGCCAACATCCAGGCTGCGGAGGCCTTGGGTTTCCATGTGCTGCACTTCACCGACCCGGCGGCTCTGGAGCCGACCTTGAAGGCCCACGGGCTGCTCTGACGCACGGACGCATTGAGCCACACCGCCCTTTCCTCTACACCCCGCCCTTCCCCAATTCCGCTTCCCGTGAGAGCCTCTTTCCATGGCCGATGACCAGTCCACCGTCGATGTCCTGAACGGCACCGCCCAGACCCAGCTGCGCACCATCATCGAGCGCATCGAGCGGCTGGAAGAGGACAAGGCCGGCGTCATGGCCGACCTCAAGGAGGTCTATGCCGAGGCCAAGGGCAACGGCTTCGACACCAAGATTCTCCGCAAGGTCGTGCGCATGCGCAAACAGGACAAGGCCAAGCTCTCCGAGGAAGAGGCGCTGATCGACCTCTACCTTTCGGCTATCGGGGGTCTGTAACTTGGGGGTGCTTTGAAGCGGAAGGACCCCCCCGACTTCAAGGCGCTGGCCCGCAAGGCCGCGCAGCGCTCGGCGCTCAACGCGCTGCGCAAGACCCAGCGCGCCGCCGACAAGGCCGGGATCAAGCTTTCCGACTGGGAAGGTGAGTTCCTCGGCTCGCTGGCCGAACGGGTGAAGACCTACGGCCGCGCCTTCGGCGACCCGGAGCTCGGCGCCCCGGGCCAGGCCCTGTCGGCCATGCAGAACCGCAAGCTCAAGGAGATCGCGGCAAAGGCGAAGGGCGAAGACACCAAGCAGGGCACGGGGCCGCCACCGCGTGGGCGCCGGCGGCCGATGGGGCGGGCTCGGCCCGCCGAGGATTAGGGCCAGCCGTCTCTCAACGCTTCCGCCCATCGCGGCGAAAGCCGGGATGAGCGGGGATGGGGATCAGAGTGAGGCCGACTGTCCCAGCTTCTCGATCGCCGCCAGGTCGGCCGGCGTGAAGGTCTCATTGTCGGAACTGGTGCAGCTCAGCACAACACGAATGTTGGCGGCCAGCTGGGTGCCGCCGAGGACACTGCTTTCGCTGACGCCCTCGGCGGTGCGGGCCTGGTAGGCGGTGAACCAGCCGGCCCAGCCGGTCTTCGAGGTCCAGGGCTTGTTGGCCAGCATGCGCTCGAAGGTTCCGCCCTTGCCGCTGACCCGGGTGCGAGCCTTCGCCTCGGCCTCGCCGTAGTAGATCGCCGACAGCGTCGTCCAGGTGTCCATGGTCGGCTGGGTCGGCGGCTTGGTCATGGCCACCATGCACAGGCCCGCCCAGTCGAGGCCGGTCTGGCCCGGGCGGCGGACGATGAGGCTCAGGGTGTCGGCGGTGTCGCCGCCCATCGGGTGGCGCTCGATTCCGGTGGGCAGGGTGACCGACCCCAGGCCATTTTCCGTCCGGAGCTTGACCTGGGCGGCGGCGGGGCCGGCGATGGCCGCGGCCCCACCCAAGGCAACGACAGCGGCGACAGGCAGAATGGAACGAAGAAACATGGCGCACCCCTCATTGTGAGGGTCTCACCCTAGGCCCGGCGCGAAAACCCCGCGCCCTCCGGAAAGGGGGCTACCCGACGTCGCGGGTATCGACGTCGATGCCCTGCTCGCGGACCTTGCGGTAGAGGGTCGAGCGGCCGATGCCCAGGCGCCGGGCGACCTCGGACATATGGCCGGCGTAGACGTCGATGGCGTGCTGGATGAGGTCCTTTTCGATCTCTTCCAGGGTGCGCAGATGGCCGTGGCCGTCGAGAATTCGCACAGGGCTGTCCGCAGGCATGTCGGCCAGCAGTTGCTGGGCGGTCGGGATGGCGCGCGGAACCTGGCCGGCGACCGGTTGCACGACATCATCCACAGGCGGAGCCTTCACCCCGCTGATGGCCGGGAAATCGTGCGGCTGCAGATAGGGGGCGTCGGACAGGACGATGGCGCGGTAGACGGCGTTCTCCAGCTGGCGGACGTTGCCCGGCCAGTCGAAGGCGGTGAGGAAGGCCATGGTCTCGGGCGCGGCGCCGACGACGCGTTTGCCCTCTTCGACGTTGAACCGCTTGATGAAGGCCTCGACCAGGGCCGGCACGTCCTCACGGCGTTCCCGCAGGGACGGGGCCTCGATCGGGAAGACGTTGAGGCGGTAGTAAAGGTCTTCGCGGAAGCGGCCCTCGCGGATGGCGTCGGCGAGGTCGCGGTTGGTGGCCGAAACGATGCGGACGTCGACCTTGACCGAGCGCTTGGCGCCGACCGGGTCGATCTCGCTCTCCTGCAGGGCGCGCAGCAGCTTGACCTGGATGTCGAGCGGCAGTTCGCCGACCTCGTCGAGGAACAGGGTGCCGCCATTGGCCTCCTGGAATTTACCCAGGTGTTTATCCGAGGCGCCTGTGAAGCTGCCCTTTTCGTGGCCGAACAGGATGCTTTCGACCAGATTTTCGGGGATGGCGCCGCAGTTGACGGCGACGAAGGGCTTGCCGGCCCGGTCGCTGCTGCCGTGCACGGCTCTGGCGATGACTTCCTTGCCGACGCCGCTTTCGCCGGTGATCAGGACGGGAATCCCGGACTTGGCGGCGCGTTCGCCCATGCGCTTGACGATGCGCATGTGGGGGCTTTCGCCGATCAGGTCGGCGAAGGTCGTCTTGCCGTTCGAATGTTTCTTGAGCCGATCGACCTCGCCCTTGAGTTCGCCGAGCGACAGGGCGTTGCGGACCGAGGCGATGATGCGCTCAGGGCTGGCCGGCTTGACGAAGAAGTCGCAGGCGCCGGCCTGCATGGCCTTGACCACGGTGTCGACGCCGCCGGAGGCGGTCAGCACGATGACCGGCTGCATGATCGAGCGGGCGCGCATTTCCTTCAGGGCGTCGTGGCCCGACAGGCCGGGCATCTGCAGGTCGAGCAGCACCACGTCGGCGGCCTTGCCCGCCTGCAGGTGGTTCATCGCCGCGTCACCGCTGTCGGCCTGGGCGACGGCGAAACCGTCGCGCTCAAGCACCGCCTGGATCAGCCTTCGCTGAGTCGGGTCGTCATCGACGACCAGGACCGTTTTGGTCATGTTGAAGTCATCCCACCAGAACCGGCGTCCGTCCTCATGGGCCGTCGCTCGTTGACCCGTATTGAAACAGAGGTGGGTAAAGGCCGGGTGTAGGAGACCTGAGTCGGGGGTTAATTTTGGCGGCCTAAGCGCTGGCCCGCACCAGCATGGTCCGCTCTCCCGACAGCGCGCCCAGCTCGGCCATCAGGGCCGGGATCTGCACCGGCTTGCTGACCTGGCCGTTGAAGCCGAGGCCGACATAGGCCTTGCGGTCGCGGGTCAGGACGTCGGCGGTGACGGCCAGGACGGGGGTGTCCTGGTTGGGGCCGGGCTGGCCGCGCAGGGCGGTCAGGGCCTCGATGCCGGTCATGCCGGGCATCTGGATGTCCATCAGCACCACGTCGAAGGCGGCGACGCCAAGCTGTTCCAGCGCCTCGGAGCCGCTGGCGGCGCGGCTGACCCGGTGGCCGAAGGCGGCGAGGATCTGCTCCAGCACCATCAGGTTCACCGCGTTGTCGTCGACGGCCAGGATCGCCAGGGGTGTCGCAGCGGCCTTGGGCCGGGCAACGGGCTCGGCCTCATCGACGACGGCAAGCTCGGCGATCGGCAGGGTCAGCTCGAGGTGGAAGGTCGAACCTTCGCCGGGCTTGCTCTCGGCCCACAGCCGGCCATCCATCAGGTCGGTCAGCTGGCGGCAGATGGCCAGGCCCAGGCCCGTGCCGCCGAAGTCGCGGTCAGCGGCGTCGTCGGCCTGGGTGAAGGCGTCGAACAGCCGGGGCAGCTTGGCCGGGTCGATGCCGATGCCGCTGTCGCGGACGCTGATCCGGAAACGGGCCGTACCGTCGCTATCCGGCTCGCCGCTGAAGCTGATGCCGATGCGGCCTTGATGGGTGAACTTGAGGGCGTTGCCGACCAGGTTGAACAGTACCTGGCGGATGCGGCGGCCGTCCATGGCCAGGGCGGCGGGCAGGGCCGGGTCGAGGTCGACGGTCAGGTCCAGTCCCTTCTGGGCGGCGGCCGGGCGCCAGAAGCTGGTCAGTTCGGCGGTCAGGGTCGACAGGGCCTGGGGGGCGGCGACGATGCTCAAGCGGTCGGCGTCGATGCGCGACAGGTCGAGGATGTCGTTGAGGATCGACATCAGGAACTCGCCGCTGTGGATCAGGGTGTCGACCTGGGCCTGTTGCTCACCCCTGGCTGAGTCCTTGAGCAGCTGGGCCATGCCCAGCACGCCGTTCATCGGGGTGCGGATCTCGTGGCTCATGGTGGCCAGGAAGCGGGCCTTGGCGTCGCCGGCCCGTCGGGCCTCCTCTCGGGCGGCCTCGGCGGCGGTGCGCTCGGCCTTGAGGCGTTCGATCAGCCGGGTGTTGCCCTCGACCATCACCGACCATTGCGCGACCAGTCGAGCGACGCCGCCGCTCATCATCGCCAGCATGGCGGCCAGCATGACCAGGGCCAGGGTCAGGCCGGCGGCGTCCATCGGCGAGAAGCGCCCCAACAGGGCAATGCCGAGGCCGGCCAGCACCGGGCCAGCGGTCATCCAGTAGAGGCGGGGCGAAAGGCTGCTCTGGATGACGCCGGAACTCATTAGCAGACAGGCCGAGAGGCCGAGGAACATGAGGTCGGCGGCGTTGCCGCGGGCCAGAACCGCGGCCACCGGCCAGATCATCGCCGCCACCGTTCGCATGCCGGCGGCCCAGCCGATGCGAGCCTCCATGGCCCGGGGCTCCCAGGTGCTCGCATGCTCCTGCCAGCGGCGGTAGAGGGGCTGCAGCACGCTGTCGGCGGCGATGTTGCCCACGCAGGAGGCGAGGCCGATCCACGGGTGGCCGATCAGAGCCAGGGCGATACCGAACGGCAGGGTCATGGCGTAGAGCAGGGGCAGCGGGGCGAGCAGACCGGCCAGCAGCACGGTCGGCGCATTGACGGCCGGCAGCATGCCGTCATTGTCGTCGGGCGGCGTGATCGCGCCGCTGTCTGTCCTGCTGTCCATGCCCGCTGGCGCCCGTCGATCTGCCCCGAATCCCGAAAAGCTAGCGGCGGAGGGTTAAGGCGACCTAACCGTGTTCGGCGATCTTCAGGTTGCGAGGTGAGATGTGAGACTGGTGCGCCGTCGGCTGGTTCAGGGAATGGCCGCAGCCGGTTTGATGACCGGCCTGCCGGGGTTGGCGCGGGCCGGCGACGAGGCGCCCCCCGAGATGCCAATGAAACTCTGGCCGGCCGGGGCGCCGGGCGGGGCCGGCGTTACCGTCGTCGAGGCGGAGACCGACCGCTCGCCGCCGCCGGCCCCGCTGCGCGACCGGATCGTCCGATCCGTGCGCGACCCGACCCTGACGGTGTTCCGGCCGAAGATCCCCAACGGCGCCTCGCTGCTGATCGCGCCGGGCGGCGGCTACAAATGGGTGGTGCGCGACAAGGAAGGCTACGAGTGCGCGGAGGCCTTCGCGGCCGCCGGGCTGACCGTCTATGTGATGAGCTACCGGCTGCCGGGCGACGGCTGGACGGCCGGACCGGAGACGCCGCTGCAGGACGCCCAGCGAGCCCTGCGGTTGGTGCGGCGCGAGGCCGGGCGCAAGGGCTCAGGCCTGGATCCGGCGCGGGTCGGGCTGATGGGCTTTTCGGCCGGCGGGCATGTGGCAGGATGTTTGAGCCTGATGTTCGACAAGGCGGTCTACCGGCCGGTGGATTCAGCCGACAAACTTTCGGCGCGACCGGACATCACGGCGCTGATCTATCCGGTGGCGACCATGAAGCCGCCGCTGGCCCATGTCGGCTCGCGCCAGCTTCTGCTGGGCGGGGGCCCGACGCCGGAGTTGGAGGCCCGCTGGTCGCTGGAGACCCGGGCCCGGGCCGATGCGCCGGCGACGTTCCTGCTGCATGCGGCCGACGACGCCTCCGTGCCGGTTGAGAACAGCCTGGCGCTGGAGGCGGCGTTGCGGGGCAAGAAGGTCCCCACGCAGCTGCATGTGTTCGAGGAGGGCGGCCATGGCTTTGGGCTGCGCTTCACCCACGGCAAGCCGGTGGCTGTGTGGCCGGAGCTGGTGCTCGACTGGTGGAAACGCCGGGGTTTCATCTGACCTCCACTTCCATTCCGATCACCCCGACGAAAGTCGGGGCCCAGTGCGCGCCGTCGTGGACGAATCCGCTCCGATCAGCGCCCGCGCGTCTCTGGGTTTGCCAGCTGGGCCCCGACTTTCGTCGGGGGGATCGGAAAATTGAGTTTCCGTTGCGGTGACCCCAGCCTAAATCCTCGGCATGTCCCAGCTTTCAAAGATCACCGCCGCCGCTCCCCAGTGGAGCCTCGCCGACCTCTATGCCGACCGCGCCGACCCGCGCATCGCCGCCGATGTCGACGCGGCGAGGGCGGCCAACGACGCGCTTGCCGAGCTGGAAGGGCAATTCCTGGAGCTCCGCGGCGAGCCGGCGAAGCTGGGCGCTCTGATAGACAAGGGGATCAGGCTCTACGAACAGGCCGCCGACGGGCTCTACGCGGTCAGCGCCTTCGCCTCGCTGTCGGCCTCGACGGCGCGGGACGACCCGCGTTGGGCGAAGTTCGAGGCCGACTTCCGGATGAAGAGCGCCGAGATCGCGGCGAAGTCCCTGTTTTTCACCCTGGAGCTCAACCAGCTTGAGGACGGCGAGATCGACGCGGCGTTGAAGGCCCACCCCGGGGCGATGCGCTGGACGCCGTGGATCCGGCGGGTGCGGCTGTCGCGACCGCATGAGCTTTCTCAGGAGCTGGAAACCCTGCTGCTCGACCGCTCGCCGGCGGTGGCCAACTGGTCGCGGCTGTATGACGACACCCTGGCGTCCCTGCGGGCCAAGGTCGGGCGCGACAGCCTGACCCTGCCCGAGACCCTGAACCGGCTCAGCGATCCGGACGTCAAGAAGCGCAAGGCGGCGGCCGGTGGGCTGGCGACGGCGCTGGAGGCCAACAGCTCGACCATCAGCCTCTGCCTCAACACCCTGGCCTTCGAAAAGCAGGTCGAGGATCGCTGGCGGAAATACAGCTACCCGGCCGAGGGGCGCCACCTCGGCAACGAGGTGCATGGCGAGTCCGTCGAGGCGATGGTCGAGGCGGTGACCGACGCCTATGCCACGACCGCGCACCGCTACTATGCGCTGAAGGCCCGGGCGATGGGCAAGAAGACCCTGGACCACTGGGACCGCAACGCGCCGCTGACCACCGCCCAGCCCAAGCTCTACGAATGGGGTGAGGCGAAAGAGATGGTGCTGGACAGCTTCAGCGCCCTGGCCCCGAAGTTTGCCGACGGGGCGCGGGTGTTCTTCGACCGGCCGTGGATCGACGCCCGGCCCCGGCCCGGCAAGCAGTCGGGGGCCTACAGCCACCCGGTCTGTTCCAGCCGCCATCCGTACGTGTTCATGAACTTCATGGGCGAGCGGCGCGACGTGCTGACCCTGGCCCATGAGCTTGGCCACGCCGTGCATCAGACGCTGGCCGCGCCGCTCGGCACATTGCTGTCCGACACCCCGCTGACCCTGGCCGAGACGGCCTCGATCTTCGGCGAGGGGCTGGTGTTCGAGCGGCTGCTGGCCGAGGCCAAGCCTGAGGAGAAGCTCGGCCTGCTGGCCGGGCGGATCGAGGACGGGCTCAACACCGTGGTCCGCCAGATCGCCTTCCACCAGTTCGAGACCCGCTTCCACGAGGCGCGCAAATCCGGCGAGCTGTCTCCTGACGAGATCGGCGGGCTATGGCTGGAAGTGATGGGGGCCAGTCTCGGCCCGGCGGTGCGTTTGAATTCCGGGTATGAGCACTATTGGGCCTATGTCAGCCACTTCGTGCATTCACCCTTCTATGTCTACGCCTACGCCTTCGGGGACCTGCTGGTGCGGGCGCTGATGGAGAAGCGGCGGGAGGACCCGGTCGGGTTCGCGCCGGTCTATGAGCGGCTGCTGGCCGCCGGCGGCACGGCCACCTACGTCGAGGCGCTGGAGCCGTTCGGGCTGGATCCGCGGCAGAAGAGCTTCTGGGCGGCAGGGTGCGCCGGGCTGGAGAGGCTGGTCGATGAGTTTGACGGGCTGGTCGCCTGACGCCGTTTCGACCTAAGACTAGGCCATGGCCGACAAACACATCGTCGATGTGCTGATCGAGGAGCGGGCGCCGAAGCTGGCGGGGTCGCCGATCTGGCCCGTGGTGCGCCGGCCCCTGTATCGCACCCTGCACTATCCGCAGGCGGTGGCCATGGCCGAGGCGATCGCGCCGATGGCCGGCCCCGATGCGATGGAGCATATCTCGGCGCTGCTGGCGCTACAGGCCACGGCCCGGGGCCTGGAGCACATCCCGACCACCGGCCGGCTGATCCTGGTCGCCAACCACCCGACCGGCATCGCCGACGGCATCGCCCTCTATGACCTTGTGAAGGGACCAAGGCCCGACGTGGTCTTCTACGCCAATTCCGACGCCCACCGGGTCTGTCCGCGCTTCGACGAGTCGCTCATTCCCGTCGAATGGGTCAAGGAAAAGCGGACGCGGGAGCGGACGCGGGTGACATTGCAGATGACGCGGGAAGCCATGGAGGCCGAGCGCTGTCTGGCCATCTTCCCGGCCGGGGTGTTGTCTCGCCGCGATGCAGAGGGGGTGCTGACCGACAAGCCGTGGATGCCGACGGCGATTTCGGTGGCGCAGAAATATCGGGCCCCGGTCGTGCCGGTGCATGTGTCCGGGCCGTGGTCGACGCTGTTCCACTTCTTCCATGGCTTTTCGCCGGAGTTGCGGGACATCACGCTGTTTCATGAGCTGCTTAACAAGAAGGGGCGGCGGTTCGAACTGATCTTCGGGCGGCCGATTCCGCCGGGGCGGCTGGAGGGGGATTCCGGTGAGGTCAGCGAGGCCTTGAAGCGGTTCGTCGAGCGGGTGCTGCCGGACCATTCGGAGGCGGTGTTTTGACGAGCGTAGCGAGCCTTCTTCCGCTTGCCGGGAGAAGGTGGACACGAAGCGGCCGGATGAGGGCAGCGCGGAACTCGGGCGCCGGGGCTCGTTCTGGCGCGCGCTGCGCTGTCGCCCACCTTCAGCGGCCGGCGCTGCCCTCATCCGACCCCCTTCGGGGCCCACCTTCTCCCGGCAAGCGGGAGAAGGGATCGTGAGCGTTATTGATTTGCCCGATGAATTGTCGACCCAGCGGCTTGGTCGAAGCCTCGCAAAGACCCTGCGGATCGGCGAGGCCATCTGCCTGTCAGGGCCGCTGGGAGCCGGCAAGTCGACCCTGGCCCGGGCCCTGATCCGCGCCTTGACCACGCCGATCGAAGAGGTGCCCAGCCCGACCTTCACCCTGGTGCAGTTCTATGACGGCCGCGACTTCCCGGTGGCCCATTTCGACCTCTACCGCCTGTCCGATCCGGAAGAGGCCTATGAGATCGGGCTGGACGAGGCGCTGGACGGCGGGGCGGCGCTGGTCGAATGGCCGCAGCGGCTGGAGGGTCGCCTTCCGCCTGACAGACTGGATATAGAGATCGCTATCGAGGGAGACGGCCGCAGAGCGCGGCTGACCGCCCACGGCGCCTGGAAGGACCGACCGCTTGAGTTCTGATCGTGACGCCCTGAAGGCGGAATTTCTCGCCCGCCATGGTTTCGCCGAGGCGCGGCGTCAGCCGTTGGCCGGCGACGCCTCGACCCGCGCCTATGAGCGGCTGCACCCGGTCGAGGGGCCGAGCCTGATCTTCATGGACCAGCCGCCGCGGGCCGAGACCGCCCCCTGCCCGCCGGACGCGACGCCGGAGGAGCGCCGGGCGCTGGGCTTCAACGCCGCCTACCGGCTGGCCTCGGGGCGGGTGGACGCCTTTGTGGCCTGCGCGCGGTATCTGACCGACCAGGGACTGTCTGCGCCGCGGATCCTGGCCTTCGACGCCGGGGCCGGGCTGGCGGTTCTGGAGGACCTTGGCGACGGGCTGTTCGCCAGTGAGATGGCGGCCGGCCATGACGAGGCGGAGCTGTATGACGCGGCCATCGATGCGCTCGGGGTGTTGCATGCGGCGCCGTCGCCCAGCCTGATCGGCGGCGAGGACGCGGTCTGGCCGCTGCTGACCTATGACCAGCTGGCCCTGACCATGGCCAGCGACCTGTTCGTCGACTGGCTGCCGAAACTGCGCCCCGAATTTTCGCCGGATGCGGCGGCCCTGGCTGCCTGGGAAGCGGTGTGGACACCAATCCGGGCGCGGGCCGAGGCCGAGGCCGAGGTCTTCTGTCACCGCGACTACCACGCCGAGAACCTGCTCTGGCTTCCGGACCGCGAGGGGCCGGCGCGGGTCGGGCTGATCGACTTCCAGGACGCCCTGAAGGCGCACCGGGTGTGGGACCTCTCGATGCTGCTGCACGACGCGAGGCGGGAGGTGACGCCGCAGCGGGAGGCGGCGGCGCTGGAACGCTACCTGGCGGCGCATCCGGGGCTGGATAGGGCCAAGTTCCTCAGCGACTACCATGCGCTGGGGGCGCTGAATGTGGCGCGGATCATCGGCATCTTCGCGCGGTTGGTCGTGCGCGACGGCAAGCCGAGGTACGAAAGCTTCCTGCCGAGGCTGTGGCGCTATCTGGACAGCTGCCTGGCCGATCCGGCGCTGGGCGACCTGAAGGCCTGGTTCGACACCTACGTTCCAGCGGAGGCGCGGCGATGAGCGCTCCGAGGACCGCGATGGTGCTGGCGGCGGGTTTGGGCACCCGCATGCGGCCGCTGACCAACGACCGGCCCAAGGCCCTGGTCGAGGTCGGCGGCAAGGCGCTGATGGACCATATGCTGGACCGGCTGGCGGCGGCCGGGGTCGAGACGGCGGTGGTCAATGTCCATTATTTCGCCGACCTGATGGAGGCGCACCTGAAGGCCCGCACCGCCGCGCCGCGCATCGTCATCTCCGACGAGCGGGCGCGGGCGCTGGAGACCGGCGGCGGGGTCAAGCACGCCCTGCCGCTGCTGCCCGATGCGCCGTTCTTCGTGGCCAACATCGACGCCCTCTGGCTGGACGGCGAGTCTGGAGCGATCGAGCAGGTGGTCCAGCTGTGGGACGCAGGCCGGATGGACGTCTGCCTGATGCTCAGCCCCACGGCGACCTCGATGGGCTTCCACGAAAGCGGCGATGTCTTTCTGGAGGCGGACGGCCGGGTGCGGTTCAAGGAGGCGGGCGAGATGGCGCCTTACGTCTACGTCGGGCTGCATATCTGCAAGCCGTCGGTGGTCAGGGGCGGGCCGGAGGGGCCGTTTTCCTTGTTGCCGCTGTGGAAGGCGCTGGCGCTGCAGGGCCGCCTCTACGGCGTCAGCCCGCCGGGGATGTGGATGCACGTCGGCGACCCGGTGGCGCGGGACCTGGCCCAGGCGAAACTAGCGCTCTAAAGCGCGAACGCCGCCGAGACGATCTCGCCCTCCAGCGTCAGCGCAGCCCGCTTCATGCCCTGGCTCACATAGGGCATGGCGATGGAGCCATCGGCCGCCACGGCGATCAGCCCGCCGTCGCCGCCCATCGCTGCGATCTCGGCCAGCACGGCGTCCGTCGCCTCGGCCAGGCTCTGGCCGGCGAAGCGCATGCGGTGGGCGACCTGGGCGGCGGCGGCGACCTTGACGAAATACTCCCCCTGGCCGGTGCAGCTGACCGCCACGTTGCCGTCGGCCCAGCAGCCGGCTCCGATGATCGGGGTGTCGCCGACCCGCCCGGGCAGCTTGCCGAAGACCCCGCCGGTCGAGGTGCAGGCGGCCAGCCGGCCTTCGCCGTCGCGCACCACGCAGCCGACCGTGCCATGGGCCAGCGCCCCTGGCGGATGGTTGTCCTCGAAGGTTCCGGCGTGGGTGTACCAGGCCTTGGGATCGGCGATCCGCGCATAGCCCCGGGCCGCCGCCAGCCCGGCCGCCCCGGAGCCGGCCAGCATGACATGCTGGGTGCGCTCGAGAACCTCGCGGGCCACGGCGATGGGGCTCTCGAAGCCCTCCAGCGCCGCCACCGCCCCACAGCGCAGCAAGGCTCCATCCATAATGGCCGCGTCCAGCTCATAGACCCCGTCGGTGTTGGGCGAGGCCCCGCGGCCGGCGACATAGAGGCCGGAGAGTTCCAGCGCCCTGGTGGTCGTCTCGGCCACGTCCAGCGCGCTGCCGCCGGCCCTCAGGGCGTCCCGCGCCGCCTCGACCAGGCCTCGCATATGGGCGATCTCGCGGTCATAGTCGCGGCCAGCCCTGGCCCCGGCGCCGCCGTGCAGAACCAGACTCAAACATTTGTTCGCCATTGCGGGCCTCCGGCCTTATGAACGTTTCAACGGCGGCGATAGCCTCTGTCGCCTCAACAGAAAAGCGGGAGAGTTGGCATGAAGGCGGTGCTCAGCAAGGTCGTGGGCGGTCCAGAGACCCTGGTCGTGGAAAATGTGGATGAGCCGACCGCCGGTCCTGGCCAGATCCTGCTGTCGGTCAAGGCCTGCGGGGTCAACTATCCCGACGTCCTGATGATCCAGGACATGTACCAGTTCAAGCCGCCGCGGCCCTTCTCGCCGGGCGGTGAAGTCTCCGGCGTGGTCAAGGCGCTCGGCGATGGCGTTTCCAACGTCAAGGTCGGTGACCGGGTGCTGGCCAGCACCGGCAGCGGCGGCATGGCCGAACTCCTGGCTCTCGACGCCACCCGCCTGACCCCCATCGCCGACGCCATGCCCTTCGACGAGGCGGCGGCCTTCATGATGACCTACGGCACCAGCTGGTACGCCCTGAAGGATCGCGGGCGGCTGCAGCCCGGCGAGACCCTGCTGGTGCTCGGCGCGGCCGGCGGCGTCGGCCTGGCGGCCGTCGAGCTGGGCAAAGCCATGGGCGCGCGGGTGATCGCGGCGGCCTCCAGCCAGGAGAAGGTCGATCTGGCCATCAAGCACGGGGCCGAGTCCGGCGTCGTCTATCCCAAGGGCCCCTTCGACAAGGACGGGGCCAAGGCCCTGGGCCAGCTGTTCAAGGACGCCTGCGGCCCGAAGGGCTGGGACGTGGCCTATGACGCGGTCGGCGGCGACTATGCCGAGGCGACCATCCGCGCCGCCGGCTGGGGCGGCCGCTTCCTGGTCATCGGCTTCCCGGCCGGCATCCCCAAGGTGCCGTTGAACCTGACCCTGCTCAAGAGCTGCGACATCGTCGGCGTCTTCTGGGGGGCCGCCGTCGCCCGCGATCCCAAGGGCCACCAGGAGAACGTCAAGCAGCTGATGGCCATGTACGCCGAGGGGAAGATCAAGCCCTACGTCTCCGAAACCTTCAGCCTCGAACGGGCCGGCGACGCCATCGCCCACCTTGCCGACCGCAAGGCCATGGGCAAGGTCGTGGTCGTCACCGAATAGCAGGACGGAAGGCCTGCCCGGCCGGGTCCGGGCAGGTCCAATAAACAGTACGGGAAGGACAAGGCATGGCCGGAAGGCTTGAGGGGAAGGTCGCCGTCATCACCGGCGGGGTGTCGGGGATCGGGTTGGGGGCGGTTGAGCTGTTCGTGGCCGAGGGGGCCCGCGTCGTCGCCGCCGACCTGCAGGACGAGAAGGGGGCGATGCTCGAGAAGCGTTTCCCCGATACCGTCCGCTACGCCCATTGCGACGTGACCAGCGAGGCCGACGTGGCCAGGGCCATCGGCCTGGCCGACAGCGCCTTCGGCGGTCTCGACATCCTGTTCAACAACGCCGGCCACGGCGGCACGACGACGGGCGTCGCCGACATGGACGCCGACGGCTGGGACGCCACCTTCGCCCTTCTGGTGCGCGGACCGGCGCTGGGCATGAAACACGCCCTTCCGCTTATGCAGGCGCGCGGCGGCGGCAGCATCATCAACACCGCCTCGATCGCCGGCCTGCAGGCCGGTTTCGGTCCGATTGCCTACAGCGCCGCCAAATGCGCTGTCATCCACATGAGCCGCTGCGCCGCCGCCGAGCTGTCGCCGCAGAAGATCCGCGTCAACGCCATCTGCCCGGGCCTGATCGCCACCTCCATCTTCGGGGCCAGCTTCGGCCTGCCCCGGGAAGTGGCCGACCAGATGGCCGCCCAGGTCGCCGAGATCGGCCACAAGGTGCAGCCGATCCCCAAGTCCGGAGCCCCCGACGACATCGCGCGCGCCGCCCTCTATCTGGCGTCCGACGACGCTGTGTTCGTCACCGGCACCCACATCGTCGTCGATGGCGGCATCACCATCGGCGGCCGTGGCAGCTGGGACCCCAACGTCGGCTCGCCGATCCTCGAGGCGCTGGGCATCACGCCCGAGCAGGCGCAACAGATGCGCGCCGCCGTGTTGGCCCAGCAGGCCTAGATGGGCCCTGGCGTCTGATGCCCGAGGAGCTGCCGGCGCTTGGAGCCCGGGACCGGGCCCGCGCCGCCTATCGGGGCCTGACGCCCAATCTTCGCGGCGCCCTGTGGATGCTGGCCTCGGCCATCGCCTTCACGGCCATGACCAGCATGATCAAGCTGCTCGGCTCCAACTATGACGCCGCCCTGCAGACCTTCTACCGCTCGGCCGCGGGGCTGGTGGTCCTGCTGCCGATGATCCTGCGGGACGTGAAGGGGGCCTTCCGCACCACGCGGCTGGGCATCCTGCTGTTCCGCTCTGGCGCCGGCACGGTGGCCATGATCCTCAGCTTCTACGCCTTCCAGAAGCTGCCGCTGGCCGAGGCCAATGCGCTGAGCTTCACCCGCACCCTGTGGCTGGTGCCGCTGGCCTTCTTCATCCTGCGCGAAAGCCTCGGGGTCTGGCGGATTGGCGCCGCCCTGGTCGGTTTCGCCGGAGTCTGCGTCATGCTGGCCCCGGGGTTCGCGAGCGGCGGCCACGGCTTCGGCATGGCCCAGTTCGCGGCCCTCGGTTCGGCGGCCCTGTTCGCCATGACCATCACCGGCATGAAGGTGATGACCCGCGACCACAGCCCCTTCGTGCTGCTGGTCTATGCGGCGGTGCTGGGGGTGGCCTTCTCCATTCCGCCGGCCCTGTTCGTCTGGGCCTGGCCGACCTGGCCGGACTTTCTGCTGCTCTGCCTGATGGGCGTCCTCGGGATCATCACCCAGGGCTGCTACATCAAGGGCATGCAGATCGGCGACGCCGCCGCCATGGCCCCGATCGACTACACCCGGCTGGTATTCACCGCGTTTGTCGGCTTCGTGGTCTTCTCCGAGGTGCCGACCTGGACCACCCTGATGGGCGCCGCCATCGTCGTGGCCTCGACCCTGGTCATCACCTGGCGCGAGCAGCGGGCCGGCAAGCTGGCCCGGGAGATGAAGGAACGGGAACTGGATCAGCCGGCAAACTAGAGCCGTGAGGAGATCCACAGCGACAGGAAGCGGTCGGCGAACAGCAGCTGAGAGCCGAAATACAGGAACCAGATGGCCCAGACGGTCAGTCGCGGCGAGCCGAACAGCTTCACCCCCTTGAACATGTCGGCGGCCAGGATGGCGTCGGAGGCCATGAACAGCAGCGCCGCCACGGCCAGGTGGGCGCCCTGCCGCGAGACGGTCAGGCTGGCCACGACCATGGCGGTGATGACCACGACATAGGCGACCACCGGCCAGCGCATGTCGCCGAGCGACCCCCACAGCCAGCGCAGCATCCACAGGGCGGCGGCGACCACGAAGCCGGCGACGATCCAGCCGGCCAGGCCGAGCGTCGGCTCGCCCCAGGGACCCGGAACCGGCAGCAGGAACATGACGACATAGGCGACGTGGCCGAGCAGGAAGGCGACCAGCCCGGGCAGCAGCCAGCGTTTGGGATCGCCGGCCAGATACCCGTCGCCGATGGCGCAAAGGGTCAGGCCAACGGCCGACGCCCCGCCGATCCAGCGGGTGCTGGTGAGGAAGGCGGCGAAGCGGGGGTCGGCGGCGTCCTGCGTCAGGCTGGCGTCGCCCAGCCACATCCACAGGCCGAACAGGGCCAACGCCCCGACCGCCATCATCTTGACGATGGTCCGCAGCGCCGACGGCGGCTTGCCGGCGAACCCCAAGCCGTAGATCAGCCCGGCCGTCAGCGAGACGATGAGGGCGAAGGTGCCGCCGTTGACGACCATGCCCCGTCCTCCTGCCCGGATTGAGGGAGGAGACGGTGCGCCGGGGGTGGCGTCAAGGTTGCAACGACAGGGCTGCCTTAACCGACAAACTCGGAGAGGCCGGCCACTACGAACAGCCATCGCCAAAACCATACCCAGAACCAACCCGACCCGTTCGTTGGCTTCCCCTCATTCGGACGCTCGGCGGAGCTGGACAATTGGGTCGCGACGACGAGCGGCGTGAACAGACCGATTGCCAGCCACAGAAGCAGATTCGCGGACTCCGACGGCCAGAGAACGGTCCACATGGCCAAGACTGCGACAACCGGAAGGTTGATGATGACTGCAAAGCGACCGTCACTCACCCGCCTGCGCAGCCAAAGAGTCGGCACGGCCAGCAGGACTCCGATGAGCATCGCGGCCGGCTGCCAGAGGATCGCCTGATCCGTCATCACGGCCGGTGTCAGCAGGACACCGACGATCAGGCTGATCAGGGTGCCGGCTGCCGCCGCCAAGGCCCAGGCCGGCCGTCGCTGGATCAGGTCTCCAACCGCAAAGAGGTCGCTGATCAGGCCCAGTCCGACGACCGCGAGGAGGCAGGTGCGCCAGACCCTCTGGGTATGGTCGTAGATGGCCAGCTGCGGAAAGTCCGGGGCTCCCAGCGAGGAGACAAGAACCCAGGCGGTCGCGAGCGCCAGCAGTAGCCCTGGCGCCGCGCGGGCCGTAGCGCGCCGAAGAGGCGGCGCTTTTCGACCTCCCCACAGGCTCCGAGCGAGCAGGGCGGCAAGGGCGACCAGGACGAGAACGTTGGCTACAGGCTCAATCATGTAGCCCGTCACTGGCGTCAACTTGCCGCCATGGCTGTCGATGACCGGTGGGGCCTTGCCCTGTTCGGCGGGAGCCGGGACGTCCGCACCCGGCGTCGCGGCTGGCGTGGCGGCGTAGGCCATGGCGTCTTCCTTCGGACAGGAAGAGATTACGATATTAATTTATTATAATTGTCAAACGCCTTTATTCGTCGTCCGGACGCAGGAATTTCCGCGCCGCCGCCCGGTGCCGGTCCTTCACGTTCTTGCCGACCACCGCCAGCAAGGCCGCGATCACCGCCGCGTCGTCGGTGAAGCCGACGCCGGCCAGGACATCCGGGATGACGTCTGTCGGCAGGACGAAATAGGCCAGGGCGGCCATCATCAGGCCCTTGGCGGCCAGCGGGGTCTCGGGGTCGCGGGCGCACCACCAGACGCTGAGCACGTCGTCGAGGAAGGGCACCTTGGCGGCCACCTTGCGGACCTTGGGCCAGAAGCCCTCGCGAACCCGTATTTCGTTGACCCGCAGCGTCTCGGGGACGAGCGCCTTCGACCGATCGATAATCCTGGTCGGCCTTTTCTTTGGCGGATTGACGTCGGGTGACGGCTTGGCTTTCGCGCTCACAGGACTAAACCCTCTCCTCGAAACACTTAATACAACACGATCTCGATGGGAGACGTCCATGAAACTCGATAGTTCCATTTCCGCCGTTGTCACCGGCGGCGCCTCCGGCCTTGGCGAAGCCACCGTCCGCGCCCTGGTCGCCCAGGGCGTCAAGGTCGCCATCTTCGATCTCGACCGCCAGCAGGATCGGGGTGAGGCTCTCGAGAAAGAACTGGGCGTCACCTTCTGCGCTGTCAACGTCACCAGCGACGATGAGGTCGACGCCGGCTTCGTCAAGGCCCGCGCCGCCAACGGCCAGGAGCGGATTCTGGTCAACTGCGCCGGCACCGGCAACGCCGCCAAGACCGCCGGCCGCGACAAGACCACCGGGGCCATCAAGCACTTCCCGCTGGCCCACTTCGACATGATCATCCAGATCAACCTGATCGGCACCTTCCGCTGCATCGCCAAGTCGGCGGCCGGCATGCTGACCCTGGAGCCGCTGGAAGACGGCGAGCGCGGCGCCATCGTCAACACAGCGTCCGTAGCGGCCGAGGACGGCCAGATGGGCCAGGCGGCCTATTCGGCCTCCAAGGGCGGCGTGGTGGGGATGACCCTGCCCATCGCCCGGGACCTGGCCAGCGAGGGCATTCGGGTCAACACCATCCTCCCCGGCATCTTCGACACCCCGCTGATGCGCGGCGCCCCGGAGGCGGTGAAGCAGGCCCTGGCCAACTCCGTGCCCTTCCCCAAGCGCCTGGGCCAGGCCGACGACTACGCCCAGCTGGCGCTGACCATGATCACCAACGGCTATTTCAACGGCGAAGACGTCCGTCTGGACGGCGCGATCCGGATGGCGCCGCGCTGATCCTCGGCTCCTGAGGCGGAGGGAACCTAAGGCTGCGCTTTACGTTCCCTCCGATTAGGGGTTCGGTATGACCGGAACCCTGAGTGGGGGCATGTCGCGTCATGATCGGACGGTGGGCGCAGCGTTTCGCGGTCGCGATTGAGCGCCCCTTCGTC
>JBKJSF010000099.1:0-28389 GCA_046595895.1 Caulobacter sp. | reverse complement strand
GAAGTGATCACCGTGGAGGGCGACATCGAGCTGAACGCCGGCGCGCCGCGCATCACCCTTGAGGTGGCCAACACCGGCGATCGGCCGGTGCAGGTCGGCAGCCACTACCACTTCTTCGAGACCAACCCGGCCCTCAGCTTCGACCGCGACGCCACCCGCGGCTGGCGACTCGACATCGCCGCCGGCACGGCTGTGCGCTTCGAGCCTGGCCAGACCCGCGAGGTGACCCTGGTCCCTATCCTTGGCCACCGCCGCGTCTACGGCTTCCGCCAAGCGGTCATGGGAGACCTGTAGATGGCTCGCATCAGCCGCGCCCTCTACGCCGACATGTTCGGGCCCACGACTGGCGACCGGGTGCGCCTGGCAGACACCGAGCTCTTCGTCGAGGTCGAGAAGGACTTCACCACCTACGGCGAGGAGGTGAAGTTCGGCGGCGGCAAGGTGATCCGCGACGGCATGGGGCAGAGCCAGCAGACCCGCGCCCAGGGCGCCGTCGATACGGTCATCACGAATGTGCTGATCGTCGACCACTGGGGGATCGTGAAGGCCGATGTCGCGCTGAAGGACGGGCTGATCGCCGCCATCGGCAAGGCCGGCAACCCCGACACCCAGCCGGGCGTGACCATCATCGTCGGCCCGGGCACCGAAGCCATCGCCGGCGAGGGCAAGATTCTCACCGCCGGGGCCATGGACGCCCACATCCACTACATCTGCCCGCAACAGGTCGAGGACGCCCTGATGAGCGGGGTGACCTGCATGCTGGGCGGCGGCACGGGGCCGGCCACCGGGACCAAGGCGACCACCGCCACCCCCGGCCCCTGGCATCTGCAGCGGATGATCGAGGCCGCCGACGGCCTGCCGATGAACCTGGCCTTCAGCGGCAAGGGCAACGCCAGCCTGCCCGGCGGGCTGGAGGAACAGATCCTCGCCGGCGCCTGTTCGCTGAAACTGCATGAGGACTGGGGCACGACGCCGGCCGCCATCGACAACTGCCTGACCGTCGCCGACGCCTACGATGTGCAGGTGATGATCCATACCGATACGCTGAACGAGTCCGGCTTCGTCGAGGACACCATCGCCGCCATCCGTGGCCGCACCATCCACGCCTTCCACACCGAGGGGGCCGGCGGCGGCCATGCGCCGGACATCATCAAGGTCTGCGGTCTGGCCAACGTCATCCCCAGCTCGACCAACCCGACCCGTCCGTACACGGTCAATACCCTGGCCGAGCATCTCGACATGCTGATGGTCTGCCACCACCTCGACCCGTCGATCCCGGAAGACATCGCCTTCGCCGAAAGCCGCATCCGCCGCGAGACCATCGCCGCCGAGGACATCCTGCACGACCTGGGGGCCTTCTCGATCATCTCCAGCGACAGCCAGGCCATGGGCCGGGTCGGCGAAGTCCTGATCCGCACCTGGCAGACCGCCGACAAGATGAAGCGCCAACGGGGGCCGCTGCCCGGCGATGGCGCCGCCGACAACATCCGGGTCAAACGCTACATCGCCAAATACACCATCAACCCGGCCATCGCCCAAGGGGTCAGCCGCCATATCGGCAGCGTCGAGGTCGGCAAGCGGGCCGACCTGGTGCTCTGGGACCCGGCCTTCTTCGGGGTCAAGCCGGACCTCATCCTGCTCGGCGGCTCCATCGTCGCCGCGCCGATGGGCGATCCGGGCGCCTCCATCCCGACGCCCCAGCCGGTCCACTACCGGCCGATGTTCGGGGCGCTGGGCAAGGCCCTGACCCGATCCTCCGTGGTCTTCACCTCCAGGGCGGCGCTGGACGGGGGCCTGCGTGGCCGCATCGGCACGGACAAGCAGCTGGTCGCCGTCGAGAACTTGCGGGGCGGCCTCTCCAAGGCCGACATGATCCACAACGACGCCCTGCCGCACATCGAGGTCGATCCGGAGACCTACGAGGTCCGCGCCGACGGCCAGCTGCTCACCTGCGAACCCGCCACCGTCCTGCCGATGGCCCAACGGTATTTCCTGTTCTGATGCGCCAAGTCACCCAAATCCTTCCCGCTGGAACCTGGTCGGTTGCCGCCGACCACGTCACCCTCGACCAGGATGGCCGCCACCGCCGCCGCGTCGTGCTGACCAGCGACCACCTGGGCATCGACGCCCTGCTCGACGAGCCGGCCGCCGTGCAGCTCAAACACGGCGACGGCCTTCAGCTCGACGACGGCCGCATTCTCGAAATCCTCGCCGCCCCCGAGGACCTCCTCGAAGTCACCGCCCATTCCCCCGAACACCTCCTCCAACTCGCCTGGCACCTCGGCAACCGCCACCTGGCGACCCAGATCGATGGCACGCGCCTGCTGATCCGCTACGACCACGTCATCGCCCACATGCTGGAGCATCTCGGCGCCCATGTGCGCCGCGTGACCGCGAGGTTCGATCCCGAAGGCGGCGCCTACGGCGGGGCTCACCAGGCCCATGAGCACTAGCGCCCTCCTCAAACTCCTCACCTGGCTGTCGCCGTCCTTCCCGGTCGGCGCCTTCAGCTATTCCCACGGCCTCGAACAGGCCATCCACGCCGGCGCCGTGCACGACCGCGCCAGTCTCCAGGCCTGGATCGCCGCCCTGATCGCCCACGGCTCGGGCTGGACGGACGCCGTCCTGCTCACAGAAGCCTGGCGGGCCTCCACCACCGCCGACCCTCCCCGCCTCGCCGACGTCACGGAACTTGCCAACGCCATGGCCCCCTCCCTCGAACGCCGCCGCGAGTCCCTCAGCCAAGGCGCTGCCTTCCTCACCGCCGCCCGCGCTTGGCGCCCGTCCGGCCTCCTCCCGCCATACGGCGACCCGACCCCCTACTGCATCGCCGTCGGCGCGACCGCGGCCGCCCACGATGTGCCACTGGAGCCGACCCTGACCGCCTGGCTCCACGCCTTCGGCTCCAACCTGACCAGCATCGCCCTGCGCGCCGTACCGCTTGGCCAGACCGATGGCGTCGCCGTGCTCGCCACGCTCGAACCCCTCGTCCTTGCAACCGCCGCCCGCGCCGCTGCCTCGTCGCTGGACGACCTCGGAGCTAGCGCCCTGATGAGCGACATCGCCTCCATGCGCCACGAAACCCAGCACGTCCGGCTGTTCATCTCATGAGCCGCAACGGCCCCCTGCGAGTCGGCATCGGCGGCCCGGTCGGCAGCGGCAAGACCACCCTGACCGAGAAGCTCTGCAAGGCCATGCGGGACCGTTACTCGCTCGCCGTCATCACCAACGACATCTACACCCGCGAAGACGCCCTGATCCTCAACCGCCTGCAGGCCCTGCCCGAAGACCGCATCATGGGCGTCGAAACGGGAGGCTGTCCGCATACTGCCATCCGCGAGGACGCCTCAATCAACCTGCGCGCCATCGAGGAGATGAACCAGCGCCACCCGGGCCTCGACATCATCTTCATCGAGAGCGGCGGCGACAACCTGGCCGCCACCTTCAGCCCCGATCTCGCCGACCTGACCCTCTATGTCGTCAGCGTCTGCCAGGGCGAGAAGATCCCCCGCAAGGGCGGCCCGGCCATCACCCGCAGCGACCTCCTGATCATCAACAAGACCGACCTGGCGCCCTATGTCGGGGCCGATCTCTCGGTGATGGAAGGCGACGCCAGGGTCCAGCGCGGGATGCGGCCTACGGTGATGAGCGACCTCACCCGGCTGAAGGGCGTCGACGAAATCGTCGGCTTCATCCTCCGCCGGGGCGGGCTGGCAGCTTGACGTTTAATCTCCGTCGAGCGCAGCCTGTCCGACAAACGGGGAGCCCTCAACATGCGCGTCGCTACTCTTGCCGTTGCCTGCTTCACCCTGCTGGCGCTGCCGGCGACGGCTTCAGCCACCGTTGAGGCCGAGCAAGGCGACGCCTGCTACGACCTCGCCGTCCTTGCTACCGTTCCCAGGCAACACTATCGGGCCTCGCTCGGCGACGGCTGGAATGGTGAGTTCCGCTGGGAAATCGACGTCGAGAAGGTCTATGGCGGCGGCAAGCTGCCGGACCGGATCGAAGCCGTCAGGATCGGCCACACCTATTTTAGGGACAGTTATCTGACCCACGCCGTCCTCTTCCTGCGCGTCGATGCGCATGACGGCTATCTCGTGGTCGGGATCAAAGGCTGGGAGCGACTGGACGGTCGCGGGCTTGTCGCCACCGGTCGCGTCGAGGCAATCGCGATCCAGGAGGATTTGGTGCGATGCGATCGGCTTTTGAAAACTAGGGCTGGGCGTTCAGGCTCACCGCCTTGATGCCGCGCTCGCCCTCGAAGGTCACCTCGATCCAGACCATGCAGTCGGCGATGTTGAGGAAATAGACCGTCGGCTCATCCGGGGCGACCGCCAGCGGCGGGCCGGGCAGCAGCCGGGCCAGCTTGGCCTTCGCCTCGGCCGGCCCGTCATTGGCGGCCAACCCCCACGGCCAGGCCGTGGCGGTTCCCGCCGGCAGTTCCTTGTCCATTATGAAACCATCGCCCAGCGCGTAGTGCGTGCCTTCCGGTTCGGCGAAATAGCATTCGAACTGGCATTCGACCTCGACCGCCCAGGCCGGCGGCGCCTTGACCGGGTCCTTCCAGCGCAGCCGCCCGAAGGTGTCCACACGCGACAAGGCTTCGTCGCAGGACAGCTCCGCCGCCTGGGCCGAGCCCACGAATGCCAGGGCGACCGCCATTGCCGTCAGCCAGAGTTTCAAGCCACCCTCCCCTTCATCCGCAGCCGGCTGACCCCGCCGTCCGGATAGATGTTCAGCCGCACGAACTTCACCGGCCCCAGCTTCGCGATCTCGTCCTTGAACACGTGGATGTGGTCCATCGACAGCTTCACCTCCGGCAGCAGCACCGGCCAGCCCACTGCCGCCGCCGCGATCTCCGCCACCGTGCCGTGCGCCTCCAGCGTCGCCTGGATCGAGCAGCGATCGGGGTAGTTGCCCTTGAAGTGGGCGGTGTCGACGACGATCTCCTCGATCAACCCGGCATGGCCCAGTTCCAGCACCGCCCAGTCGTGCCCGGGCTCGCGGCGGCGGCGGGTTTCCCAGCCGTCGCCCATGTCCCTGCCCCGGCCGGGCGCGGTCAGGTTCTCGACCCGGCCGAAGTGTTCGTCGTTGGCGATCAGGCCGCGGCCGCCGTTCTCCATGGCCAGCAGGTCGAGCACCGCATCGGCCGCCACCTTCGACCAGTCCTTGTCGATGGTCCCGAAGATGCGAAAGCGCGCCACGCCGCCGTCCGGGAAGATGTTCAGCCTGACATGGGTCCAGACCCCCTCGTGCACGGCGTTGACGAAGCGGCGGTCGTCGCCCTGCAGGTCGATCTGCGGAACCAGGAGGGTCCAGTCGGCGTCCTCGCCCGGAACCTGCGCCTCCGAAACGCAGGCCTCGACCGAGGCGCCTGGCGGATAGTTGCCGGTGAAGTTGCGGGTGTCGATCTCGAAGCCGGCGATCCGGCCCGGCGCGCCCAGCCGCACGATCGCCCAGTCGTGGCCGGGGACGCGCTTGCGGCGGCTTTCCCAGCCGTCCATCCACTTGCCGTTGTCGTCGTACTTGCCGGGGATGAAGACCGGCTCGGCCGGATCGATCATCCTGCTCTTGTCGGCGAAGAAGTCGTCGGTGGCGTAGACCACCGCTCCGCCCAGGCGCGGCTGGGCCAGGTCGATCAGGCCGGCGTAGGGATGGGTCACGAAAGGTCCTTGAAGAGCTCGTCCAGGCGGAAGCGGGCGATGCGGTGGATCTGGGCGATGGCCGCTGCGAACTCCGTGGCCGGATCATTGGCCAGGCGCTGCTCGAAGGCGGCCAGGATCTCGGCCCGGCTCATGCCCTTCACGGCCACGATGAAGGGAAAGCCGAAGCGTTCGTTGTAGGCGGCGTTGAGGCGCTGGAAGGCGGCGAACTCTTCCGGCGTGCACTGGTCCAGCCCGGCGCCCGATTGCTCCTTCACCGAGGCGTCGGCCATCCTGGCCCGGCTGGCCAGCTGCGGGTGGGCCCGGATCAGCGCCAGCTTCTTCTCATCGGTGGCCGTATCGACCACCTCGGCCATGGCCGCCGCCATCGCCTCGGCGGTGTTCAGCTGCGTCGCATGCGCCCAGACCCCGTCGGCGACCCAGGGACTGTTCTCGTAAACCGCCCCGAACCGGCTGGTGAAATCGACCTCAGCCATGCGGGTGGGTCTCAAGCCAGTGGCGGGCGATCTCGATGCGGCGGGCGAACCAGACGTGCCTGTGGCCGAGCGCGTACTTCAGGAACCGCTCCAGGCCCGCCATCTTGCCCGGGCGCCCGACGATGCGGCAGTGAAGGCCGATCGACATCATCTTCGGCGCCGTCTCGCCTTCGGCGTAGAGCACATCGAAAGCGTCCTTCAGATAGCTGAAGAACTGCTCGCCGGTGTTCAGCCCCGTGCCGGAGAACCGCATGTCGTTGGCCTCCAGGCTGTAGGGCACGATCAGGTGCGGCCTGCCCGCCTCCGCCGTCCAGAACGGCAGGTCGTCCGAATAGTCGTCGGCGTCATAGAGGAAGCCGCCCTCCTCCGCCGCGATGCGCCGCGAGTTGGGACTGGTCCGCCCGACATACCAGCCCAGCGGCCGCTCCCCTGTCAGCCGGCGGTGGATTTCGATGGCCCGGGCCATGTGCTCGCGTTCCACATCCTCCGGCACGGCCTGATAGTTGATCCACCGCCAGCCGTGGCTGGCGATCTCGTGCCCGGCCTCAAGAAAGGCCTCGACCACGGCCGGGTTGCGCTCCAGAGCCATGGCCACGCCGAACACCGTCAGCGGCACATCATAACGCTCGAACAATCGCAACAGCCGCCAGACCCCGGCCCGCGAACCGTACTCGTAGATCGACTCCATGCTGATGTGCCGGTCTGCCACGGGACCCGGATTGATCATGTCCGACAGGAAGGTCTCGGCCTCGTCGTCGCCGTGCAGCAGGCAGCGCTCGCCGCCCTCCTCATAGTTCAGCACCACCTGCACGGCGATGCGGGCTCCGCCCGGCCAGCGCGGGTGCGGCGGGTTTCGGCCATAGCCGATCAGATTTCTTGGATAGTCTTTGGGATAGCTGTCGCTCATGGGACGCCCATTCGAGGCCCCCGGGGCGCCCAACGTCAAGGCTTGGCGTCGCCTCGCGGGCCACAACGGTTGCATTCGGCGCCTCAAGAGAGAATTCTGGCCTGCTCCGCCGCGTTCCGGCGGCGATTGGAGCGTCCATGACCGGTCTGACGACCCACGTCCTCGATACCACCCACGGCCGCCCGGCCGCCGGGGTGGCCCTGCGCCTGATCCGCGACGGCCAGGTCCTGGCCAACAGCCGCACCAACGCCGACGGCCGCTGCGACGCGCCCCTGCTGACGGCCGAAACCATCACCGTCGGGACCTATCGCCTGGAGTTCGAGATCGGCGCCTATTTCCGCAACGCCGGTATGGTTCTGCCCGACCCGGCGTTCCTGGAGACGGTCGGCATCGACTTCTGTGTCGCCGACACCACCGCCCACTACCATGTGCCGCTGCTGGTCTCGCCGTTCGGCTATTCCACCTACCGGGGCAGCTGATGCGCGACACGGTCCGCTTCATCCTGGACGGCGAGACGGTCGAGCTGAAGGACATCGACCCGACCACGACGGTGCTCAACCTGTTGCGCTACGACCTGCGGCGCACGGGCACCAAGGAAGGCTGCGCCGAGGGCGACTGCGGGGCCTGCACCGTGGCCCTGGGCGACCTCGACGGGGACCGTGTCAAATGGCGCGCCGTCAACGCCTGCATCCTCTTCGCCCCCATGCTCGACGGCAAGGCGCTGAAGACCGTCGAGAGCCTCGGGGCTAAGCACCCTGTCCAGACCGCCATGGTCGAGCACCACGCCAGCCAGTGCGGCTTCTGCACCCCCGGCTTCGTCATGAGCCTCTGGGTGCGCGGCCGCGAAGCCAGCCCGCCGCCGGTCAACGACAGCCTGGCCGGCAACCTCTGCCGCTGCACCGGCTACGGTCCCATCGTCGCCGCCGCCAACGCCGTTGTTGCCCCAGCGGAGGACGAGGCCGACCTCGTCGCCGCCCTGCGCGAGCTGGCTCAGGACGAACCCCTCATCATCCAGCGCAAGAACCTCCACTGGTTCGCCCCCCGCACGGTCCAGCAGCTCGCGGCCGACCTGAAGATGGCCGGCGACAGCGGCGCCGTCACCCTGCTCTCCGGCGCCACCGATGTCGGCCTCTGGGTCACCAAACAGCATCGCCAACTGCCGATCATCGTCTGGCTGGGCGCCATCCCGGAGCTGCAACAGATCACCGAGACCGAGGACGGCCTGACCCTCGGCTCGGCCGTCCGCTACAGCGACGCCCTGCCGGCCCTCAGCGCGCTGCATCCCGACCTCGGCGAACTGGTCCGCCGCCTGGGCTCGGTCCAGGTCCGCAACAGCGGCACGGTCGGCGGCAACATCGGCAACGGCTCGCCGATTGGCGACATGCCCCCGGCCCTGATCGCGCTCGGCGCCAGCATCACCCTACGCTCCTTCGACGGCGTCCGTGTCCTGCCGCTCGAAGACTACTTCCTCGCCTACGGCAAGCAGGACCGCCGGCCAGGCGAGTTCATCGAGACCATCATCGTCCCCAGGCCGGACCCCGGCCGCCGGGTGGCGATCTACAAGCTCTCCAAACGCTTCGACCAGGACATCTCCGCCGTCTGCGGCGCCTTCTCCCTGGCCATCGAGGGCGGCGTCGTCGGCGAGGCCCGCGTCGCCTTCGGCGGCATGGCCGCCACCCCCAAACGCGCCGCGTCTTGCGAAGCGGCCCTCACCGGTCGTCCGTGGACGGATGAAACCATCGAGGCCGCCGCCGCAGCCCTCGCCGAGGACTTCCAGCCCATCGACGACATGCGGGCCAGCGCCGCCTACCGCCTGGCCGCCGCCCAGAACCTGCTGCGCAAGCTCCACACCGGCAGCCTCAGCGTCCTGACCCTGGAGCCCGTCGATGCCTGACGCCGGCGCCCCTCCACTACCCGGCCCCCCTCTTGATGGGATGGTCCACCGCCCCCTCAAGCACGACAGCGCCGAAAAGCATGTCGCCGGCTCGGCTGCCTACATCGACGACCTGCCCGAGCCCGTGGGCCTGCTCCACGTCTTCATGGCCATGAGCCCCCGCGCCCATGCCCGCGTCCTCGACATGGACCTGTGGGACGTCCGCGCCGCGCCCGGCGTCGTCGATGTCATCTGCGCCGCCGACATCCCCGGCAAGAACGACGTCAGCCCGGTGTTCGGCGACGACCCGCTGTTCGCCGACGGCCTGGTCCAGTACGTCGGCCAGTCGCTGTTCGCCGTCGCCGCCGAGACGCTTAGCCAGGCCCGCGCCGCCGCCGACCTCGCCCACATTACCTACGAAGACCTGCCCGCCCTCCTCGACATCACCGCCGCCCGCGCCGCCGGCTCGGTGATCGAGGACGCGCAAGCGATGCGGCTGGGCGACGCCCCGGCCGCCATTGCCGCCGCCCCGCACCGTCTGTCCGGCCAGATCGCCATCGGCGGCCAGGACCACTTCTACCTCGAGGGCCAGATCTCCCTCGCCACCCCAGGCGAGGACGGCGACGTCCACGTCTGGTGCTCGACCCAGCACCCGACCGAGGTGCAGCACAACATCGCCAAGGTGCTGGGCGTCCCCGACCACAGCGTCACCGTCAGCGTCCGCCGCATGGGTGGCGGCTTCGGCGGCAAGGAGAGCCAGCCGGCCCTGTTCGCCGCCGCCGCCGCCCTCATCGCCACCCGCACCGGCCGCCCCGCCAAGGTCCGCCTCGACCGCGACGACGACATGGTGATGACCGGCAAGCGCCACGACTTCGAGACCGCGTGGGACGTCGGCTTCGATGAGGGCGGCCGCCTGGCCGGCTACGCCGTCGAGCACGCCAGCCGCTGCGGCTACAGCGCCGACCTCTCCAAGGCCATCAACGACCGGGCCATGTTCCACAGCGACAACGCCTACGCGCTGCAGGCTGCCGAGATCGTCTCCCACCGCTTCAAGACCAACACCGTCTCCAACACCGCCTTCCGCGGCTTCGGCGGCCCGCAGGGCATGGTTCCCATCGAGCGAGCCATCGACGCCATCGCCCTGTCGCTCGGAAAGGACCCGCTGGATGTCCGCAAGGCCAATCTCTACGGCGTGGCCGGCGATCAGACCCCCTATGGCCAGACGGTCGATCACTCGCCGGCCCTGGCCCTGATCGAGCGGCTCGAGGCCACCAGCGACTACCGCCGCCGCCGCGCCGCCATCAACGCCTGGAACACCGCCAATCCCACCTTGAAGCGCGGCCTGGCCCTGACGCCGGTGAAGTTCGGCATCAGCTTCACCGCCACCCACCTCAACCAGGCCGGCGCCCTGATCCATGTCTATACGGACGGTTCGGTGATGCTCAACCACGGCGGCACGGAGATGGGTCAGGGCCTCTATCTCAAGGTCGCCCAGGTCGTCGCCCAGACCTTCGGCATCGAGCTCGAACGCGTGAAGATCACCGCCACCGCCACCGACAAGGTGCCCAACACCAGCGCCACCGCCGCCAGCTCCGGCAGCGACCTCAACGGCATGGCGGCGCTCGATGCGGCCAATCAGATCAAGGCCCGGCTGGCCGCCTTCATGGCCGAGGAGTTCAAGGTCGAGGCCTCGGCCGTGCGCTTCGAAGGCGGCAACGTCCACGCCGGCGACGAGGTCCTCAGCTTCACCGAACTGGCCCGCCGCGCCTGGTTCAACCGCATCAGCCTGTCGGCCGCCGGCTTCTACAGGACCCCGAAAATTCACTATGACCGGGCCACTCATCAGGGCCGGCCGTTCTTCTACTACGCCTGGGGCGCCGCCTGTTCCGAGGTCGCCATCGACACCCTGACCGGCGAGAACCGCTGCCTTCGGGCCGACATCCTGCACGACTGCGGCGCCTCGCTGAACCCGGCCATCGACCTTGGCCAGATCGAGGGCGGCTTCATCCAGGGCATGGGCTGGCTGACCACCGAGGAACTGGTCTGGGACGCACAGGGCGCCCTCAAGACCCACGCCCCCTCGACCTACAAGATCCCGGCCTGCTCTGACCGCCCGCCGGTCCTCAACATCGACCTCTGGGACCAGCCCAACCCGGAAAACACCATCCACCGCTCCAAGGCGGTCGGCGAGCCGCCCCTGATGCTGGCGATCAGCGTCTTCTCCGCCTTGACCGACGCCGTGGCCGCCGCCGCCGACCACAGGGTGATGCCCAACCTCGACGCCCCGGCCACGCCCGAACGCATCCTGATGGCCGTGGACGACGTCCGCCGCCGGGCAGGGCTGCGATGACCTGGGCGGCCCAAGCCCTCGGCGCGGTGGTCCGCGGCGAACCCCTGGCCCTGGTCACCGTCGTGGCCGCCGAGGGCTCGACCCCGCGCGACGCCGGGACCCGCATGCTGGTTACCGCCGCTGGCCAGTCAGGCACCATCGGCGGCGGCCATCTCGAATTCCGCGCCACCCAGCAGGCCCGCCGCCTGCTCGGCCAGTCGGATCGCAGCTGGGCGATGCAGGACTACCCCCTCGGTCCCTTCCTGCAGCAATGCTGCGGCGGCCACGTCCGCCTTCTGCTGGAACGCCTCGACGAAGCTAGCCGCGCCTGGCTCGAACCCGCCGCCCGGGCGGAGGCCGCCGGCCGACCCTACGCCCTGGAAGCCCGCGTCTGTGGATCCCGCCTGACCCGCGCCTTCTTCACCGACGAGACCCAGTGGGTCGGCGCCATCACCATGATCGACGTCGCCGGCGCCCCGCTCCCCGGCCGCCGCCCGACCCTGTCCGAAGGCAACGCCCTGATCGAACGCATCGACACCAGCCGCCCGCGCCTGCTGCTGTTCGGCGCCGGCCACGTCGGCCAAGCCATCGCCCGCGCATTCACCCCCCTGCCGTTCCGCCTCGACTGGCATGACAGCCGCCCCGAAGCGGCCGGCCCCGGCGTCGCCATTCAGGACGAGGCCCGCCTCATCGAAGTGGCCGCCCGGGCGGCCTCAGGCGACCTCGTCCTGATCCTCACCCACAACCACGACCTCGACTACCAGCTGACCCGCGCCGCCTTGTCGGCGGGCCCGCGATACGTTGGCCTGATCGGATCGCAGACCAAGAAGGTTCGCTTCCTCCGCAGGCTGAGGGATGACGGCGTCGAGGCAGCCGATCTGATCTGCCCGATCGGCATTCCGGGCTTGAAGAGCAAGACGCCGGAAGTCATTGCGGTGTCGGTGGCCGCCCAGCTGCTCCAGATCGTGGACGTGGCGGCGTGATGCTGGCGCCGATCCACACCGGCTTACCCGCCGACATGAACGTCGTCGGCGATCCGGCCCCGCTGCTTGGCCAGGTCTGCGAACAGCTGGTCTGCACCGTCTTTGTCGAAGACGACCGGATCATCGACGAGGCCAACGAGACCCTGATCCGAACCCCCGGCGGATGGACCCAGCTCTGCTTCGATTGCGGGCTGGTCTTCTGGCGTCCCGGCCGGCCGGCGCCCCAGGCTCATGACGCCGAGGGCGACGGAGCCTCCACCGTCCTGGACGATATCGCCAGCGTGCGCGGCCAGGTCATCACCGGCATCGAGACCGACATCGGCGAGGCCGCCACCGTCGTCACCCTGAGCTTCGCCAATGGCGCTCAGGTTCGGCTCATCGCCGACGCTACCGAAGACGTCACTCAGGTTCGTGTCATCAACGACCCAGCGGCAGAGGACTAGACGATGGGGGCGGACATCCTCGCCTGGGCCAACATGGCCACCCGCTGGCTACATGTCATCGCCGGCATCGCCTGGATCGGCTCGTCCTTCTACTTCATGTGGCTGGACAGCAGCCTGCGCGCTGGCCCGGACACCCCCAAGGGCGTGCAGGGCGACTTGTGGGCCGTGCATGGCGGCGGCTTCTACCACAAGCGCAAGTACCTCTCGGCCCCGCCGGACATGCCGGCCGAGCTGCACTGGTTCAAATGGGAGGCCTACACCACCTGGCTCTCCGGCATCCTGCTGCTGACCCTGATCTACTACGCCGGCGCCAGCGTCTATCTGATCGACCCCGCCAAGCTGGCCCTCACCCCCTGGCAGGCCATCGGCATTGGCGCCGGCTTCCTCATCGCTGGCTGGTTCGTCTACGACACCCTGTGCCGGTTCCTCGCCCACCGGGTCCGGCTGTTCGCCGTGGTCTGGTTCGCCGTGCTGGTCGCCGCCGCCTTTGGCCTGACCCACATCTTCAGCAACCGCGGCGCCTTCATCCACATGGGGGCGCTGATCGGCACGGCGATGGTCGGCAACGTCTTCCTCGTCATCATCCCCAACCAGCGCAAGATCGTGGCCGCCATGCTGGGCGGGCAGCCCGTCGATCCGGCCTTGGGCAAAAAGGGCAAGCTGCGCAGCGTCCACAACAACTACATGACCCTGGCGGTCCTGTTCCTGATGGTCTCCAACCACTATCCGATGGTCACCGACCATCCGCTGAACTGGGCGCTGATTGCCGGCATCGGGCTCTCCGGCGCCGTCATCCGCCACTTCTTCAACGAGAAGAACGCCGGCCGAACCAACCCCATGATCCTGGTCAACGGCATCGTCCTCTTCGTCGGAGTTATGTTCTTCGCCCTGCTCACCACCCCCAAGCCGGCCGAGGCCGGCGTCGCCCCCGCCAGCTTCCCGCAGGTCCAGGCGATGATCGGCAAGCACTGCCAGACCTGCCACTCGGCCACCCCGACCCATCGCGGCTTCACCGCCCCGCCGAACGGCGTCGCCTACGACACCCCCGAACAGATCCGCAGCTACGCCCCGCGCATCTACGACCGCGCCGTCGCCAACCACTCCATGCCGCTCGGCAACGAGACCGGCATGACCGAGGCCGAACGCGCCAGTCTCGGCGCCTGGATCAAGGCCGGCGAGAAATGAGAACCGTCCGCCCCAGGCCCCTGACCCCCGAAGCCTTCGCCCCCTACGGCGAGGTCATCTCGGTGCGCGACGAGGCGCACCACTACCCGATCAACTACGGCGCCACGACCCGCTACCACGCTCTCGGCCACGCGACGGCGAAGGATGGCGAGGTCATCCTCAGCATCTTCCGCTCGACGCCGCTGCCTGCCTTGATCCTGAAGATCATGGAGCGCCACCCCGACGGCAGCCAGGCCTTCATGCCCCTGAATGGCCGCCCCTACCTCGTCGCCGTCGCCCCGGCCGGCGAGTTCGACCCCGCCAGGATCGAGGTCTTCCTGGCCGCCGGCTCCCAGGGCGTGAACTACGCCGCCGGCACCTGGCACCATTATTCCCTGGCCCTCGGCGAGGTCAGCGATTTCCTGGTGGTCGATCGGCAGGGGCCAGGGGCGAACCTCGACGAGATCGAGCTGGGGGTGAAGGATTGGATCGAGGTTCGGCTCTAGCGGGGCGACTGGCCGTCGACGCTCACCGGCCGGTCAACAGCCTGTTCACCGCCTGGGTCTCCCATTGTGACCGGAAATCGTTGAAGCCGTGAACGCTGAACAGCGTCAGGTCGGAGGGTCGCCGCCTCGGCGCCTCGGTGACGCATCGCAGTTCTGTCTCCTCGACCTTCCAGCACATGACCATGCCCGGACCGGCTCGCACCGCCTCATAGGTCTGACGATCGACCAGCGGGGTGAATGTCAGTTCAGGCGCCAACACCGGCGCCAGCGCATCCTCCCTCCAAAGCGGCAGCCGCCGGGCGGCAAACGGCGGCGTGGCGACTAGGGCCTTGAGCCGGTCATCGACGACCCGGACGCGCGCCGCCTCGTCGATGGCGTTCGGTTCGCGCGGGAACACCACGTCGCCGACAAGGCGCATCGGGCCGAGATAGTGTCCAAATCCAAACTGCCGATCTGGTCCCTCGCCATGTGCCAGGCGTTCACCGTTGTCGTCCGGCGAGGTCTCGGCGCGCCAGAGGTTGAGCTCCAGGGCTCCAGGCTTCAGGCAGGCCTTGTCCGGCGCTGCGAACACGGCCGTCATCACCATCGCCACACCCTCAACCTCGACCGCCCGGCTACGGCGCAGGATGCAGTGGGTGTCGCCCAGGGCCGGCAACCGCCCCTCGCCCTCGAACATCGGCAGGTGATAGGTCGCCGCCGTTCGCAGCAAATCCTCCAGGCGGGCCGTCGCCTGACGTTCCGAGGTCATTTCCCCGAGGGGGCCGCGGTCACCGTCGCACCCCGCCGCCGCGACGGCGAGCGCCGTCACCAGCCATGCCGTCAGTTTGCCGACCCTGCCCATGAGGCCTCCATCCAATGCCCAGGCTACAGCTTGATCTACGATTGTCAATTTCACCAATGATTGCCCCGGCGCCCGCACAGTGTGAAACTTTCCCCCAATAGACCATCGGCCACGACGCCGACGGCACGGGGAAAACAACGATGCGCAAGAGTTGGCTGCTGTTCGCGATCGGCTGGGCGCTGATCCTCGGGGGCTCGTGGCTGGCCGCAGCCATCCAGACCAGCGGCGGGATCAAGGTCGAGGATGTGCGCTTCGCCGGGACCGGCGGGGTGACCATGAGCGGCCTGCTCTACACGCCCCCAACCGCCACGGCGCGGACTCCGGCTCCCGGCATCCTCGCCGTCCACGGCTACATCAACAGCCGCGAGACCCAGAGCGCCTTCGCCATCGAATACGCCCGTCGCGGCTATGTCGTCCTGGCCCTCGACCAGACCGGCCACGGCTACAGCGGCGGGGCTGCCTTTTCGAACGGTTTCGGCGGCCCGGACGGCCTGAACTACCTGCGCGGCCTCACCACCGTCGACAAGGCCAACATCGGCCTCGAAGGCCACAGCATGGGCGGCTGGACCGTGCTTGCCGCCGCTGCGACCATGCCGGACGCCTACAGAGCCGTCGTCCTCGAAGGCTCCTCCACCGGCGCCCCGTTCGCCAAGGACGGCACGCCGGCCTGGCCGCGCAACACCGCCCTGGTGTTCAGCCGCTACGACGAGTTCGCCAAGCTGATGTGGGGCCCGCCCCGCGCCGTCGATGTCGGGACCAGCGCCAAGGCCAAGGCCCTGTTCGGGTCCGCCGAGCCCCTTGAGACCGGCCGCGTCTATGGGGACATCGCCGCCGGCACGGCCCGCCGGCTCTACACCCCGGCCACCACCCACCCGGGCGACCACATTTCACCGGCCGCTGTCGCCGCCAGCCTCGACTGGTTCGGCCAGACGCTGGACGGCGGCACGCCCCGCCCGCCCGGCGACCAGATCTGGATGTGGAAGGAAGCCGGCACGGGCATCGCCCTGATCGGCTTCGTCGTCCTGCTGCTCGGGAGCTTTGCGGTTCTCCTTGAGCTGCCGCTGTTCGCAGCCCTGCGCGGCGCCCCGGCCCCGGGAGCCAGCCGCACCGGCGGCTGGTGGCCACGCCTGGCGGTGACCGCCCTGATCCCGGTGATGACCTACTTCCCGGCCTTCATCGCCGTGACTCTCTTCGTCAAGCCAAGCGCCGCCCTGCCGCAGACCGTCACCACCCAGGTGGTCCTCTGGGCCCTGATCAACCTCGCCATCACCTTGCTCATCGGCTTGTTCGGCAAGCGCCCCGAGGCCACGCCACGGCGGAGCATCCTCCTGCCTGCCGTCCTCATCGCCCTCGCGGTCAGCGCCGTCGGCTACCTGTCGCTGGTCATCGTCGACCGACTGTTCCTCGTCGACTTCCGCTTCTGGGTCGTGGCGCTGAAATTGTTCAGCCCGCGCCAGGCGATGATCGCCCTCATCTACCTCCTGCCGCTGACCGCCTTCTTCTGGGTCAGCCTGACCGCCCTGCACCGCCGCCACTCCGTTCAGGGCGACGGCGCCATGGCCCAGTACCTGACCGCCATCGCCGCAATGGCCGGCGGCTTCCTGCTGTTCCTGGTCATCGACTACGGGCTGTTCTTCGCCACCGGCCGGTTGCCCACCGACTTCGATCCCCTGACCACGGTCATCGCCATCCAGTTCGTGCCGGTTCTGGCCGCCGCCGCCATCATCTCGACCTTCGCCTGGCGGCGCACCGGCAGCGCTCTGCCGGGCGCCCTGATCTGCGGACTGATCGTCACCTGGTACATGGTGGCCGGCACGGCGACCCAGGTCGCCTGACCGCCCTTGCCGCCGCGTCACGGTTGCCCAATTGGCGCACGGCTGAGAGGGTGCGCCCGCCAAACTCCGGAGCCCGCCGATGGACCTCGACCTCAGCCCCCGCGACATCGCCTTTCGGGACGAGGTCCGCGCCTTCCTTGCCGAAAGCCTCTCCCCGCTGCTGCGGCGGGCCGGCTCCCTGACCACCAGCGTCTTCACCGACAAGGAATGGTCGATCGCCTGGCAGCGCATCCTGCACGCCAAGGGCTGGGTCGCTCCGGCCTGGCCGGTGGAATACGGCGGCGCCGGCTGGGACGACATGCAGCGCTACATCTTCTCGGCAGAATGCGCCCGGGCCGGCGCGCCGGGGCTGTCGCCCATGGGGCTGAGGATGGTCGGCCCCTGTATCATGCGTTACGGCACGCCAGAGCAGCGCGCCTTCTACCTGCCGCGCATCCTGGCCGGTGAGGACTACTGGTGCCAGGGCTACAGCGAACCCGGCAGCGGCTCCGATCTCGCCTCTTTGCAGATGCGCGCCGACCCCGTCAGTGATGGGGACGGCGACGACTACATCCTCAACGGCTCGAAAATCTGGACCACCCACGCCCACTTCGCCAACCGCATGTTCTGCCTGGTGCGCACGAAGTTCGACGGCAAGCCGCAGGCCGGCATCACCTTCCTGCTGCTGGAAATGGACACGCCCGGCATCGAGGTCGCCCCGATCATCACCCTGGCCGGCGAGCATGAGGTCAACCAGGTCTTCTTCGACAACGTCCGGGTCCCCAAGTCCGGCCGGCTGGGCGAGGAAAATCAGGGCTGGACGGTAGCCAAGTACTTGCTGGAGTTCGAGCGCGGCGGCAGTTCCGCCCCGGGCCTGAAGGTCTCGCTCGGCCGACTGCGCGCCATGGCCCTGGCCGAAACGGGCGACGACGGCGAGCCGCTGATGACCGATCCCTACTTCCGTCTCCGTCTGGCCGCCGCGGAGATCGCCGTCGAGGCGGTGGAGATGACCGAGCACCGGGTGATGACCGCCCTGTCGGCCGGCGAAAACCCCGGCCCCGCCTCCTCGATGCTGAAAGTGCAGAGCACCGAGACCATGCAGCACATCGACGAGCTCGCCATCGACATCGCCAACCACTACGCCGCCGTGCACCAGCCGGAATCTCGATTGCCCGGCGCCAACGTCGATCCGGTCGGCCCGGCCCACAGCCTGGTCGCCATGCCCCGCTATCTCAACAACCGCGCCGCCTCGATCTACGGCGGCTCCAACCAGATTCAGCGCGACCTGATGGCCAGGCTGGTGCTCGGGCTGTGAGCCTTTCGCCGCTGATCTAGAATCCGAGCGTCCGGACAGCGGCGCCGACCAGGCCATTCCAGGGTCGCGGCGCGCTGGGGAACCACACGGGCCAGAGATTGTGCAGAGCCAGGGCGATCACCACGATGATCGCCAGGTTTCGAACATGAGCCCAGAAGGCGCTTCTGTCGGACATCGGGCATACCCCTCCCGAGCGGCGAGAATGCGCCCGTCTGGTTACCCAACCGTCGAAGAGGGCGGTTAACGGGTGGTCTAAAGGGGAAGCTGTGCCTATCTGGAGATCATGACCGACGATCCGCCCATTCCGTCGCCCGTTCCGTCGCCCGTTCCGTCGCCCGTTGCGTCGGACGAGACCCCCATCCAGAAGGCCATGCGCCTGAAGAAGGCGGCCATCGACGCCAAGCCGAAACCGCCGCGTGGCGGCAAGTTCCAGCGCGAGCAGGCGGCGGCGGCCCACAGCTCGTCGAAATCCAAGCCCTGGATGAGCCGCTAGCCGGCCAGTTCGTTTCAGGGATCGACGAACACCCCTTCCTGAAACACCGTCTCTCCGAACCACGGATGGACAAACCGCATTGCAAACCGGAACCGTCCGTCCCCCAGATCCTCATGCACCACATGGGCCGCGCCCGGCGTCAGCAGGCCAGGCAAGGGGATGACCAGTCGCCCGAGCACCCAGACATAGCCCTTGCCGCGGAAATGCAGGGCGCCGTCCTCAACCGTGACCTCCGAGCGCATGCCGAGGCCGCCGCGCGCCACCTCCAGCAGTTCGCCCGCCCGGCCCAACTGCTTGCGCGACCCGACCAGCATCTCGGGCCGGCCGGGGAACCGATAGTAGCGATCCCAAACCACCCCGCGAGCTTCCATCCGCACCACCACCCGCATCGGCACCGCCTCACCCGTCCAAGGCGCCAGCGGCGTGCCGATCAGGCGGCAGGCCTGGGCCAGCCAGCGACCGAAGCTGCTGGCGCGGACGACCATCTCGCCGGGGTAGACCACCTCCCCACCGATGCGATGGACACCGAAGCGCTCACGCACCGCGAGCGGCAGACGGCTCCAGGCGGCCTCGCCGACCAGGCGGCGAAAGTCGAGGCAGGTTGGCGGCGACAGCGCCGGCCGGACACCCTGTCTTCCAACCCAGCCCGCCAGCACGCTCATCATCCTCTCCCTAGCGTCCGATGAGTTTGGCGATCCGCCCGCCCAGCGCGATCAGCTTGATCAGGGTCGGCCTCGGCACATCGCGCATCTGGCGATGCCAGCCGTCCAGCTGAACGATGAAACCCTGCATGATCTTCAACCGCTCGCGGGCATAGGCCGGGGTGGTCTTGTCTGCCTCGGCCTCCGCCACGCAGGCGTTGAGCATCTCCAGTGTCGGGTCGATCTCGCGGCGCTTGCGGCCCTCAACGATCAACTCGAGCATGTCCCAGGGATCGGTGCGGGCCACGAAGTGGTCGCGCCGGTCGCCCTCCAGATGGACCAGCCGGATCAGGTCCCAGCCCATCAGCTCCTTGAGGCTGGTCGAGACGTTGGACCGCGCGACGCCGAGCGCTTCGACGATCTGCTCGGCATTCCGCGGCGTCTCGGCCAGGTAGAGCAGGGCATGGATCTGGGCGACGGTGCGGTTCACCCCCCAGCGCTGGCCCATCTCGCCCCAGTGGAGGACGTAGCGACGCATGGCGGCGGTGATCTGCATGGCGCTTCGCCTATTTCTGTCATAACAGAAATAGGCGAAGCGGATGGCTCATGCAAGGGGGTGGATGATTGAAGTCTGGACGGGGCGCCTCGGCCGCGCCCAGCCTAAAACAGGACAGAATGTCGCGGGGGTCGCCCCGTTGGAGGTGGCTTAACGAACTGCGCCTATGGGTGGAGCGCAAGCTCCTCCGCGTTCCAAAAGCCGCGTCGGGGTCGGAGGTGTCGAAAGTGTCTGAACAGCCGCAAGACGACATCATTCTGGATGTCACGCCCTATGAAATGGCGTTGACGGCCATGGTGTTCCCCTGGCGGGCCCACGTCGTCTTCAACATTGCCGCGGCGCTCGGCCTGGGTCTGGTCGGGGGGCCGCTGCTCGGGCTGGTCTGGGCTCTAGGCCTTTGCGCGGCGGATTGGCTCCTTCAGAAGACCTATCGCGCCTGGCTGCCGTCGGCGGCCGAGATGGACTCGAACCGAGGTCTGGCCCGATTGAGCTGGGTGGTTCTCCTGCGGACGGCGCTCTGGGTCGCGCCGCCCCTGGCCTATGCCGTCGCGACCCACAGCCAGACGGGTGCCGCCTTCGTCGCCGTTACGGCGATTTCCCTCACCGCCCTGGGCGTTTCGTTCGGCCTGACCTCCTGGCGGCTTTTCGCGGCCATCGCCGGCCCCGCGGTCCTTGCGATCCCCATAGCCATGGTCTCCGTGTTTGGACTCGCGCCGGCCAGCGGCATGCTGGTCGGCATCGTGAGCCTGGGCGCGACGCTGGCCCTGATCGCCGCCGGTATGCACAGGACCTCGGGCGACTGGTTTCGCGCCAACAAGCGCACCATCGAGGCCATGGCGGCATTGAAGTCAGCTCTGGCGCGTTCCGAAGCCGCCGAGCGGCGCCTCAGGATCGCGACCGGGCTCGCCGATCTGTACGTTTATGAAATCGACTACCGGCATCGCACCATGACGGGCCTGGGGGCAGAGCAGGACTTCTTCGAACAGCCGCCGACCTATTCAAGCTTCGCCCGAGATCCCTACTGTCTCGTCGAACCGGAGGATCGGGAGGCGACGGCCGCCGCCTGGGCAAGGTATGAAGCGGGCGAGGGCCCCTATCGAGCGGAATATCGCATCAAGCGCGGAGATGGCCGCGAGGTCTGGGGGACAGCATCGGCCGAACTCATCAGCGATGAGGCGGGCAAGCCCCTGGCCCTCGTCGGCGCCATACAGAACGCCACTCATCGCAAGCGCGGCGAGATCGAACTCACCCAGGCGCTGCTGCGCGCGGAAGCGGGCAGTCGGGCCAAGAGCGAATTCCTGACCATCATGAGCCACGAAATCCGGACGCCCCTGAACGGCGTCCTCGGCATGGTCCAGGCCATGGAACGCGACAGATTAAGCCCCGCCCAACGCAAGCGGGTCGATGTCATCCGCAAGTCCGGCCAATCCCTTCTGGCCCTGCTGAACAGCGTGCTCGACCTGTCGAAAATCGAGGCCGGCAAGCTCGAACTTGAGATCGGAGAGGTCGATATCCTGAGCCTGGCCCAGGCCGCTCTGGATATTTTCGCCGGAGACGCGGCGGAAAAGCAGCTGAAGGTCGCGCTGCGCGTCTCGCCGGAGGCGCAAGGCGTCTATTCCGGCGATTCACAACGCATCGGACAGGTGCTGTACAACCTCATCGCCAATGCGGTGAAGTTCACCCATCAGGGCTCGATCACCGTCGAAATCGAGCGCCGGAACGAAATTCTGGCAATCCAGGTCACGGATACAGGCATCGGGATCTGCGAAGAGCAGCTGGGAGGCCTGTTCGAGAAATTCATCCAGGCCGACACTTCGGTTACGCGTCGATTTGGGGGCACGGGCCTCGGGCTGGCGATCTGCCGAGAACTCGCCGTCATGATGGGCGGAGACATCTCCGTTCAGAGCGCCGATGGGCGCGGGTCGACCTTCACCGTCGCGCTCCCGCTGCCAAGATTGCGAGCGGGCGGGGGCGCCTCGGAGCCCACGGCTGGGGAGGTCGAGGTCACCGACGCGGGGCGGCTGCGGATCCTCGCCGCCGAGGACAATCCGATCAATCAGCTCGTGCTCCAGACGCTGCTGCAGCAGGTGGGCGTCGAGCCCGTCATGGTCGCGGACGGCCAACAGGCGCTGGCGGCGTGGCGCAGCCAGGACTGGGACCTCATCCTGATGGATATTCAGATGCCGGTCATGGACGGCGCCACGGCCTCGCGGGCAATTCGAGTTGAAGAGGCGGCGGCGGGCCGGCGGCGGACTCCGATCATCGCGTTGACCGCCAATGTCATGCGCGACCAGGTCCAGTCCTACATGGCCGTTGGCATGGACAATGTCGTCGCCAAGCCCATCGAGGTCGGCCGCCTGATCGCCGCAATGGAGGCGGCCCTGGACGAAGAGACCGCTGGCGCAAACCCCGCGGCCGTCGCCGTCGGCTGACGTTCTCGCCCGCGTCCGGGCAGAGTCATCGCTTCGGGCCAAGAATTTGCCGACGGGACGGGCCCGAGTCCGTCCCGTCGGCGCTTCGCCCTAGCGGGTCCCGGCGGCGGAGGGGCCGGCGTCCGGGTCGCCCAGGATGAAGGTCACGGTGCGGCCGACCAGTTCGGGCGGCGGCCGCTTCAGTTCGGCGTCCTTCACGGCTGCCTTGACGGCGGTGTCAAAGTCGCCAGAGCCGCTGGCGCCGACCACGCGAAGGCTGTTGCCGCCCTGGCCGGCCGAGATGGTTAGCTTGAGGGCGACCGCCTTGCCATCGTCATCCAGGCCGGCGGCGGCAATCCTTTCGGCGAAGGCCGCCTTGGTTTGGGCGATCCAGGCGTCGGAGGCGGGGCTGGCGTGGGCGAGGGTCAGACTGGCGGCCGACAGCAGGGCCGCGCCGGCGAAGACGAGGAGATGAGATTTGGTCATGGGGTGTCGAGCTTTCGATTGCGGTTGGGGGAGGAGCGGCGCCGCGAAGACAGATATGGGCCGCGGGCCGGCGTTCCGCGAACGATAGGTTTTGCACTGCGTTGTGAGCGGCGCTAACAAGCCGGGATGGCCCGCCTGCCCCCCTTCATCGCCCTGCGCACCCTTGAGGCGGCCGCCCGTCACAAGAGCTACAGCCGCGCCGCCGAGGAGCTGTTCGTCACCCACGGCGCGGTCAGCCAGCAGATTCGGCGACTGGAGGCGGAGCTTGGCCTCTGCCTGTTCGTCCGCCGCGGCAATCGCATGGAGCCAACGCCGGCCGCCGTGCAGCTGGCGACCCGGGTGCGCAAGGCCATCGCCGTCCTGAGCGATGGTGTGGCGGAGGCGGAGGCGCACGGCCGGGCCACGCCGCTGGTGCTCAGCTCGGTCCACGCCATGGCCAGCCGCTGGCTGACGCCCCGCCTGGCGCGCCTGCCTGAAGCGGTCGGCGGGTTGAAGCTGTTGATGTCCGAACGGTTGTCCGATTTCACGAGCGACGGCGTCGATTGCGCCATTCGCCATGGACGGGGTCCCTGGCCCGGGGCCGAGCAGGTCCACCTGATGACGGAGCATTGGTTCCCGGTCTGCAGCCCGGCCTTTCTCGAGCGCTTCCCGATCACCGTCCCGGCGGATCTGGTCCATACACCTCTGCTGACCCACACCGACTACGGTTGGGACCTATGGTTTGCCGCCCAGGGTATGGAGCCCCCGCCGCAGCGCGTCGGGCTGTCATTCGACGACTCCGCGGTCCTGGTGGACGCGGCGATTCAGGGACTGGGCGTTGCGCTGGCCCGGGAGTTCCTGGTCGTCCACCCGCTGGCCGAGGGCCGGCTGGTGCGGCCGCTGAGTGGCCAGCTGCGGACCAATGCCGACTATCACTTCCTCTGGCGCGCCGACGCCGCCAAGCTGCCGCGCATCCTGGCCCTGCGCGACTGGCTGCTGGCCGAGGCCGGGACTCAAAAAGAAAGCCGGGAGGGGATCCCAGATCCCCTCCCGGCTCAAGCGCCGACCTTGGCCTGAGGCCTTGGCCGCCGTCGGCGCTTGTTGCTTACGGCTGGCCCAGCGTGAAGGTCACCGTGCGGCCGACCAGGTCGGAGGGGGTGCGGGCCAGGTCGGCAGCCTTGGCGGCCCCCTTCACCGCCGTGTCGAAGTCAGACGAGCCGCTGGTTTCGGCGATCTGCACAGAGTCGGCGCCGGACGAGCCGAGGCGCAGCTTGATCTTCACGGTCTTGCCGTCGTCGGCCAGGCCGGCGGCCTCGACCCTGGCTTGCAGGGCGGCCTTGGTCTTGGCGACCCAGGCATCGGAAGCTGGGCTGGCGTTGGCGGAGGAAACGCCGAGGGTAGCGATCAACAGGGCGCCGGCGAGAGGGAGAATACGGTTCATGACAAGGTCCTTGTTGCTTCCGGGGGAGGAAAAACACCGACGCTTTCACGCCGACTACACAGGGGTAGAGGGCCACAGGCATGCGAACGGATGCGGACGGCGGCATTAAGTCTTGGTAACATCGGACGCGCCTCCGCGCGGGCTCTGAATCCCTAATTGGCCTGGGCTTTCGCTGCATTGCAGCAAAGACTTGGCGAACCCCACGCCGGGTGTGCTAGAAGGGCCGACCTGGATAGAACGGCCCCACCCGAGGGCCGCTGTGGCCAAGAACCTGAAGGTGTCGTCGATGACGCAAATCAAGTCGGTTGGCGTGATCGGCGCCGGCCAGATGGGCTCTGGTATCGCCCACGTCTGTGCGCTGGCTGGCTACGAGGTGCGTCTGCACGACCTCGACCCGGCGAAGATCGCCACCTCGCTGGAAAACATCGAGCGCAACATGAGCCGCCAGGCGGCGCGTGGGATCATCGACGCGTCCGCCGTGGCTCCCGCCATGGCGCTGATCAAGCCGACCGAGGACGTCGCCCTGATCGGGGCGGCCGACCTGGCCATCGAGGCGGCCACCGAGGACGAGGACGTCAAGAAGGCGATCTTCCGCAGCCTGGCGCCGCACCTGGGCGAGCACACCCTGCTGGCCTCCAACACCTCATCCATCTCGATTACCCGCCTGGCCTCGACCACCGACCGGCCGGAGCGGTTCATCGGCCTGCACTTCATGAACCCCGTGCCGCTGATGAAGCTGGTCGAGGTCATCCGCGGCATCGCCACCGACGTCGACACCTATGAGACGGCGGTCAACTTCGCCCGCTCGCTGGGCAAGACCACCACCAATGCCGAGGACTTCCCGGCCTTCATCGTCAACCGCGTGCTGGTGCCGATGATCAACGAGGCCATCTACACCCTGTACGAAGGCGTCGGCACGGTGGAGAGCATCGACACCGCCATGAAGCTGGGCGCCAACCACCCGATGGGCCCGCTGGAGCTCGGCGACTTCATCGGCCTGGATACCGTCCTGAGCATCATGAACGTGCTGCACGAGGGTCTGGCGGACTCCAAGTACCGCCCCTGCCCGCTGCTGGTGAAGTACGTCGAGGCCGGCTGGCTGGGCCGCAAGTCGAACCGCGGCTTCTACGACTACCGCGGCGAGACGCCGGTTCCGACGCGGTAGCGGCCCGACGGTCTGGACCCGGCAGGTCGCTAGCTGCTGCTCCTTCATCCTATTCCGGGCGGATCGGCGCTTTTTCCCAAGCCTCGAGCCAAGCTTGCATCTCGGGGTCGGGCCGACGAAAGAGATCGGGGTCTTCAAACCCCTCCAGACGCTCTCAAACACCGAGCTTGCGAGGCCCCTTGGGCGCTACCGCCCCGGGGACGATCCTAGCCACGGCCTTGCCGTTGCGCGCGAGCAGGACCTCCTCCCCCGCTCCGCGCGCGCAACGAGGTCATAGAGTTTTCCCTTGGCCTCAGTGATGTTCATCTGAACCGCCATGGACCCATTTCTAACACGAGCGTGCCTGCCGGTCTGACCGGCTTTTTCTACCCCGGAAACGGCGTCGGCGCGATCTGCGCGCAGGCCGCGTCCAGGCTCTCGCCCGCGCCGCCCTTCAGCTTCAGGTTCCCCTGCCCATCCAGCAGGTAGGACCGCGTACCGTCGCTCAGCACCTGGGCCCCATCTTCCATCACCGCTGCCGCCGCCTTGTCGCTCGCCGGCCCCCTTGTCAGTCGCCACAGCGCCCCCTTGTGGCTCCAGCGCTGTTCGAACACCTGCGGCTTGCCGCCGCCGGCCGGGGTGAGGCCGCCGGCGCAAAACAGGTCGTAGCTGTCGGCGGTGGTCAGCGGCTTGCCGGCCGCCTTGCTGGCGCGAGTGATGCTGTATTCGGCCCAGTCGAGTTCGCCCGCTTCGCCTGGCTCGCCGTTGAACAGAAAGACCGGCGTGCCCCCTTCATAGCCGGGGTACTCCGCCATCGCCTTCTCCATGCGGCTCTCGAACGCCACCAGCTGGGCCTTCCGGTCGCAAGCCCGCCAGGCCTTCATGTCGATGCCGGTTGTCACCACCGCCGTCTCGGCCCAGCCGTCGGTGTCGAGCAGCTGCTGGCCGTAGTCATCCTGGTCGTCCTTGCCCTTGAGGAGCTTGGGCGGGGTTCGGAACAGGGCGTCCGCGACGGCGAAGTATTTGTCCTTCGGGGCGCAGCGGGCGGCTATGGCGCCGGCCTGGGCCAGGTTGGCATGGCCGGCCCGGAACTCCACGAACACCAGCCGGACCTTGCCCGTGTCGACATAGCGGCGCTTCAGCTCGGGGAAGACGGTCGCGTACCAGTCGATGCAGTGCGAGCAGCCGAACGACAGATAGGCCTGAATGGTCACCGGGGCCTTGGGATCGCCCAGCGTCCGGCCCTCGGAAAAGACTGGGATCTTCGAGCCGTCCTGCGCCAGCGTCGGCGCGCCCAGCAAGGCGACAATCATCAGCGCCATCGCGGCGACCAGCTTCGAACGGATCAAGTTTGCGGTTCCTTCAGGCGTAGAGAGCGAGCGATCTCACCTCTCCATCGCGCAATCCAGACCTTTTTGCGGTCAGGCCCAACCCAGAGCCTTGGCGGCGTTGTAGGTCAGGAACGAGGCCAGATAGGCCAGGGCCAGCATGTAGAAGAACATCACGGCCGGCCAGGTCCAGCTGTTGGTCTCGCGCTTGACCACGCCCAGCGTCGCCACACACTGCGGAGCGAAGATATACCAGGCCAGGAAACTCAGGCCCGTGGCCAGCGACCATTGGGTGCGGACGATGCCCTCCAGCACCGACAGGCCGGAGCCCTCGACATCGCCGACCGAATAGATGGTGCCCAGCGTCGCCACCGCGACCTCGCGGGCCGCCATGCCGGGGATCAGCGCCACCGACATTTCCCAGTTGAAGCCGATCGGCGCCAGGAACGGCTGGATGGCGTGGCCGATCATGCCGGCGAAGCTATGGTCGATGGCCGGCCCGGTGGCGCCTTCCGGTGGATAGGGGAAGGTCGACAGCACCCAGACCAGCACCATCAACGGCAGGATGATGCGCCCGGCCCGCTCGATGAAGATATAGGCCCGCTGCCAGAGCTGCCGCGCCACCTGCATGGCGTCCGGCGTCTTGTAGGCCGGCATTTCCATCATGAAGGGCTCGCTGCGGGTCCGCCAGAACAGCCGCTGAATGACGAAGGAGACGATCAGCGTCGACAGGATGCCGGTGGCGTAGAGGCCGAACATCACCAGCCCCTGCAGGCTGACCCAGCCCCAGACGCGGGTGTTGGGGATCAGGGCGGCGATGATCAGGGCATAGACCGGGATACGGGCCGAACAGGTCATCAGCGGAGCCACCAAAATCGTGGTCAGCCGGTCACGCTTCTGGTCGATGACCCTCGTCGCCATGATGCCCGGAATGGCGCAGGCCAGGCTCGACAGCAGCGGCAGGAAGGTGCGGCCGTGCAGCCCCGCCGCCCCCATCAGCTTGTCCATCAGGAAGGCGGCCCGGGCCATGTAGCCGGTGTCTTCCAGCAGGATGATGAAGAAGAACAGGATCAGGATCTGCGGCAGGAAGACGACCACGCTGCCGACCCCGGCGATCAGGCCATCGACGATCAGGCTCTGGGCCAGGCCATCGGGCATGACCTTCGCGACCAGGGCGCCCAGTCCCAGCACCCCGCCTTCCAGCAGGTCGGCCAGCGGCGTCGCCCAGGTGAACACTGCCTGGAACATCAGAAACAGAATGGCGAACAGGATGCCCAGGCCAAGGGCCGGATGCAGCACCACCGCATCGACCTTGCCGGTCAGGGTGTCGGGCCGCTCGGCTGGACGCACATAGGTGCGCATGATGCGCTGGGCCTCGCCGTGGGCGGCGCGGATCTCGGCCGCGCTCGGCTCGCGCCAGACGTTGGCGTTCTCGGCATGGGCGACCAGCAGCGCCTCGGCGGCGGCGACCAGGTCGTCGATGCCGCGCTTGCGGGTGGCCACGGTGGTGACCACCGGCGCGCCCAGTTCCCTGGACAGGCCCTCGATGTCGATGCGCAGGCCCTGGCGCTGGGCGATGTCGAACATGTTGAGGGC
>JBKJSF010000239.1:0-9726 GCA_046595895.1 Caulobacter sp. | reverse complement strand
ATCGACACCGGCGAGGACGGATACAAGGCCCGCGCCGCGCCGGTCGGCTGCTTCCCGCCCAGCGCCTATGGCCTCTACGACATGTCGGGCAATGTCTGGGAATGGACCTCGGGCCGCTACCGCGACGGCGCGCGGCTGATCAAGGGCGGCTCCTACCTCTGCGCCGACAACTTCTGCCTCCGCTACCGCCCGGCCGCCCGCCAGCCGGGCCCCCCCGACACCGGCCAGAGCCATCTTGGCTTCCGCACAGTGAAGCGCGGGACAACACCCGAAGGAAAGACTCCATGATCAACAACCGCATCACCGAGCTGCTCGGGGTCCAGTACCCCATCGTCCAGGCCCCGATGGGCTGGATCGCCCGCAGCCAGCTGGCCTCGGCGGTGTCGAACGCCGGAGCCATGGGCATCATCGAGACATCGTCCGGCCAACTCGACGAGGTGCGGGCCGAGATCGGCAAGATGCGCCAGCTGACCGACAAGCCGTTCGGGGTCAACGTCGCCCAGGCCTTCGTGCGTGACCCGGGCATCGTCCAGTTCGTCATCGACCAGGGGGTGAAGTTCGTCTCCACCTCGGCCGGCGACCCGGCCAAATACTGCGGCCAGCTGAAGGCCGCCGGCCTGACCGTCTTCCATGTGGTGCCGTCGCTGAGCGCGGCGCTTAAGGCCATCGAGGCCGGGGTCGACGGGCTGATCGTCGAGGGCGGCGAGGGCGGCGGCTTCAAGAACCCGCGCGACGTGGCGACCATGGTGCTGCTGCCGCTGGTCTGTTCCAAGGTCGATGTGCCGGTCATCGCCGCCGGCGGCATTATGGACGGCCGGACCATGGGGGCGGCCTTCGCGCTCGGCGCCGAGGGGGTGCAGATGGGCACCCGCATGGTCTCGGCCGCCGAGTCGCCGGTGCATGAGAACTGGAAGACCGCCATCATCGACGCAAAGGAGACCGACACCGTCTTCCTCAACCGCTTCGGCCCCGGACCGGCGCTGCGCGCGCTGCGCACCGCCAAGACCACCGAATACGAAAAGGCCTCCCCCGAGGGCGGCGTCATGGCCGAGTTCGCCAACGCCCTGAAGCTCTACTTCGGCGGCGACATGGAGGCATCGATTGCGCTGTCGGGCCAGGTCGCCGGGCGGATCGACAGCGTCCGGCCGGTCGCCGACATCATCCGCGATACGGTGCGGGAATTCGAGGAAGTCACGGCGGAGTTGGGGCGGAAATATGGGGTCCCGGCCTAGAGAATCCTTCTCCCGCTTGCCGGGAGAAGACCTTCCCCCGGAGGGGTCGGATGAGGGCAGCATCCGGCTGCGGAAGATTGGCAGCAGCGCCAATCAGCGCCAGAACCTTAACGCCCACATCGGCCGGCGCTGCCCTCATCCGACGGCCTTCGGCCGCCACCTTCTCCCGGCGAGCGGGAGAAGGGTCTATGGAAGCCTTGTGACCCTCTTCCCCATCACCGATCCCGCCGACCCGCGCGTCGAGCCCTACCGCGACATCCGCGAGCGCGACCTCGTCGGCCGGCAGGGGTTGTTCGTGGCCGAGGGGGAGGTGGTGCTGAACCTGCTGGCGCGGTCGGAGCGGTTCGAGGCGGTGTCGGTGCTGATCGACCCCCGGCGTCAGGCCAAGCTGGCCGCCTCCCTCGCGCTGCTGTCGGAAACCACGCCGGTCTACCTCGCAGACCAGGCGGTGCTCGACGCCATCGCCGGCTTCCACCTGCACCGGGGCATCCTGGCCATCGGCCGGCGGCGCGATCCGCCTTCGGCGCAGGCCCTGCTCGACGCCGTGCCGGAGCGCGCATTGGTGTTGGCCCTGGTCGGCATCGCCAACCACGACAACATGGGCGGCCTGTTCCGCAACGCCGCGGCCTTCGGGGTCAATGCGGTGCTGCTGGACGACGACTGCTGTGACCCCATGTACCGGAAGGCCATCCGCGTCTCGGTCGGCGGCGTGCTGATGACGCCGTTTGCTCGCCTGGCCGAGGGCGAGGACCTATTAGGCCTCCTGGAGTCGGCAAACCTGCAGCCGATTGCGCTCAGTCCGGCCGGCGAAACCTCGCTGTCCCGCCTCACCGTTCCGCCTCGGGTGGCGCTGCTGGCCGGGGCCGAGGGGCCCGGGTTGCCGGACGCCGTGCTGGCCCGCTGCCAGGCCGTCAGCATCCCGATGTCGGCCGGCTTTGACTCCCTCAATGTCGCCACCAGCGTTGGCATCGCCCTGCACCACCTGAAAACCGCCGGTTGCTAGAGGAACGTCCTCGCCCCGACGCCGTTGGTTCGCCAGCAGCAACCCGGGGAGCGTACCCATGCCCGACAACTCCAGCTTCAAGACCGATCGCGGCGCCGGTGGGGAGACCCACCAGCATGTGCCCAGGACCGCCGACCACGAGACCGCAGAGCACCTGACCACCAACCAGGGCATCCGCGTCTCCGACAACCAGAACCAACTCAAGAGCGGCCCGCGCGGCCCGGTCCTGCTGGAAGACTTCGTCCTGCGCGAAAAGATCTTCCACTTCGACCATGAGCGCATCCCGGAGCGCATCGTCCATGCCCGAGGGTCGGCGGCGCATGGCTTCTTCGAGCTCTATGAATCGCTGGCCGATATCACCCGCGCCGACCTCTTCCAGCGGGCCGGCGAGAAGACGCCGCTGTTCACCCGCTTCTCCACCGTGGCCGGCGGGGCCGGATCGGTGGACACGCCGCGCGACGTGCGTGGCTTCGCGGTCAAGTTCTATACCCAGGAAGGCAACTGGGACCTGGTCGGCAACAACATCCCGGTCTTCTTCATCCAGGACGCCATGAAGTTTCCCGACCTCGTCCATTCGGTAAAGATGGAAGCTGATCGCGGCTTCCCGCAGGCAGCCAGCGCCCATGACACCTTCTGGGACTTCATTAGCCTGATGCCGGAATCGACCCATATGATCATGTGGGCGATGTCGGATCGCACCATTCCGCGCTCCCTGCGCACCATCCAGGGCTTCGGGGTCCACACCTTCCGGCTGGTCAACGCCAAGGGCGCCTCGACCTTCGTCAAGTTTCACTGGAAGCCCAAGCAGGGCCTGCAGTCGACGGTCTGGGACGAGGCGGTAAAGATCGCCGGAGCCGATCCGGACTTCCACCGCCGCGACCTGTTCGAGGCCATCACCTCGGGCGACTTCCCCGAATGGGAGCTGGGCATCCAGGCCTTCGATCAGGCCTTCGCCGACAGCCTGCCCTTCGACGTCCTCGACCCGACCAAGATCATCCCGGAAGAGATGCTGCCGGTCCGTCCGATTGGCCGGATGGTCCTCGACCGCTGGCCGGACAACTTCTTCGCCGAGACCGAACAGGTGGCCTATTGCCCTGGCAATATCGTGCCCGGCGTCGATTTCACCAACGACCCGCTGCTGCAGGGGCGGCTGTTCAGCTACCTCGACACCCAGCACAGCCGGTTGGGGACGTCCAACTTCCACCAGATCCCGATCAACGCGGCCAAATGCCCGGTGATGAACTTCCAGCGCGACGGCCATATGCAGATGGCCCAGCCCAAGGGCCGCGCCAACTATGAGCCCAACACTCTCGCCGAGTTTGGCGAGATCGGCGGGCCGCGCGAATGCCCGGTCACCGGCTTCGAGACCTTCCCGGCCGGCGAGGCCAACGAGCAGGGCGACAAGCTGCGCATCCGCCCCGAGAGCTTCGCCGACCACTACAGCCAGGCCCGCCTGTTCTTCCGCTCGCTCGACGCCCCGGAACAGGCCCACCTGGCCTCCGCCCTGGTGTTCGAGCTTTCCAAGGTCGATATCGCCGCCATCCGCACCCGCATGCTGGGCAACCTGATCAACGTCGATCCGGACCTCGCCAAGCGCGTGGCCGACGGCCTCAACATGCCACTCCCCAAGGCCAACCCGACCGCGGCGCCGGTGTTGGACATGGACCCCTCGCCAGCCCTGCGCATCATCAGCGGGCCGCTGGAGTTCCACACCCTGAAGGGCCGCAAGGTCGGGGTGCTGGTCGCCGACGGCTCCGATGCGGCCGAGGTCACGGCCGTGACCAGCGCGGTCGCCAAGGCTGGCGGCAAGGCGATGATCATCGCGCCGAAGATCGGCGGCGCGAATCTGTCAGATGGCTCCCTGCTTCCGGTCGACGGCCAGCTGGCCGGCACGCCCTCAGTCATGGTCGACGCCATTGCCGTGGTGTTGTCGGAAGCCGGCTGCGCCGCCCTCCTGAAGGAGGCCGCCGCCGTACAGTTCGTCATGGACGCCTTCGGGCACCTTAAGGCCATCGGCGCATCGACAGCGGCCAAGCCCTTGCTGGACAAGGCCGGGGTGGAGCCGGACGAGGGCGTTACCGGCCTCGGCAAGGACTTCATCGCCGCTGGCGGCAAGCGCTTCTGGGACCGGGAACCGGGCGTTCGCACGCTCGCCTGACACGGCTAAAGGGGGCCGGAACCTGATGGCTCCGGCCCCGTTAGCGCAGAATGCTGAAAATCGCCGGAATCCTGTTCGTTGTCATGATCATCGCGGGCATCCTGGGCTTCGTCGTCAATGTCGCCGGGGCCATCGCCAAGATCGCCTTCTTCATCTGCCTGATCGGCTTCGCCGCTACGTTGGCGGTGAAGTACCTCGGCAAGAAAATCAGCTGATCCATATCGCAGATGCAGAAAAGGCGGCCCATCGGGACCGCCTTCGCCGCCTCTGATGATCCGCGCGGGACGTAAAACGTCCCGGAGGCGCCGCGGAGGGCCCCACGCCCCGGCGACCACGATGTGGACGCCGTTCTCGCCCACTATGAGCTCAAACCGGCCCGACTCAATCGGCGGAGGCGTCGCGGTGGCTGATTTGGCGCAGGGTGTGGTATCCCCACAACGGGCTGCTGGTCTCAGCGATAACGAAAAAGCCCAATTGCCGCCCTAATCCGGGCAAGCCATGGCCACACCAAGCGGTCAGAGTGGGTTAGTCGGCTGATCGGCCCCGGTCCGGATCCTGAACAGCCCCCCCAGCCCCCCGCATCGGAAGCTTGGTCGGCCGACACCTTCTCCCATTACATCTCTGAACCCTGCCGTCGACGCTCTCGCGCCTCTGCGGGGTAGAAGGCGACGGTCCGCCCCGTTCATCTGCATGAACGCCCGACAACGAACGTCTCAGGTTCGTTTCAGGAGCGAAATGTTCAGCTCCATCTCAGCGTTGTCACACCGGCGGCGCAACCTACCAGATGGAGAGACCACCATGAAAAAGATGCTGATGGCGGTCGCGGCTGCTGCGACCCTTGGAACCACCGCCCTGGCCATGCCGGCCTCGGCTCAGCCCTATGGCTACGGTGGGGGCTACGCCGGCGGCTATGAGCGTGGCGCTTCGATTGACGAACGCCAGGCTCAGCTCCAACACCGCATCGCCCGCGCCGAACAAAACGGCCGGCTGAATCGCTGGGAAGCCCGCCGCCTGCGCGAGCAGCTTTGGGAGATCAAGCGCGTCGAGGCCCGCTATCGCTATGACGGCCGGCTGAACCGTTGGGAACGCGCCGACGTCAACCAGCGCCTCGACAACCTGGCCTTCCGCGTCCGCCAGCACGTGCGCAATGACGGCTACGGCCACGATCGCGACCGCTATGACGGTTACCGGCGCTACTAGGCTGAATAATGCTTCCTGACGACACTGCCTGGCCCCGGAGGTTCGCCTCCGGGGCCGTTTCACTTTTCTTGGGAGTGAGATCGTCCGGACGGTTGGGCCCTGGAGTCTCGTCCTGGCCGTCAGCCTGCGGATTTCCACCGGTGTGCAGAGTCCGCAAATCTTAGGGTTGCAAAGGCCGATCGTGACATCACGCTCGACGATAACGACAGTACGCGTTCGGAGAAAATTCCGATCCGCTGATCGTACCGAGATCGCTCGACAGGTGAGTCACAGCCACCACTCGCCCTTTGGTCGCCGGGACTGGCGCCGAACTGCTCTCGAGAATCCGCCACGAGCAGGGGTTAGATGGTTATCAGGTCTTGCTAGACGCCCGGTGAACCAGATACAGCGCAGAGACGGCACTGGTTGCGCCATGCTTGTGAAGGCGCAAACTTCAGACACACGGTACAAGGCGTTGGGGGGCGGAGCGACGTCCTGATCTGACATCCAATTCGAATCCCGCCTGGGTCCCCCCCAATCCGACCAAGGCGGGCGTCAACGGCGCATCCCCCCGCGCCTTGACAAAAAGAAGGGGCGCACCACCCCCCCGGTGCGCCCCTTCGCCTTGTCGGGAGACCGGCGCGCAAAACCAGAAGTTGTCGAACGTCGGTCGGCGACGCGACTGGCGGCTATTTTCCGATGTGGGCGATGCTGGCGATTTCGACCAGGAAGTCCGGCCGCACCAGGCCGCAGACGATGCAGAACCGGGCCGGCTTCTCGCCCGGGAAATACTCCGCATAGACCTTGTTCATCGCCGCGTAGTCGGCCCAGTCCTTCAGGAAGATGTGGTTCATGGTCACGTCGTCCATGGTCCCGCCGGCCGTCTCGATCACCGTTTTGATGGTTTCCAGAACCTGCCGCGTCTGGCCCTCGGCGTCTCCGACGTGGGCGACATTGTTGTCCTTGTCGAAGGCCAGGGTGCCGGAGACGTAGACCACGCCGTCAGCCAAGGTTCCGGGCGAGAAGGGGGCGATGGGGGTGACGGTTCCGGGTGGGGTGATGACGGTCTTGGGCATGGGTCTTCCTTGTTGCTCTCAGGCGGGCGGGGCCTGGCGGATTGCCCCGCAAAAGTCGGCGGTGTTACTCACCCAGCCGAAGAATGTCTCGACGTTGTAGACGGTGGCTTCCTGCAGAAACGCCGGCCCCGCCTGGTGGACGGCGTCCTCCAGCATCACACTGAAATACTCCAGGTGAAACGCGTCGCGCAGGGTGGATTCCACGCAGACATTGGTGGCGATCCCGGCAAACACCAGGTTGCGGATGCCCCGCGCCCGCAAGACCGAGTCCAGCGAGGTGTTGAAGAAGGCGCTGTAGCGCGGCTTCTGGATGACGATGTCGCCGGGGTGAGGTTTCAGCGCCTCGACGAGCTCATAATCCCAGCCGCCCTTGGCCAGCAGCTTTCCCTCCAGCTCGGGCTTCTCGCGCATGGTCTTCAGCGCGTTCGACTTCCACCAGTTGGGCGATCCCTCGCCGCCGGCCTCGAGGTAGTCGGGGTCCCAGCCATTCTGGAAATAGACCACCTGGACCCCGGCCGACCGCGCCGCGTCCGTCGCCTGCGCGATCTGGCCGATCACCGCCGCCGCCCCGCCGATGTCGAAGCCGGCCTTGTCGAGATAGCCCTGCGGCGAGGCGTATGCGTTCTGCATATCGACGACGATCAACGCCGTGTCTGTGGGACTCATCGGCACCGCCTCGGGCCGGGCCGGCAGCATCACCGCTCCCGGTCGCGCCTGCGCCATCGATTGCGGACGATCACGCAGGGAGGACATCGCTCACCACGTCCCGACGCGTCTTCATCAGCGGCTGGATGCGCTGGCCGAACTGGTCCAATCCGACCAGGAAGTCGTCGAAAGTCAGCAGCACGCCGGCCGCGCCCTCGACCTCGGCGATCTCGTCCATCAGCCTGGCGACGGTTTCGTAGCTGCCGACCAGCGTGCCGATGTTGAGGTTCATCGCCGACGGCGGCCGGCTCATATAGATCGCCGAAACGTCCAGCGCCCCGCGCGGGTCAGCCTCGCCCTGGTGGTTCATCCAGGCGATGGCGTCGAGGTCAGCCCCCTTCTTGTAGGTCTCCCACTTCTCCATGGCCGCGTCGTCGGTCTCGTCGGCGATGATCATGAACAGCAGCAGGGCGCCGGTGTTGCTCCCCGCCTTCTTGGCCGCATCGACGTTGCGCTGCACCGCCTCGGCGCACTTCTTCGGCTCGTTCAGCCCCATGCCGAAGCAGAAGTTGTAGTCGGCGTGCTTGGCGGCGAAATCGACGCCGGTCTGGCTCTGGCCGGCGCAGACGATCTTGATATCGACCTGCGGCTTGGGCAGCAGCTTGCAGTCGTTCATGGTCAGGAAGCGGCCCTTGAAGTTGGACTCTCCGTCCCGCCACAGCTCCTTCATCACCGTCACGTACTCGGCGCAGAACTCGTAGCGGTTCAGGAAATGCTCCTGGCCCGGCCAGATGCTCATCTGGTCGTACTCGGCCTTCTGCCAGCCCGAGACGATGTTGATGCCGAAGCGGCCGTTGGAGATCGAGTCGATGGTCACCGCCATCCGCGCGGCGATGGGGGCCGGAATGGCCAGCACCGGCACCGAGGCGTAGAGCTTGATCTTGCTCGTCACCGCCGCCAGCCCCGCCATTAGGGTGAAGCTCTCCAGCGCGTAGTCCCAGAATTCGGTCTCGCCGCCGAAGCCGTGCAGCTTGATCATGCTGAGCGCGAAATCGAGCCCGTACTTCTCGGACTTGAGCGTCACCTGCTTGTTTAGCTCGAACGTCGGCATGTACTGCGGCGAGGTCGCCGACATGATCCAGCCGTTGTTGGCGATCGGGATAAAGACGCCGATGTCCATGAGTTAGCCTGCCCTCGAATTCAGTGGGCGGGCATGAGGGACCGGCTTGCAGCGGTTGGCAAGAGGGCAGGGGCTAGCGCTTCCGCACAAACACCGTGCCGGCCGAATAGCCGGCGCCGAAGCTGCAGATCAGGCCCGTATCGCCCGGATCAAAACCGCCCTGATGCAGGTGGAAGGCGATAATCGAGCCGGCCGAGCTGGTGTTGGCGTAATGGTCGAGGATGATGACGTTCTCGCCGGGCTCGGGGTCGCGGCCCAGCACGCGTTTGCCGATCATCTCGTTCATGTTGATGTTGGCCTGGTGCAGCCACATCCGCTTGAGCCCATGTGGATCGACGCCGATGTCGCCGGCATGCTCGACGATCATCTCGGCGACCATCGGCACCACCTCGCGGAACACCTTGCGGCCCTCCTGTACGAACAGCTTGTCCCTCGCCCCGATGCCGTCCGGAGCTGCGCGGTTCAGAAAGCCGAAGTTGTTGCGGATGTTGTTGGAGAACACCGTCTTCAGCCGCGTGCCAAGAATCTCCCAGCCCTGGCCGGCGGATGTGTCCTCGGCCCGCTCGACGATCACCGCGGTGGCCACGTCGCCGAAGATGAAGTGGCTGTCGCGGTCGCGGAAGTTCAGGTGGCCCGAGCAGATCTCCGGATTGACCATCAGCACCGCCCGCGCCGAGCCGCTGGCGATAAAGTCGGCCGCCGTCTTGATGCCGAAGGTGGCGCTGGAACAGGCGACGTTCATGTCGAAGGCGAAACCCTCGATCCCCAGCGCCTGCTGCACCTCGATGGCCATGGCCGGATAGGCCCGCTGCATGTTGGAGGCGGCGCACAGCACCGCGTCGATCTGGCTGGCGTCCTTGCCCCAGGCGGCGATGGCGTCCTTGGCCGCCTTGACCGCCATCTCGGCCAGCACCGACAGCTCCTCGTTGGAGCGTTCCGGGAGGCGCGGGGTCATGAATTCCGGATCGAGGATGCCGGCCTTGTCCATCACGAAGCGGGCCTTGATGCCTGAAGCCTTCTCGATGAACTCCGGTGAGGAGGGGGCCAGGGCCTCGACCTCACCGGCCGCGATGGCCTCGGAATTGCGATCGTTATGCAGTTCGACGAAGCGGTTGAAGGCGATAACCAGCTCTTCGTTGGAAATGCTCTGTTCGGGCGTGAACAGCCCGGTGGCGGCGATGACGGCCTGATGCACGATGGATGCTTCCCGACGCGGAATCCGTCCGGACCCGCTCTGTTGTTGCTTGCCCGCT
>JBKJSF010000223.1:0-10287 GCA_046595895.1 Caulobacter sp. | reverse complement strand
GTTCTCGGCGCTCGACAACTCCACCCAGGCCCTCTTCCGCCTGACCGCCACCCGTCCGGACATGGGCCAGAAATACGGCCCCGACAGCGTCTGGGTGCAGGAAATCAATGTCGGCGTGCTGCGCGACACGGGCGTCACCATCGGCTCGGAAACCAAGGCCTTCGGCTTCATCGCCGGCTACGAGAGCATGGATGAAAACGGCGGCGCGCTTGGCGCCACGCTGGCCTACATGAACGCCGAGGAAAAGGATGACGTCGCCCAGGTCGGCGAGCAGACCAACGTTTCCTTGCTGGAAGCGGGCGTCTACTGGCGCCGCAACATGGGCGGCTGGCTGTTCGCGGCCCGCGGCGCGGCCGGCTATGGCTGGTTCGAAGGCGAGCGCCGGTTCATCGACCCGGCCAGCACCACCAGCGCCGGTATCATCCGCGAGACCGAGGCAAGCTGGGGCGGCTTCACCGGCTCGGCCAATGCCATGGTCGCCTACGAGGCCCGCTTCGGCCGCTTCTACGTCCGCCCGCAGGTCAGCCTGGACTACATCTATCTGGCCGAGGGTGAACGCGACGAGGACGGCGATGTCGGCCTGGGCCTGAGCGTCGATGGCCGCAACAGCAGCCGCCTGTCGGCCGCCGCCGAACTGGCCTTCGGCGCCACCTTCGGCCGCGACAACTGGTGGCGTCCGGAACTGCGCGTCGGCTACCGCCAGCACCTGGCGGGCGAGATCGGCGACACCACGGCCCGCTTCAACGGCGGCAACCCCTTCACCCTGGTGGCTACCGAGCCGGGCGACGGCGCGGTTATCGTTGGCTTCTCGCTGAAGGCGGGCACGCCGATGAGCTACGTCGCTGTCGAAGGCGATGTGGAAAGCGCCGAGGGCGAGGACCGATACAACCTGCGCCTCGCCGGCCGGATGATGTTCTAAATCCCAGCGGAACAGCGGGGGCGACTCCGCGTTTCGGCTGGCATGGACAAGGTCTGGATAAACGTCGTGGGCACCGGCGCGGCGATCTGCTCCATGACCAGTTTCACGCCGCAGATTTTCAAGATCTGGAAAGAAAAGGACGCCTCGTCGGTGTCCTTGAACATGTTCGCGCTAACGGTGACAGGGTTTGTCCTTTGGACGACCTATGGCGCCCTGGCCGGCAGTTGGCCGATCGTGCTGTCGAACGCCGTCTGCCTGGTGTTGTCGGCGGTGATCCTGGGGTTGAAGCTGAAGTTCAAGTGAACCCGACCTCAGGCGCAGCACGCCCGAGGTCGCAAACTCTTAACCACGCCTCCTAACCGGGCCGAAAGCGACGGGGCTTATACCGGCGTTTCATGGAACACGCCCTGCCCCAACAGAACCATCGCCTTCGCCTCCTCGGCGGCGAGGTCGATGCCCTGACCCCCGCCGGCATGTTGGCGGCGACCGAGGCCTTTGTGGCCGGCGGCGGCACGGCGGTAATCGCCAACCACAACCTTCACAGCCTGGCGCTGCTGGCGACCAAGCCGGAACTTCGCGGCTTCTTCGATGACGCCGACCTGGTGCAGATCGACTCCGTGCCGTTGATCGCCTGGGGCAGGCTGGTTGGCCTCGATGTCGGCTCCGAGCACCGCTCGACCTACCTCGACTGGCGCGAGGCCTTCTGGGCCCGGGCCGCCGAGTGCGGCTGGCGGGTGTTCCACGTCGGCGGCGCGCCGGGCGTTGGCGAGACGGCCCGCAGGGCCATCCTCGAACGCCATCCCACCGTGCAGCTGGGCGAGCACCACGGCTATTTCAATGTCGAGGGGCTGGAGAACCACGCGGTCCTGCGCCGGATCGCCGAGTTCGGGCCGGACATCGTGCTGGTGGGCATGGGCATGCCGCGGCAGGAAGCCTGGATCGCCGCCAACCAACGACGCGTCGGCCGGGGGGTCTTCTTCCCCGTCGGCGCCGCCTTCGACTACGAGGCCGGAGTGCAGGTCGCCGCCCCGCGCTGGATCGGGCGGTTGGGCCTGGAGTGGATGTTCCGTCTGGCCTCTCAACCGGCCCGGCTGGCCTATCGCTATCTCATCGAGCCCTGGGTCCTGACCCCAGCCATGCTGGCCGACCTGCGCGCCGCCGCCAGCCGTCGTTAGGCCTCCTGTCGGCGGCGTTCTAGTCTGGGCCCATGCCCTCGACACAAGACGCCATCCGCGCCCGCCGCCGCTTGACCAACAGATTGATTGCTGCCCATGAGGCGCGGCGGCTGGCGCCGTTCTTCACGGCCGACGCCAACCTGGTCGGCGGCGAGGGCGGACTGATCGTCGGGGCGAGGGCCATCGTCGAAGCCTTCGCGGCTCAGTTCGCCGATCCGGACTTCATCACCTATGAGCGCACGCCGGCCGAGGTCATCCCCGACCAGGACGACGCCCGCGCCGCCGAGCGCGGAACCTGGGTCGGTCGCTGGAAGGGCCAGACTTTGGGCGGCCATTACCTGGCCGTCTGGCGCAAGGTCACGGGCCAGTGGGTCATCGAGCAGGAGCTCTACGTTACCTTGACCCGCGAGGGCTGAGGTCCCCAAGGCGTCAAGGCGATGAAGGCCGCGGTCAGCGTCCCCATGGTCACCATGCCGGCCGCCACCAGGGCGAACAGGGCCCAGCTGGGGGCGTCGATCCGGATCAGCACCCAGCCGCCGATGGCGATCAGCAGCAGCCGGGCGGTCCCGGCCAGCAAGGGGCCCCAAACCCGGCCGGCGCCCTGGCTGGAGAAATAGAGCGCCAGGCTGAGCCCGAAGAAGATGAAGGCCGGGCCGGCAAAGCGCAGATAGAGGGCGGCGGCCGCCTGGACCCCGGGATCTCGAGTGAAGATGCCGACCCACAACTGGGGAAACACCGCCAGCAGGATGCCGAGCGAGCCCAGGCCGGCCGCCCCAAGCGCGCCGGCCGTCCAGGCTACCTTACGGGCCCTGGCGACGTCGCCGGCCCCGATGGCCAGGCCGACCATCGGCAGGGATGCGACCCCGACCGAGAAGGCGATCGGCACCAGCAGAAACTCAAGCCGCGAGCCGATGCCGTAGCCGGCCAGGGTTTCCACCCCGAAGCGGGCGGCGATGGCGGTGATGATCAGGATGGCCCCGACCGTCTGGATCGGCGACAGCAGGCCCGGCGCCCCGACCCGCAGGATGTCGGCGAACAGTTCGCGGCTCAGCGGCCCCCTGACGATCAGAGGAACCTTGGCGCCCTTCGAGCGCAGCATCAGGAACATGACGCCGGCCCCCAACGCCCCGGCGATCGCCTGGCCTAGCCCCACGCCTACGATGCCCAGGCGCGGGGCCGGGCCCCAGCCGAAGCAGAGGCTGCCGCCGAGCACCACCTGCAGCGTCGCCATCGCCATCAGGGCCACCGAGGGCCGGATCATGTCGCCGGACCCCCGCAGCACGGAGGCGAACATGTTGCTGAGCCAGATCAGCCAGACCGACAGGAAGACAACGCCGCCATAGGCGATGGACAGCCGCAGGGTCTCGCCCCGGCCGCCGAGCAGCTGGAACACCGGGCCGGCCAGTGCGCTGAGCACCACCGTGAAGCCAAGGCCCATGGCCAGGCCGATGACCAGGGCGTGGCGCGCCAGATCCGCTGCCCGGGCGTGATTACCCGCCCCCAGCGCCCGGCTGATCGCCGAGGACACGCCGCCGCCCATGGCCCCGGCGCTCATCATCCCCATCAGCATGATGAAGGGAAGCACCAGCGCCGAGGCCGCCAGAGGCTCGGCGCCAAGATAGCCGAGGTAGGCGGTCTCGGCGATCGACACCGCCGTGGTGGCGACCATGCCCAGCAGGTTCGGCGCCGCCAGCTTGATCAGGGTCGAGGCCACGGGCGCGGTCAGCAACGGGTTGCCCGGGATCGCCGGCCGTTCAGGAGAGTTGAAGACCGGCGTCGCCGCTCGCTCCAGGCTGACAACCGGCTTGTCCATGCCGCATATTAACCCGTTTCTTTTGGCAACGCATAGGGGGCATTGCGCCAGCCGAGGCCGACGCGGCGCACCGCCGCCAGGGCGTCCAGGCGCCGGGCGATCAGTTCGGCCCGCTCCGGGGTGACCCCACTGGTCTCGATGGCGATGGAGAGGCCGGCCGGCCCGGGATCCAGCCGAATGCCGGTGATCCTGGCCTCCTGCACGGCGAACGGCCCCAGCACCCGGATCAGGGTGTCGGCCTGCTCATGCACATCGACGACGAAGGTGTGCAGCCGGTCCTCGCAGGGCGGTTTGAGCGGTTTGGCGTCATCCATGGTCAGCCTCCCCCACCAGATAGCTCTTCCGCAACAGCACCCGGCCCGCACCATCGAAGGCCGCCAGCCGCAGGCCGCTTGGCTCGACGCCGGAGGTCTCGCCGGCCCACATCAGCTCGCAGACCGGCGGCCTGGCGGGAAAGGCCGCCTCGAGGCCGGCCTCAAGGGCGAACAGGTCCTCCAGGCTGCCGGCGGCGTGCAGGGTCGCCTCGACCCGGACGGTGATGGCGATCAGCTGCGTCCAGGCCAGGGCCTGGGCGAACCGCTGGCCGGCGTGGTGTGCGGGATTGTCGGGGTCGATTAGAGCTTCGGTCATCGTGTCGGTCCTTGAGAAGCCGACGGCGCGCAATAAAAAACCCCGCTGCCTGTGAAGGAGCGGGGTTGCGATCTTGCGATCCATCGGCGGTGCTTGTTAGGGCGCGCGCCTTCCCGTCCCTGGCTTGGGGGTTTTAATCGACATCATCATGGTCATGGCTCGCGCCGACACCGCCGTCAGGGCGGCGGAGCAAAGGACGGCGAGAGTCAGACCGAGGGACATGTCGGCTCGAGAGGTGGATACGCGACTGAGCCTGTAGCGCGGCGCGCGGCCCGCGACAACCTTGCCCTTGAAGCAGCGGGGGCGGCTAGCAGGTCGCCTACTTCCCCCACACCGCCCGCAGCCGCCCGTCGCGGCCGCAGGCGGCGCGGTAGGCGTAGTAGTCGGCGGCGTTTCGCTTGGCGTAGTCGCGGTGATAGGCCTCGGCCGGCCAGAAGGGGCCAAGGGCGAGGATCGGGGTCGCCATCTTGCCGCGCTTGAGCTTTTTGGCGGCCGTCGCCCTCGAGGCTTCGGCGATCTTTCTCTGGGCGGCGTCCGCGACAAACACCGCCGGCCGGTAGGAGGGCCCGCGGTCGCAGAACTGGCCGCCGGCATCGGTCGGATCGACCAGCTTCCAGTAGCGGTACAGCAGGTAGTCGTACTGCAGGCGGGCCGGATCGTAGGTCACTCGCACCGCCTCGTAGTGGCCGGATTTTTCGCTGGTGACATCCCGGTACGTCGGGTTTCTCAGATGGCCGCCGGTGTAGCCGGACTCCACCTTCAGCACCCCGGGGATGCCGCGCATGTCGTTCTCCATGCACCAGAAGCAGCCGCCGGCGAACACCGCGACTTCCGTCTTCGGCAGGGGCTTGGCCGACACGGCGGCCGGTAGGAGCAGCGTGGCCAGCAGGCCGATCAGCCAGGAGCGTCGGAACATGGGCGTATCCTTGGGGTTTCAGGACATAGATACGCCCAATCCCGGCTTTTGGTTGACCCTCAGGCGGCGCGGGCCGGCAGGAATCGACTGTTGCGCAGCAGGGCGGCCGAGACCACCGACACCAGGATGCCGACCGGCAGGATCTCCACCAGGGTCATGGGGATGCGCATCAGCGGATTGGCATAGACGTCCTTGACCATCTGCATCTCGGCCATGGCCGCGGCGATCTTCTCCGGGCTGGCCCCCTTCTCCCGCAGGTTCTCCAGGGTGGCGGCGGCGTAGGCGGCGGGAAAATCAATGTTGCTGATGGCCAGGGCCAGCTCCCAGGCGATGACGTAGAACAGGCCGGCCACCAGGCTGATGCCGAGGCCCAGGCCGAGCGCCGGCCAGAACTTGATGACCCCGCCGCCGTCGACGTCGCGCTGGCGCTTGATGGCGATGAAGATGGTGCTGAGCGCGATCAGCATGATCGTGTAGCCCAGCGCCATGCCGCCATCGACCATCATCTCGGCCCCGGTGAAGACGGTCATCAGGAACAGGGGCGCGCCGACGATCAAGCCGCCGATGGCGCCGAAAATGAGAATATTGCGAAGCATGGAAGCCTCCCCTTTTGTTGCAGGTTAGGCCGTCACAAGGGGCGTGGAAACCGCGCTGGCCAATCGCCCGAAAGGGTGATTTTCGCGAACTCGCCCAAAATACCAGTCAGGGCACCAGGCCCAGTTCTCTCGCCCGGGCGATGGCGTCGGTCCGCCGTTTGGCTTCCAGTTTCTCGAACAGGCGGGCGACATGGGTCTTCACCGTGTTGGGCGAGACGTGCAGCCGCGTGGCGATCTCCTTGTTGGAATGACCGGCCGCCAGCTCCTTGAGCACCGCCAGCTCGCGCGTGCTGATGCCGAGCGCCGCCTGGGCCTTGGGATTGCCGTCGAAGGTCGCCGGTCTCGGTCCGCCCAGCAGCCGCGTCCCGACCCAGACGCCGAGGGCAAGGAACCCGGCGGCGGTCAGGCCGATGTAGATGTCGTTCGAATGGACCCGGGCCAGCCGGCTGTAGTCGAGCCACTGCAACGCCAGCGCCCCGCCTCCAAGCAGAGCGCCGTAGATCGCCAGCCGCTTCCAGTCACGCCACATGGCTCGCCTGCTTCAACAGCGTTTCGAGCCTGGACTGTAGGAGAAGAAGGACCCGCTCGGAACGATTCGAACGTCCGATCTGCAGATTCCTGGTCTGCCGTGGGATTACGACACATCGCGCCGTGGGACTATCGGGCCAGCGGGCCAATGGGCCGCGGCGCCGCACCGGCCCTCGCCCACGGAACTATCCTCTGAGCCCCCCCCTTATGTCTGTGCCTGGCAACCGTCCGGGCAGGGACCCCAGCCATGAGCTACACCAAGAAACTGTGGATCTGGCTTGCCGGTCTGCTGATCGCCTCATTCGCCGTACTGCTCTGGACTGGCGGGCAGATCGACACCCACAAACCCCCCATGCCCGAGCGGGTCGTGTCCGAGACCGGCGAGACGGTTTATACGCGCGCCGACATCCAGCGGGGCCGGCAGATCTGGCAGTCCATCGGCGGCATGCAACTGGGTTCGATCTGGGGCCATGGCGGCTACGTCGCGCCGGACTGGAGCGCCGACTGGCTGCACCGCGAGGCGATGACCGTGCTCGACGGCTGGGCCCGCGAGACCGGAGCGGCCGGCTACGCCAGCCTGAACGAAGAGCAGCAGGCCGGGCTGCAGGGCCGGTTGCGGTCGCAGATGCGGACCAACACCTTCGATCCGGCCACCGGAACCATCACCCTGCCGGCCGCCCGGGCCGCCGCGATTCCGCTGGTCTCCGCCCACTATGAAAGCCTGTTCGGCGCCGACCCGGCCACCGCCGTACTGCGCGAAAATTACGCCATGAAGAATGGCACCGTGGCCAAGGCCGAGGACCGGCGGGTGCTGGCGGCCTTCTTCTGGTGGACGGCATGGGCGGCGACGACGGAGCGGCCGAACGACACGACCACCTACACAAACAACTGGCCCAACGAACCCCTGGTTGGAAATCGCCCGCCGGCCAGCACCTTCCTCTGGTCGGCCTTCAGCGTCACCTTCCTGCTGGCCGGTATCGCCCTGCTTGGCTGGCACCACGCGGTGACGCACGGGCGCAAGGAGGCTCCCCACCCGCTTCCCGAGACCGATCCCATGCGCTTGGTGGTGGTCACGCCGTCGATGGCGGCCACCGCCAAGTATTTCTGGCTGGTCCTCGCCCTCTTCCTCGTCCAGATCCTGCTCGGGGCCATGACGGCCCATTACCAGGTCGAAGGCCAGCTCGTTTACGGCTACGAAATGGCGGAAATATTCCCCTATTCGATCGCGCGAACATGGCACACCCAGTTGGCCGTGCTGTGGATCGCCACCGCCTGGTTGGCTACCGGTCTCTACATCGCCCCCGCGATCTCGGGCCACGAGCCGCGATTCCAGCGCCTGGGCGTGAACGTCCTGTGGGTCTGCCTGGTGATCATCGTGGTCGGCTCGTTCGCCGGTCAATGGCTGGCGATCATGCAGATCCTGCCGCTGGAGTACAATTTCTGGTGGGGTCACCAAGGCTGGGAATACGCCGACCTGGGCCGCTTCTGGCAGTGGTTCCTGTTCATCGGCCTGATGATCTGGCTCGTGCTGGTGGGCCGCGCCCTGTGGCCGGCCCTGCGACGCGGGCCGGTCGAGTCGCGCTCGATCATCGCCCTGTTCTTCCTCTCGGCGGTGGCCATCGGCCTGTTCTACGCCGCCGCACTGATGTGGAACGAGCACACCCATATCTCGATCGTGGAATACTGGCGCTGGTGGCTGGTTCACCTGTGGGTCGAGGGTTTCTTCGAGGTGTTCGCGACCGCCGTGATCGCCTTCCTGTTCACCCGTCTGGGGCTGATCCCGGTCAAGACGGCGACGGTGGCGGTCCTGTTCGCCACGATCGTCTTCATGGCCGGCGGTGTGCTGGGCACCCTGCACCACCTGTATTTCACCGGCTCGCCAACGCCGGTGCTGGCGCTGGGGGCCAGCTTCTCGGCGCTGGAGGTGGTGCCGCTGGCCTACATCGGCTTCGAGGCCTACGACCAATGGCGGCTGGCTGGCTCGACCCCGTGGATGCGCCGTTACAAATGGCCGGTAATGTTCTTCCTCGCCGTGGCCTTCTGGAACCTCGTGGGCGCCGGCCTGTTCGGCTTCCTGATCAATCCGCCGCTTTCGCTTTACTATATGCAGGGCCTGAACCTGACGCCGCTGCATGCCCACACCGCCCTGTTCGGCGTCTATGGCATGCTCGGGGTCGGGCTGGTGCTGTTCTGCCTGCGCGGCTTGAAGCCTGACCTGATCTGGAACGAGACCTGGTTGAAAGTCAGTTTCTGGGGCTTCAACATCGGCCTTTCGATGATGGCGCTCCTCACCCTGCTGCCGCTCGGCACGCTGCAATTGCTGGCAGCGATCCGGGAGGGCTACTGGTACGCCCGCTCGGAGGCCTTCATGCAGCAGCCGCTGGTCGAGCTGCTGGTCTGGATGCGGGTGCCCGGCGACGTGGTCTTCAGCATCGGGGCGCTGGCCCTGGCCGGCTTCGTCGCCAGCTTGTGGCTCCGGCCGAGGTATGAGACGCCGGCGGTGGACGAGGCCGAGGCCTGACGGCGGCGAATGGAAGACTTCTACCCCCAGATCCGCACGGTCCATATCTGGGCGGTGACCGCCAGCGGCCTGCTGTTCGCCCTGCGGGGCGGGGCCTTCAACCTGCTGGGCGCCGGCTGGCCCAAGGCCTTTCCGGTCCGGCTGCTGTCGTGGACCATCGACACTGTCCTGCTGACGGCCGCCCTGATGCTGATGACCGTGGTGCGCCAGTATCCGTTCGTGGACCACTGGCTGACGGTGAAGGTGCTGCTGCTGGTCGTCTACATCGGGCTGGGGATTCTGGCCTTCGCCGCCGGCCGGCCGCGGCGGGCGAGGATCGGCTTCTGGGTCGCCGCCCTTCTGGTGTTTGGCTTCGTCGTCACGGTGGCGCGAGCCCATAATCCGCTCGGGCTGTTCGCCGGCCTGGGGGTTTGACGACCCCCTCCGCCACCGCCGTAGAAACCCCCAGGGAATGAGGAGTCCAGCCGTGGCCACGACAGCGGAAACCATCCGGCGGGGACCGGCCTTCCTCAGCTTCGGCTTCCGGCCGTTCTTTCTGTTTTCGGCCGTGTGGGCGGCGCTGGCTGTGCCGATCTGGACCGTCTCGTTCACGTTTGGCGACGGCATGGTGGGCGGCGCTGACGGCCGCGTCTGGCATGTCCATGAGATGCTCTTCGGCTATCTGGGCGGCGTGATCGCCGGCTTTCTCCTGACGGCCGTGCCTAACTGGACCGGGCGTCCGCCAGTGACCGGAGCGGGTCTTGCCGGGTTGTTCGCCCTGTGGCTTGCCGGCCGCGCCGCCGGGTTCGCCCCGGCCGCCCTCGCGACGCCCGCGGCTGCCGTCGATTGCGCCTTCCTGATCGTCTTCGCCGCCGTCGTCTGGCGGGAGGTGCTGGCCGCCGGAAATCGCCGCAACCTGCCGATCTGCCTGATGGTGACGGTGCTGGCCGCGGCCAATGTCGCCTTCCATCTGCAAGGCGTGCTTCCGGCCATCGGCCCCGGGGCTGAACGCGCCGCCGTGGCGGTGATCATCGGCCTCGTCGCCCTGATCGGCGGCCGGGTCACGCCCACTTTTACCAAGAACTGGACCCTGGCGCAGGGAATCGCGGGCAGCCCGGCTCCGTTCGGCGGCTTCGACAAGGTTACCTTGGCGCTGACCGGCGTCGCCCTTGCGACCTGGGTCGCCGCTGATCACGGCGTGGGGCGCGGC
>JBKJSF010000143.1:0-31260 GCA_046595895.1 Caulobacter sp. | reverse complement strand
CAGGGGCCTGAGGCCGACGGCCGCGAAGGCCTCGGTGGTCGCCGTCAGGGTGGGGAACAGCTGGCGGCCGATCTCCTCCAGGCGCGGGAAGAAGCGGACATACCACTCGCCGACCGGTCTGTCGGAGAAGACCCCGCGCAGCAGCACCCGGCCGCCGGGCGCCAGCACCCGGGCGATCTCGCGGGCAGCCAGGGCCTTGTCGGGGAAATGATGGAAGGAGAGAAACATCAGGACCGCATCCACCGAGGCGTCGTCCAATGGAATGGCCGAGGCGCCGCCGGCCAGATAGCGCACGCCCGGCGGGGTTCCCTGCGCCTCCGCGGTCCGCCGCATGCCCTCGGAAGGCTCGACCCCGACCACCGGCCCGCCAAACCGCGCCGCCAGGGCCGGGGTGAAACGGCCGGTGCCCGAGCCGAGGTCAAGGATGGCCAGCGGCCGCCGGGCCGGCAGCACGCCTTCGAAAACGTCCATCCACTGACCTAGCATGTCCGGCGCAATGGCCCGTGCCTTGGCATAAACCTGATGCTGATGCCGGTCGTAGTCGACGGCCTTGAGGGTCATTGGCTTTCGTCCTCGTCGGTGGCGATGCAGGCGTCGTCTCCGATCAGGCAGAGGAGGGCGTTGGTCCGCTCCTTGGTTAGATAGTCGGCGGCCGCTTGGCCCATGCCGGGCCAGCAGAGCTTGGCAAAGGCGCTCCAGGCGTCGCGGTACTTGATCCAGGCGCGCTGGGTATTGCGCACGCCGTCCTTGGTCACCGCGCGGAAGTCCTCGAAACTGTGGGCTGTCACCTTCTTCCAGGCCGCGTTCAGGCCTGCGTCGCTCTTCTGCAGTTGGCCGGGGCCAGCCTTGTCGAGCGCCTTCTGGTCCAGCGCTTCCAACAGGCCGAGCGTGCCGGTCTTCACCTCGCCCTCGGCCTCCAGGGCGAAGACGCCGCGCAGGGTGCCGGAGAGATCGACCTCGCCCTGGGTTATGGCGTCGGTATAGGCGGTCTCGGCGACGATGACCCTGTCCCAGGCGGCCTTCTGGACGGGTTTCCAACTGTGGCCGAGTTCGGCGAAGCGCTTGTTCCGCGCCTCGTCCCGCACCCGCGAGCCGATCATGGCGCACTGGCTGGCGCCGTAGCCGCTGGTGACCTCGTCGCAGTAGTCGAAGGCGGTATCGGTTCCCTCGCCCTTCATCCGCGCTTCCAAGGCGGCGATGCGGCCGGAAACCTCGAACGGCGCCCCGCCGACCGTGCAGGCCATGCGGATGGCGTAGGGCAGGTTCTCCTTCACGCCCCGGCCGTTGGCGTAGAGCATCATCAGGACGCCGGCCCCGGCCGGCCCGTCGTTCTCATTGCTTGCCATCTCGGCGAAGGCGCAGTGGCGGGCCTTCACGGCATCGCCCCGACCAGTGATCTCATAGTAGGCGTCAGAAGAATCGCAGGTCTTCAGGTCCGCCAGCCGGGCCACTTTCGGCCGGTCGGCGGCGGGCGGCTCGACCTTCCGGTACTTCGCGCAGTCAGCGACGCTCTCGGGGTATCCTTTGTGGAACTCAGCGTCGCCCCAGTACTCCGGCTCGGCGGCGGCCGCTGTGCAGAGAAGCAGGCTGACAAGCGCCAGCGGAAGCCAGGGACGCATCGAACCCTCCAGTCGTTGCGGCGACTATCGCGCAGGCTCTGCGACCACGGGAGTCTCAAATTGGGGGAAGGTGGGGGGATTCTGTTGCCAGGCTCCCCCCGGGCCCCGCCTGAAGGTGCTAAACCCGCAGGGCTTTAGAGCGAGTGCTCCGGCGCTGCATTACGCGGCGACGGCGAACTCTTCAGCGAAGTTATCGTTCGCAGTTAGTTTAAAACCCGAAACGGTGGGTCAGGCCGAGAGAAAGCAATCACCTTTACACGTCTGTCGATGCTGATCGGCCCCGCGCTTCCCGTGATAACTCGGGAGAGAATGGTGGAGCCGCCGGGAATCGCACCCGGGTCCAGTCCGCTTATTACGTGCGCGTTTATCTCCATAGTCCGGGCAAGCCCGAACAGGACCAATATAGGGACTGAAGCCTTCGAAGGGAATAACCGTCGGGTAAATCCCGCGTGTGGCTACATGCCCTCGCCGCCGCGCTCGATGGAGAGCACGCCGGTCCGCGACAGCTCGACAAGGCCCAGCGGCCGCATCAGTTCGATGAAGCTGTCGATCTTGCCCGGCGCGCCGGTGATTTCGAAGACGAAGCTTTCCGAGGTGGTGTCGATGACCTTGGCGCGGAAAATCTCGGCCACCCGCAAGGCCTCCACCCGCTCGGGGCCGGTTCCCTTGACCTTGACCAGCGCCAGCTCGCGCTCGACCCCGTTGGGGTCGCGGGTCACGTCATGCACCCGGCGAACGCTGACCACCTTCTTCAGCTGGGCCTCGATCTGCTCCAGCACATGGTGGGCGCCGCGGGTGACGATGGTGATGCGGCTGGTGTGGGCCTTGCGGTCGGTCTCGGCGACGGTGAGGCTTTCGATGTTGTAGCCCCGGGCCGCGAACAGGCCGACCACGCGGTGCAGGACGCCGGCCTCGTTGTCGACCAGCAGGGCGAAGGTGGCGAGTTGCTCGGCCTCGGTCTCGTGGGCGAGGTCGTAGGCGGAGGCGGGCTGGGCGGGAAGGGTCATCAGACGAGCCTACGCCCCGCTTCGTCGATCACCGAGCCCAGATCGTCAAGCTCCTCGGGCAGGATCATCTCGTTGTGGGCCTTGCCCGATGGGATCATCGGCAGGCAGTTCTCGGCCTTCTCGACCCGGCAGTCGAAAATCACCGGGCCCGGATGGTCGATCATCTCCGTGATTTTCGCGTCCAGTTCGGCCGGATCGCTGCAGCGGATGCCCTTGGCGCCGTAGGCCTCGGCCAGTTTCACGAAGTCGGGCAGGCTCGAGGAATAGCTCTGGCTGTAGCGCTGGCCGTGCAGCAGTTCCTGCCACTGGCGGACCATGCCCATCCACTCGTTGTTGAGGATGAAGATCTTGACCGGCAGCTCGTATTGCACCGCCGTCGACATCTCCTGGATGCACATCTGGATACTGGCCTCGCCGGCGATGTCGATGACCAGGCTGCCGGGGTGGGCCAGTTGCACGCCGACGGCGGCGGGCAGGCCGTAGCCCATGGTGCCCAGGCCCCCGGAGGTCATCCAGCGGTTGGGTTCCTGGAAGCGATAGAACTGGGCCGCCCACATCTGGTGCTGGCCGACCTCGGTGGTGATGTAGGCGTCGCGGTCCTTGGTCAGCTGGTACAGCCGCTCGATGGCCAGTTGCGGCTTGATGGTCGTCTCGCTCTTGGCATAGCGCAGGCAACGAACTTCCCGCCAGGTCTCGATCTGCCGCCACCACTCGTCCAGCGCCTGGCGGTTGGCCGACAGGCCTTGTGACTTCCAGGATGCGATCAGGTCGGCCAGCACGCTGCCAGCGTCGCCGACGATGCCGAGGTCGACGCGGACGTTCTTGTTGATCGAGCTGGCGTCGATATCGATGTGGATCTTCTTTGAGTTCGGCGAGAAGGCGTCCAGTCGCCCGGTCACCCGATCGTCGAACCGCGCCCCGACGCAGATCATCACGTCGCAGTCGTGCATCGCATGGTTGGCCTCGAAGGTGCCGTGCATGCCCAGCATGCCCAGCCAGGCCGGATCGGCCGCCGGGAAGGCGCCCAGGCCCATCAGGGTCGAGGTCACCGGCGCGCCGGTCATGTGTGCAAACTCGCGCAGGGCCCTGGACGCCTCCGGCCCGGCGTTGATGACGCCGCCGCCGGTGTAGAAGATCGGCGCCTTGGCCTGGGCGATCAGCCTGGCCGCCTCGGCAATGCGAGCCGGGTCGCCCTTGGTGCGTGGGGCATAGGCATGGCCGAACGTCACCTCGCCGGGGCCCTGATAGACGCCGCGCGTGAACTGGATGTCCTTGGGCAGGTCGACCAGCACCGGCCCCGGCCGGCCGCTGGTGGCGATGTGGAAGGCCTCGTGCAGGATGCGTGGGAGGTCCTTGATGTCCTTCACCAGGTAGTTGTGCTTTGTGCAGGCGCGGGTGATGCCGACGGTGTCGGCCTCCTGGAAGGCGTCGGTGCCGATCAGATGGGTCGGGACCTGGCCGGTCAGCACGACCATCGGAATGCTGTCCATCAGCGCATCGACGATGCCGGTGATGGCGTTGGTCGCCCCGGGGCCGCTGGTCACCAGAACCACGCCCGGCTTGCCGGTGGAGCGGGCATAGCCCTCGGCGGCGTGGGTCGCCCCCTGCTCATGGCGGACCAGGATGTGGCGCAGCCGCTCGCCGTGCTCGGCGTTGTCCTGGAACAGGGCGTCGTAGATCGGCAGCACCGCCCCGCCCGGATAGCCGAACAGCACCTCGACCCCCTGGTCGATGAGGGCGCGGACCACCATCTCGGCGCCGGTCAGGGTGTCCAGCTGAACGCCAGAGGCGTTTGCAGCGGCGGCGTGGGGAGCGGTTTTCTGGTCGGTCATCGCGGTGTCTCGGGGAAGGGTGTGGTTTGGACAACAAAAAAGGCCCCGGGGGGCCTTGGCGCATGCGGCCTTGAACGGCGTGCTGGGGACACGCCGGACAGGGCCGCTAGGTAAGTACGATGCTCACGATGCGCACGAAGTTTGCTCCAAATCCACGGAAACGTTCATGCCATGCGGGTCAAGCGCGGTCAAGAAGGGCGTTCGCGCAATTTCCTTCCAATTTTGTCATGCTTCCCGCCGACTGCGAACAGCTTCGGCGCCGGTCTACAGATTCACAATACCCCCTTGTTGTGGGGTGACGCCGTTCCGCGAAAAGGGAATGGTGGCGGGTCATCGAAATTGATCCAACCCGGAAACCTGAACAATGCGCCCTATCCTTATCGCCGCCGCCATGGTCCTTGCGCCCCTGGCCGCCGTCACCACCCTGGCTCCCGCCGCCGCCCTGGCGGCCGAAGCCAAGCCCAAGGACAAGGGCGGGGTCACTGTCACCCAGCTGCGCAAGATCGTCGGAGGGCTCGGCTTCGAGACGAAGGACGGTACCGGCAAGGATTCGCCGAACTTCGAATTCACGGTCAATGAAGGCGGCCTGGACATCCACATTCTCGCCGAGCAGAGCGAGAGCACCAACTACATCTGGCTGAAGCTCGCCTTCGACAAGCTCGAGCCCGGCCAGGACGCCAAGACCTTCCTGACCCAGACCGGCAATACCCAGCCGGCCCACTTCTACCTCTATGACGACGGCACCCTGGGGATGGCCGTCGCCATCGAGAACCGCGGCATCACGCCCGCCGTGGTCAAGCGCGGCATCGACATCCTGGTCGACGGCGCGGTCAGCACCCAGAAGTACTGGCTGGCCAGTGAAGCTGCGAAATCAGGCTGGTAGACCGCAGCCAGCCTGACATCTGGTTACGTTGCCAGGTCAGCTGGCGCTTGGCGAAGCGGCGGGTTTCCCGCCGCGCGTCGTCCAGCGCCTGTTCCAAGGTGAGTTCGCCGGCCAGATGGGCGGCGAACTCACGCAACCCCACCGCCTTCATCACCGGCAGGCGTGGATCGAGCCCCCGCGCCGTCAGCGCCGCCACCTCGGCCAGGGCGCCGGCCTCCAGCATCGCCTCCAGCCGCGCATCACAGCGGGCGTAAAGCGCGTCGCGGGGTGGCTCCAGGGCCAGGGCGCGCCAGCTTCCCTCGGCCAAGGCCGGCCGGGTGTCGGCCTGCCAGACGCTTAAGGAACGGCCGGTCGCCTGCAGCACCGCAAGGGCCCGGGTCAGCCGCTGGCGGTCGCCGGGGGCGATCCTCGCCGCGGCCGCCGGATCGGCCTCTGCCAGCCGGCCGCGCGCCGCTGCTTCGCCTTCAGCGTCGTAGCGCGCCTCGACCGCGTCGCGCAGGGCGACCGGAATGGCGGGCACATCGGCCAGCCCCTCGGTCAGGGCCTTGAAATACAGCCCGGTGCCGCCGACCACGATGGCCGGGTTGCCGCGCCCGTTGATCTCCTCCAGGACCGGCATGGCGGCCCGCAGCCAGCGGCCGACGCTCCAGCCGTCGGCCCCGTCGGCGACCCCGAACAGGTGGTGGGGGGCCTGCGACTCCTCCTCCGGCGTCGGCCGGGCGCTCAGGGCCGTCAGGTCGGCGTAGAGCTGCAGGGCGTCGGCATTGACGATCTCGGCCCCGGTTTCCCGGGCCAGGCGCAGGGCCAGGGCGGACTTGCCGCTTGCGGTGGGTCCGGCGATCAGCCAGATGCGGGGCTCCATGCAGCTATCCATCACCCTTGTCGGCCCCGATCCGCAAGCCGTCTCGGCCGCGATCGAACGCGTTCGTTCCCAGACCGGAGCCGGCGAGCCGCGTCCACTTGGCCCCGGCGCCGTCGATCTGACCGCAACGGGTGAGGAAACCTTGACCCGCGGCCTGCTCGACGCCATCCTCGGCGACCTGCCCGTCGATGCCTGCATCCAGCCCCTCGAAGGCCGGATCAAGCGCCTGCTGATCGCCGACATGGACTCGACCATCATCAACGTCGAGTGCCTCGACGAACTGGCCGACTTCGCCGGGGTCAAGGCGGCGGTTTCGGAGATCACCGAGCGGGCCATGCGGGGCGAACTGGCCTTCGAAGGCGCCCTGCGCGAGCGGGTGGCGATGCTGAAGGGACTCGACCTTTCGGCCCTGCAACGCTGCTACGACGACCGCGTCAAACTCAATCCCGGGGCCCGCGCCCTGGTCCGCACCATGGCGGGACACGGGGCCCGTTGCCTGCTGGTCTCCGGCGGCTTCACCTTCTTCACCAGCAGGGTGGCCGCCGCCGCCGGCTTCCACGAGGACCGCGCCAACAGCCTGATCGACGACGGGCAAGGCCTCACCGGGCAGGTCGGCAAACCCATCCTCGGCCGCGAGGCCAAGCTGGCCGCCCTGACCGGCGAGGCGGCGCGATTGGGCATACCCCTGGCTGAAACCCTGGCGGTTGGCGACGGGGCCAACGATCTGGCGATGATCGAGGCCGCCGGCCTCGGTGTCGCCTACCGCGCCAAGCCGGTGGTCGCCGCCCAGGCCCTCGCCCGGATCGACCACGCCGACCTGACGGCGTTGCTGTATTTTCAGGGGTATACGGCGGACCAGTTCGTCATCGACTGAACTCCGGTGACTGTCTCGCGAAGCGTGACCGACCGTGAAGCGCTGACGGTGACTGTCATCCGGCTACGCCAGAGGACAGTCACCTACTCCCCGCCACCGCGCCCGAAGTAGCGGAAGAACTCGCTGTCCGGGGACAGCACCAAGGTGGCGTCACCCTGGCCGAGGCTGGTCTCATAGGCCCGCATCGAGCGGTAGAAGCCCGCGAAGGCCGGGTCCTTGCCGAAGCTTTCGGCGAACAGGCGGGCCCGCTCGGCGTCGGCTTCGCCTCGAATGCGCTCGGCCTCGCCGGTCGCCGTGCCGACGATTTCCAGCGCCTTCTGGTCGCCCTCGGCCCTGATCCGGGTCGACTGCTGCTGGCGGGCGGTCTTCATCCGCGCGTATACGGCCTCCTGGTTGGCCAGCGGCAGGTCGGCGCGCTTGATCCGCACGTCGATGACTTCGATGCCCAACCGCGAAGAGTTGGCCTGGCGGGCCAGGTTGCTGCGGATCACCCCCATCAGCTCGCCCCGGCGGGTCGAGATGATGTCTTCGCTGTCGGCCGTGCCCAGCGCCTGCCGCAGCGCGGCGTTGAGGCGCTGTTCGAGCCGGCGCTGGCCGTTCGCGCCATCCCCCAGGGCGGTATAGAACAGGTAGGGGTTCCTGACCCGGTAGCGCAGGAAGGCGTCGACCATCAGCCGTTCCTTGTTGCCGGTCAGGATTTCTTCCTGGGTCGCTTCCAGCATCTGGTTGCGCTTGTCGAAGCGGATGATGCTTTCCGAGAGCGGGATCTTCATCTTCAGGCCGGGGCCATCGCCGCGGCCGGGGGCGTTGACCACGCGAACCACCTTGCCGAGCTGGACCACCACGGCCTGTTCGGTTTGGCTGATGACATAGAAGGTCTGGCTGGCCAGCAGCAGCAGTCCCCCGACCAGGATTGCCAGGACGGTGAGTTTATTCCGGCCGGTCATTGGGCGGCTCCCCCGGCGCGAGGCGCCGGCGCGGTGACGGTCACCCTGGGTTTGAAGACGTCGGGCGAAAGGACGATCGGGGCGGTGACGCCCTTGCCGTCGATGATCACCTTGTTGGATTTGCTCAGCACCCGCTCCATGGTCTCGATGTAGAGCCGCTGGCGGGTTACGCCCGGGGCCAAGCGGTACTGCACATAGATCTGGTCGAAGCGCTGGGCCTCACCGACCGCCTCGTTGACGACCTGGGCCTTGTAGCCGAGGGCCGCCTGCTTGATCTGCGAGGCTTTCCCCTCGGCCTCGTTGACCTTGGCCTGGTAGTTCTGGCCGGCGGCGGCGACGTCCTGGAAGGCCGCGACGACGGGCTTGGGCGGTTCGGCGGCGCGGATCTGCACCGAGTCGATCACCACCCCGGCGTCATAGCTGTCGAGGATGCGCTGCATCAGCGCAGCGGCCTCGGTCTGGATGCGGCCGCGGTCGGTGGTCAGGATGGGGTCGAGTTGGCTGCGGCCAACGACCTCGCGCATGGCGCTCTCGGCCACGGCCTTAACGGTCAGGCCGACATCGGTGACATTGAACAGCGACTTCGGCGCGTCCGATACCTTCCAGTTCACCGCGAACGGCAGATCGACGATGTTCTCATCGCCAGTCAGCATCAGGCTCTCTTCTTCGTTGGTCCCGGCCTTGACGCCGCCGACGATGGTTTCATTGATCGTGGTCACATCGACCTTCCGATACCCTTGGACCAGCGGAAAGTGGTAGCCGAGACCCGGCCCGAAATCCCCGGTGTAGGCGCCGAAGGTGGTGACTACCGCCTTCTCCTTGGCCCCGACCACGATGACCCCCGCCAGCACATAGACCGCGACCAGCAGGCCGCCGACGATGGGGGCGTAGCGCCGCACCATGTCCTGGCCGCCGAGCGGCGAACCGCCTCTGCCGCCTGCGTTGCCCAGAAGGCCGCGCAGACGGGTGCTCCAGCGCTCGATCAGCTCATTGAGATCGACACCCTCGCCAGACGGCGGCGTGGGGCGGCGCGGGGGCGGGGCCTTGCGCGGTTCCCGTTCGCCGTCGGGCCGTTGAGGCACCGGCTTGTCCTTGTCGCCTTCCGGCGGCGGCGAACCCCAGGGTCCGGGGTTGGCGTTGTCGTTCCAGGGCATGGAGGCGGCGTCGATCCGTCTGAAAAGCAAGCCCGGTTGCAAACCGGGTCGTGGAGCCGGATATGAGACGCCCAAGCCCTCAACGCAAGCTGAACCGGTATGACCCCCTCCTCTGAAATCGACCGCGACGCGGTGCTGGCGGCCCTCGACAAGGTGGTCGATCCCCGTTCCGGGCGTGGCCTGGTGGCGGCGGGACTGGTGCAGGGGCTGGTCCTGCGGCAGGGAACCGCCGGATTCATGCTGGAAGTCCCGGCCGCCGACGCCGGCCGCTACGGCTACATCCGCGAGGAAGCGGAAAAGGTTCTGAAAAGCCTGCCGGGGATCGACAAGGCCCAGGTGGTGCTGACTGCCGAGGCCCCGGTCGGCGTCACCCGCCAGCGCAAGACGGCCCGGCTGAGCCCCGACCCCAAGGCCGAACCCAAGGCCGCCGAGGCCGAGAAGCCGGCCCATGTGAAGCGGGTCATCGCCGTGGCCAGCGGCAAGGGCGGGGTCGGCAAGTCCACCGTCTCGGTCAACCTGGCCTGCGCCTTCGCAAAGCTGGGGCTGAACGTCGGGCTGCTGGACGCCGATGTGTACGGGCCCTCGGCCCCGAAGATGATGGGCATCGACGAGGAGCCGGCCTTCGTCGACGGCAAGCTCGAGCCGCTGGTCGCCCATGGGGTCAAGCTGATGAGCATCGGCTTTATGGTCGATGAGGGCGCCCCGATGATCTGGCGCGGCCCGATGGCGTCGTCTGCCGTGCGCCAGATGGTGCAGGACGTGCGCTGGGGCACCGAAGGCACGCCGCTCGACCTGCTGATCGTCGACCTGCCACCGGGCACCGGCGACATCCACCTGACCCTGGTCCAGAAGCTGGCCGTCGATGGCGTGGTGCTGGTCTCCACCCCGCAGGAGATCGCCCTGATCGATGCGCGGCGAGCAGCGGCGATGTTCGCCAAGACCGGGACGCCGATCCTGGGCGTGATCGAGAACATGGCCTGGTTCGAGGGCCCGGACGGCGCGCGTATTCCAATCTTCGGTACGGGCGGCGCCAGGGCCGAGGCGGAGGCGCTGGGCGTGCCCCTGCTGGCCGAAATCCCCATCGAGATCGGCCTGCGCGAAGCCGGCGACGAGGGCCGCCCGCTAACGGCGGTCGGCGGCGAAAGCCTGGCCGCCAAGGGGTTTGAGGCGGCGGCCCGGGCGCTGCTGTAGGGACGACGCTGACCCTCCAGGTTATTTCCGGAGCTTGTTCGGCTGAACCGCCGCGGCCGGCACAGGCGCTGCGGACGCGCTACCCGACCCAAACATCGGCGCCGCCCCCGGGTTCATCTCGCCAAGCGCCTGCGCGATGCCGTTCAGCAAGGCCACCGCCGTTGTCGGTTTCGAGATTGCCCCGTCGAAGCCATGGAGGATCTCGCCCGGCTCGCCGGCGCTGAACGCGAGGATGGCCACGTCCTGGTTTGGACCGCGCTCGCCACGAATCCGTTGGACAGCGCCGCACCCATCCAGGCGCGGCATGCGAAGGTCCATGAGGATGCAATCGAACGGCAAGGACTGCGCCAGTTCGACGGCTGCGAGCCCGTCCGCGGCGTCGTGGACCTCCGCACCCAGGCTTTCGAGTACGGCACGGGCAAACGCGCGATTGGCGGTGTTGTCGTCGGCCACCAGAACCCGGAGGCCATCGATCGAGACGCTCAACGCTGCCTCGGCGTCGCTCAGCGACATCGGCGCGACCGGCGCGCTTAACGTGAAGCTGAAGGTGGAGCCCTCTCCCGGGCGGCTTGTGACCCCGATTTCGCCGCCCATGGCCGCCACCAGGCCTTTGCATATGGCCAGGCCCAGACCCGTCCCGCCGTACCGACGCGTCGAGGACTCGTCCACTTGGGAGAAGCGCTGGAAGAGCTTGGCCTGCTGTTCCGGAGTCATGCCGACGCCCGTATCCGACACCGCGACCATCAGGCGCTCGGCGTGATGGCTAACCCGCAGCGTGACCTGCCCCGTCTCTGTGAATTTCAGCGCATTGCCGAGGAGATTGAGAACAACCTGCCGCAGGGCCTGCTCGTCCGCCATGATGAGGCCCGGCAGGGCGTCGTCTATGTCCAGGCAAAGCTCCAGCGCCTTTGAATCGGCCTGCGGGCTGAAGAGCCCGAGCATGTCCTGTGCGAGCGCGCGAACGTCCAGCGGCCTTGGCGTCAGATCGACCTCGCCTGCCTCCAACTTGGAGAAATCGAGAATGCCGTTGACGACCGCGAGCAGCGCCTTGCTTGCGGTCGTGATCCGGTCCCCAAAGTGACGCGCCCCAGGTGTGAGGTCCTGGCGGGCGCAAAGCAGGCCGGAGAAGCCGATGACGGCCGTCAGCGGCGTGCGGATCTCATGGCTCATGTTGGAGAGGAAATCGCTCTTGGCTCGCGCAGCGGCCTCGGCCTGGTTCCGCGCGGCTGCAAGCGCTTCTTCCTGCGCCACCTGCGCGCTCACGTCCCGCACGATATCGACGAAGCAGGGCTCGTCGCGGTCGGTCAGGATTGACGGGCTCGACTCCAGCCAGAGCCATTCTTCACGCTGCTGGTGCCAGCCGCGCCAGCGGACCCGCCGCGAAGGTTCGCCTGCGCGGGTACGCCGGAACGCGTCGCGCAACGTCTCGATGTCTTCCGGGTGGACGAACTCCTCGGCGACTCGCCCCAGCGTTTCGGCCGGCGTCCACCCCAGAATCGCCATGCAGCCGCCCGACACAAAGGTGGTCCGCTCCCTCAGGTCGATCGTGACGATCATGTCGGTGGCGTTTTCCGCCACCAGCCGGTACCGCGCCTCAGCCTCCATCCGTGCCGTCAGGTCCTGAACCTGGCTGATAAAGTGCTTCGGCCGGCCGTCCGGATGCCGCACGACCGAGCGGCAGAGGTTGATCCAGACGATGGTCCCGTCCTTCCGGTGGTAACGCTTGTCCATCTGATAGGAGGAGGCCACACCGCTGATCAACTCCCCCAGCAGCGCCAGGTCGCGGTCGAGATCATCGGCGTGGGTGATGGTCTGAAAGTCGATGGCCAGAAGCTCTTCGCGCGGGTAGCCCACGATCTCCCCGAAGGCGTCGTTGACCTTCAGGAACCGGCCATCGAGCCCCACCAGAGCAACGCCGATCGGCGCGGAGTCGAACGCGGTTTCAAACAGCTCGGCCTGCGCCTTGCGTTCACTGATGTCGTGCATCATGGCGGTGAAGCGCCAGCCGTCGCCGGACTCGGTGGCGCTCAGCGCCATCTCCAGCAGGAATTCGGTCCCGTCCTTGCGCAGCGCCGGCACCTCGATGCGCTGCCCGATCACCACCTTCTTGCCTGTGGCCAGGAAACGCGCCTTGCCTGCCGCATGCGCCGCGCGCAGCCGTTCCGGGATGATCAGTTCGCTGAGGTCCCGACCCACGGCTTCGGACACGGACCAGCCAAAGGTGAGCTCGGCCTGGCGATTCCAGCCGGTGATGATGCCGCCTGCGTCGGCCGTGACGATCGCCTCATGCGCCGTCGAGACGATCTCCTGCAGACGCGCTTCGCTCGCATAGAGCCGATCCTGTTGCAGATCCACCCGGTCTTCGGCCGCCGCCATCCTGCGGCCGAGCTCAAGGCCGAGAAGCACGAGGCTGGACACGGTGCCCAGGGTGACGAGCGCAAGGCGCAGGTCAGCCGAGATCAAGCCCGTCTGTGTCGCCTTCAGGATCACCCAGGCCAAGGCCGGCGTAAGGAGGATGATCGCCGGCAGCATGCGCCGCGCCAACCGCCCGCTCGGCCCAGGCATGGCCAAAAGCCGGAGCCAGGCTGCATCCGGACGAAGCGTCATTGTCGCCACGCTGAGCAGGCAAAGTCCGACTGCTGTCGGCAAGGCGATATCCGTATAGCCCAGAAGGCCACGCACGCGGGGAACCTCCAGGAGGTATCCCAGCAGGGAAATTCCGCCGATACTTAGGGCAAGCGCTGCGAGCAGCATGTGAAGCGCGCCCGGAAACCGCACGCCGAAGCCCCTATGCAATCCCACAGCCAGCGACAGCAGCGCGAAGGCGGCGGCGGTGCCCTCGGCCATTCGGCCAGGGAAGCGAGGCTTTGTCGCCTGGGCCAGGACGGCGTCATGATATAACAGGGTGTCAGCCACGTTGGTTGACTGGGTGGCGTAGGCAACGATCGTCAGGCACGACGCCACAAGCACAACGCCAGCGGCCAAAAGTCCGACGCCCCGGGCTTCGGGTCGGCAGATGGCGGCGCCCAACAGCAAAAATCCGACGGCGGTCGGCGGCTGCATGCTGATCAAGCCCGGCAACACCGACCTGAGCGCTACGATGTCGAACTGCCACCCCACCAGGACCGCGAGACCCAGGCCCATGGCCAGGCCGCCAAGCAGTCGCGAGACGCCAGCATAGGAACCCCATGGAGGGCTCGGCAGGTTCGGGCGATGTATCGGCATCGTCTACTCCTCAACGATACGTCTTCGCGTGTTTCTCCTTTCCAATTTGAGAACGTTGCTCGACCGACAGCGTGGCCGAACGCCGCAGTTACACTGGTAATAGCCTTCGAGGTCGAGCATCTCCGTAGCAGGGCGCAAAGGAAGTCGTCTCAGGGATACCGTTCACGCTTGCCGCCGCAGGCGTTAGAACGGGCGAGGAGGAAGGCCCTTTCCCGTTCGTTACGCGTTGGCGCGGCCGCCGCCTGGAATTCCGAGCGGGCCTCGGCCAGGCGGCCGACCCTAAACAGGAAGTCGCCCCTCGCGGCCGGCAAGGTCGCGTAGCCGCGCAGGGCGGCGGCGTCGGCGATCTCATCCATCCGTTGCAGGCCCGCTTCGGGGCCGAAGGCCATGCTGTGGGCGATGGCGCGATTGAGATCGACCACCGGAGAGGGGACCACGAGGCGCAGCCGGTCATAGAGGGCGGCGATGCGCGGCCAGTCGGTGTCGGCGGCTCGGCGCGCGCGGGCGTGGCAGGCGGCGAGCGCGGCCTGCAGCACATAGGGGCCGTCACCGCCGAGCGCCTTGGCGCGGGCCAGGGCGTCGAGGCCCCGGCGGATCAGAAGCTGGTCCCAGCGCCCGCGATCCTGATCGGTGAGCGGGATGACGGTGCCGTCCCGCCCCGTGCGGGCGGCGAGGCGCGAGGCCTGGATCTCCATCAGGGCCAGGAGGCCCAGCACCTCGGCGTCCCGCGGCATCAGCCCGGCCAGCATGCGGCCCAGCCGCTGCGCTTCATGGCACAGGCCCGGCCGGACCAGGTCGTCGCCCGCCGTCGCCGCATAGCCTTCATTGAAAATCAGGTAGACGACCTCAAGCACCGAGGGCAGCCGCGTCGCCCGTTCTGGGCCGCGCGGCGCAGCGAAGATCAGGCCGGCCCTGGCGATCGCCTTCTTGGCGCGGACGATACGCTGGCCGATGGACTCCTCGCTGGACAGGAAGGCGCGGGCGATCTCGCCGGTCGTCAGCCCGCCGACCACCCGCAGGGTCAGCGCCGCGCGGCCGTCGGGCGACAGGATGGGGTGGCAGGCCGTGAAGATGAGGCCCAGCAGCTCGTCGCCCAGATCATCGTCCATGGCCGCCTCGATCGCCTGGACCGCGCTTTCGGACCCTTCGTCCAGCGTCCGGGCGATCTCCTCGTGCTTGCGTTGGCGCATCTTGCCTCGCCGGATACCGTCGATGGCCCGCCGTTTGGCAACGGCCATCAGCCAAGCGCCCGGATTGGCCGGGACGCCGGTCCTCGGCCAGTTGGACAGGGCAACGACCAGGGCGTCCTGCGCAAGCTCCTCGGCCAGGTCGATGCTGCGCACCATGCGGGCCAGGCCGGCGATCAGCCGGGCCCGCTCAATGCGAAAGGTCGCTTCGATCGTCTGGTGCGTCTCGCCCGTGGTCACACCGCTTTTTCGGCCAGGGCCGAGGGGGAGACAAGTCGGCCTCCGCCGACGGCCTCAGGCAACGCCGAGCTTCCCGCGCTCTCCGTCCCGCGCCGTCGCGAGCTCCTCCGGCGTCACGAAACTGGCCAGATCGGCGGCCTCGAAGAACGGCCGGATCTCGATCTCGCTGCGGCCCGGCATCGGGTTGGGGCAGCGCCTGGCCCAGGCCACGGCCTCCTCCATGTCTCTGACCTCCCAGATCGAGAAGCCGGCGACCAGTTCCCGGGCCTCGGCGAACGGCCCGTCGATGACCGTGCGGCCAGGACCGTCGAAGACTATGCGCTTGCCCTCGGCGCTGGGCTTGAGACCGGCGGCGGCCACAAAGACGCCGGCCTGCACCAGCTCCTCGGTGAACCGATCCATCGCCTCGAACGCCTCGAGCATCTCGGGCGTCGGAGTCATGTCCCCGTCGCTGCCCTCGGTGGCTTTCACGAACACGATAACCCGCATCGTCTGTCTCCTGATCTGAGCCGACCCTTGTGGCGTCTCACCGAAACGACGAACGAGCTTGCCGGAAATCGACGCCCGTCCGGCAACTTTTCTCAGGCGCGGAAAGGGGCGCTAGGCGGCAGCCAGCCTCGGCGGCTTGCTCGAGGCCAGGCGGAAGACGTCCAGATAGCCCGGCGAGGTCAGCATGCCCGGCATCACGCCCTTCTGCTTCAGCAGCCGGTGGGTTCTGGGCAGGTTGTAGCAGGGAACATGCATGAACATGTGGTGCTCGCAGTGGTAGTTGACGAAGTAGGGGGCGAGCAGAGCGCGTTCGAGGAAGTTGGCGCGGGTCGTGCGGGCGTGGCGCAGCGGGTCGGGTTCGTCCTTGGCGATGCAGGCGTGCTCGGCGATGTTGCGCAGGCGGGTGACCAGGGGCAGCCAGGTCGCTTGCGGTAGAAGCCAAAGCGCCGGCCAGGCCCACCAGAAGCCGAACGGGGCGGTGACCGCGACGGTGACCAGCATGCCGAGCAGGAAGCGGCGGCGGGCGATGACGGCCTTCCTGAGGATCGGCCACAGGGGCTGGTCCGGGGTGCGCTCGCGCAGGGTCTTCACGAGGCCCGCCCAGCGATGCTTGTAGTAGGTCTGGCCGGTCATATCGCGGACCACCTTGCGCCACAACGAGGTGCGGGTGATCGGGAAGGGGGCCGAGAGGACGAGGTCGGGGTCTTCGCCTTGCTGGGCGTATTTGTGGTGGCCCAGGTGGTAGGTGCGGTAGGCGACCAGGCCGCCGGGGGTCAGGTAGTCGCCGAGGAAGTCGTTGGCCTTCAGGTCCGGGTGCAGGGCGCCGTGGGCGGCGTCATGCATCAGGATGGCCAGACCCAGCTGGCGAGCGCCGATGAGCATCACCGCCAGGGGGATGGTGATGGGCCAGACAAGGGCCATGGCGGCGGCGGCGGCGATGACCAGCCAGGCGTGGGCGATCATCGCCGGGCCCTTCCAGGCCGACTTGTGGGCCAGCGGGGCCCATTCTTCTGGGGTGAAGTAGCTCTTGGGGGCGACACGGGCGGCGGCGGCCATCAGGCGTCTCCTCTGGCGGGATTGGGAATGGGGGTGAGGCGGAGGAGGGCGAGCATGTCCTCGACGGCCTCGGACACGGTGGCTTCGGTGGCTCCCTCGCGCAGGACGACGCCCAGGGCCAGGGTCCAGAAGCGCCGGGCGGTGGTGGCGGGGTCTTCGGCGCCGGTCCAGCCGCGACGGCGGCGGACCTCGGCATAGGCGCGGTCGCCTTCGGCATGGAGGCGTTCGAAGGTGCGCTCGATCAGCGGGCTGAGGTCTTGGCGCCGGCGGGTCAGGGACAGGGCCTCGACGAACAGGGCCAGACCCGGCGAGCCGACGACGGTCTCGACCAGGCGACGGTTGTAGTCGCCGCCGGTCGGGGCGATGGAGGCGGCGTCTTCCGCCTGGGCGGCGACGTAGAGCATCTCGCGGCAGGCGGCCTCCACGAACAGGGCCTCTTTGGTGCGGAAATAGTAGGTGACCTGGCTTGGGAAGGCGCCGGCCGCGGCGGCGATCTCGGCCACCGAGACCGCGGCCGCGCCGCGTTGCTTGAACAGCTCCACGGCCGCGTCGAGCAGGCGTGAACGCATCCGCTTTCCGGGCTCACGCACCGCGCGCACGTCGCTGAGAGCCTGCACTTTCGCCATAGGTTGTTTGTATGACATACAAGAATGTCGGTCAATGGCTGGACAGACTTCCCCGTTCGTCGCACGCTGGTCTTCCCGTGGGAGGGCTGACCATGCGACGCAGGCTTGAACTGGTCGTGACTGTGGTTCCAACGCTGGCGAAGACCGGCGCCGGCATGAACGGATCGGCCGTCAATCTCCCGCCAGAAGAGGGAGACCGTCAGTGAAGAGGACAGCCATCTGTATCGCCGCCGCCCTGTGCCTTGGCCTGGCGACGGCCGGGCAGGCGGGGGCCTGCTCCGTTGATGCGGCGACAGGAAAAATGAGCACCAGGAAGGGGACGCCCTATCCCGGCGCCAAGGGCAAACCCTGGTATGCGCAGGGCAAGGCCCTGACCCTGGACAGCGACAGCTACAAGAAGACCGGCGCGCCGCGCGTCTTCGGGGATTCGGAATTCAGCTACCTCAAGAAGGTCGGGGAGATGGAGGGCGTGCCCTTCTATCGCGACGAGGACCTGCCCGACCTGCTGTTCGTGCCGATCGACGCCGCCGCCTGCACCTTCCACGCCTACGACAAGAGCTAAGCGGAAGCGGGCGGCCTCTCGGGAGCATTGCCCGTCGCCGCCCGGCTCGCACTCGTTCTGCAGCGACGGTCTTCTAGCCGCCGGACATCTTGCGGAAGAACTTCTGGCCCTGTTCGCCGCCGGCGAAGTAGGCCTTCTGGCCGGTCTCGTCGGTGATCTTGCCCCAGTTGTCGCGAACTTCCTCGACCGACAGGCCGCCTTCACCGAGGTAGACCCCCTCGGTTTCGATGATGCGCGACAGGGCGAAGGCGCCCGCACCGGCAGTCAGAATTGCGCCGGTGGGGGCTTCGTCGGAGGCCAGGAAGATGACGCCCGGGGTAACGTATTCCGGGGCCAGCTTGGCCAGGACTTCGGGCGGCATCAGGCCTTCGGTCATGCGGGTGGCCGCGACCGGGCTGACGGCGTTGATGTGGATGTTGTTCTTCTGGCCTTCGAGCTTGATGGTGTTCATGAAGCCGACGATGCCGAGCTTGGCGGCGCCATAGTTGGACTGGCCAAAGTTGCCGTAGAGGCCCGACGAGGAGGTCGTTACGACGATGCGGCCGTAGTTCTGCTCCTTCATGATCTCCCACACCGCCTTGGTCGGCTTGACGGTGCCGAGCAGATGGACGCCGAGCACGAACTCGAAGTCCTCGATGGTCATCTTGGAGAAGGACTTGTCGCGCAGCACCCCGGCGTTGGCGATCAGGATGTCGATGCGGCCCCAGGCGTCCATGGCCTGCTTGACCATCAGGGCGACGCCCGCGTCATCGGTGACCGAGCTGCCATTGGCGATGGCTTCACCGCCCAGCGCCTTGATTTCCTCGACGACCTTGTTGGCCGCGTCCGAGCCGCCGCCAGAGCCGTCCATGCTGCCGCCCAGGTCGTTGACCAGGACCTTGGCGCCGCGACGGGCCAGTTCCAGGGCGTGCTGACGGCCAAGGCCGCCGCCGGCGCCGGTGACGATCGCGACTTTGCCGTCGAAGCGGATGTCGGCCATGTGAGTCAAATTCCCTTGCGCTCGGCGTGTTCAGTCGCGCCCGTTTGAAGATCGGGCGGGTTTGTGCGGCGCAATAGGGAAGGCGTCAAGACTGACGCTAGGGTCAGCCTGGGTCGCCAGGCCGTCTCCCTCCATTTCTGGGATAGGGGGACGGCCTGGCTGGCCACAAGCTTTACAGGTCGTGTTTACGCGACTTCGACGTCGCCGTTCAGCGACTTGGCGAGGTCGAGCAGGCGGCGGCGCGGACGCTCGCCGAGCTGGTAGTAGGCGCGGATCAGGTCGAGGGTTTCCTTGCGGGCGAACATTTCGCCGCCGCTCTCACCATCGTTGGCCGCCACCTGCGGGCGATCGGTCTCGGAGAGGCCGTCGTAGAAGTAACCGACCGGCACTTCCAGCGCTTCGGAAAGCTGCCAGAGGCGGGCGGCGCTGATGCGGTTGGCCCCGCATTCGTACTTCTGGATTTGCTGGAAGCGCACGCCGACCGAGCCGGCGAGCTGTTGCTGGGTCAGGCCCAGAAGACGCCGGCGGCGACGCAGTCGCTTGCCGAGGTGAACGTCGATGTCGTTGCCCATGGGCTTGAGAACCCCCTGTTGGTTAAAGCCTGCGGCCGTCCCAGTTTGAAACGGTCAGGCCTCACAGCCGCATGTCGCGTGCCAAGCGAGGTTCCCTGCGACATTGCGCGCTTTGGGCGTGTGACTTAGTTACCGGACATGCGTGACAGACGTGTCTCATGGGGCCAGGATCTGGCGTGGCGGGCTGAGGCGGTGGCCTATGACGTCTTCACCTTCCTGATGCGGCTGATGCCGACCGACGTCGCGTCGGACGTCGGCGGGGCGCTGTTCCGGGTGTTCGGCCCCCACACCAAGACCCATGCCCTGGCCTGGCAGAACCTGATCCTGGCCTTCCCGGAAAAGGACGAGGCCTGGCGGCAGCGAATTCTCGGCGATCAGTGGGAGAGCAACGGCCGCACCGTCTTCGAATTCCCGCAGATGGACCGCATCCTGCCCTCGACCGGGCGGGTGGAACTGGTGAACCGCGAGCGGATGGATGCAATCCGGGAGGGGGGAAAGCCCGTGGTGTTCGTTTCCGGGCATCTTTCCAACTGGGAGGTGATGCCGGCGGCCATCGTCGACAGCGGGGTGATCTGTCAGATGACCTATCGGGCGGCCAATAACCCCTATGTCGACAGGCGCATCCGGGAGAGCCGAGCCCGCTATGGCGTGAAGCTGTTCGCGCCGAAGGGCGGCGATGGGGCGCGGGAACTGCTCGAGGGGCTGAAGAAGGGCGAGTCAGTGGCTCTGATGAACGACCAGAAGTTCAACAAGGGCGGGGTGGCGGCGGACTTCTTTGGCCGCGAGGTGATGGCGGCGCCGGGGCCCAGCCGCCTGGCGCTCCGTTTCGGCACGGTGCTGCAGCCGATGAGCGTGCAGCGGCTGAAGGGGGCAAGGTTCCGGGCGGTGGTTCATGAGCCGATCGAAATCCACGACACCGGCGACAAGACCGCCGACATCGCCGCCGGCGTGGCGGCTGTGACGAAGTTCGTCGAGGACCAGGTGCGCGAGCGGCCGGAGGAATGGTTCTGGGTCCACCGGCGCTGGCCGAAGGATGCCTATGCGGAGCTGGCGGAGAAGGGGTTGGGGCCGCCGCCCTAGAGCATTCGTCGTCTCAGTTGAGGCAGGGAACGCTCTAGATTCCTTGTTGGTCGCTCTCGCTGACCGGCCAAGTGATTCCACTTGGCCGGCGAACGCTCTAGATCGCCAGCGCCCGCATCGGCTTGGGTTTTTCAACCACGTCGTCGATGCCCCGCCGCGTGGGCCCGAAGTAGTCCTCCGTCCGCACAAAGGGGCGAGGGCGCATGATCACCGCCTCGAGACGGTCGAGGATGGCCCGGGCGGTGATCGGCTTGGCGATCATCTCGGTGACGCCGGCATCGCGGGCCTCGAACACCCTGGTGCGGTCGGCGAAGCCGGTCATCATGATGATCGGCAGATAGATGTTCTGGCTGTCGCCGCTGTTGCGAACCAGGCGGGTGAAGGCCGCGCCATCGACCGGCAGCATCTGGAAATCGACAATGGCGACGTCCGCCGGCCAGGATCGCAGAACCTGCAAGCCGTCGGCGCCGTCCTGCGCCTCGCGAAGCTGCTGAACCCCGACGCCCTTGAGAATGGTTGCGACAATGGAGCGCATGTGCGGATTGTCGTCCACCAACAGGACCCGCAAAGACTCCAGACCAAACGACATGCAACCCCCGGACTGCCCAGATGAAAATTGGGTCGTCTGTCTGCACGCACCGCGCGCATTGCAACCCTTGTTCTCCCAGTTAGCGTCGCAGGCCTTACCGGAGTGTTTAGGACGGAGGATTACCTTACGTCACCGTCTCAGGCTGGCGCGGTCCGGCCGACCAGCAGCATCGGGTCCAGATGCCGTCCGCGCCAGGTCATCCGCCAGCAGAGATGCGGTCCGGTGGCCCGGCCGGTGGCTCCAACCTCGCCGATTTTCTGACTCCGCTCGACGCGCTGCCCGGTACGGCAGACGATTTTTGACTGGTGCAGGTAGATGCTGACCAGGCCCTGGCCGTGGTCGATCATTACCAGGCCGCCTTCGAAGTGCATGCCGCTGGCGGCCATGCTGACCACCCCGGCGGCGGGACTAAGGATGGCCGTGCCCTTGGGAGCCGCCAGGTCCGTGCCGTAGTGGGGCCGTTTGGCCTCGCCGTTGAGGATGCGCTGGCCGCCGAACCGGCCGGTGCGCCGCCAGCTTTTGGCCGGCAAGGGCATGGCGAAACCGTCGCGGAAATCCTCTGTGTCGATGCGGCTGGCCAGCGCCGCCTGCTTGAGGGCGTTCTGCTGCTTCAGCCTGGCCAGCAGGGCGGGATCGCTGGGGCTGACCTGATCGGCGGGCAGGCCGGAGATGCGCTGAATGTCGAAGTCGCCGCGGGCCAGGGTGAAGTCGTGGCTGATCGAGCCGCCGGGGGTGGCGACGCGCAGGGTGCTGGAGGCGGCGGCGTCGCGATCAAAACCGACGACAAACAGGCCGCTGGGACCGGCCCGGCCGATCATCTCACCGTCGAGCCAGAGGTCGGCGCGGGGGGCGGTGCGGCCGAAGGCGAACCCGCCCTGCTGAAAGGCGCCGCTGATCTTGAGCGGCGGCGGCGCGGCGAGGGAGGGGCCGGCGAACGCCGCGGACGTCAGGCCGAGGAGGGCGGCGCGCCGGTTCAGGACTGCAGCGCTTTCCAACGCGCCAGGGCTTCGGCAGGACCGGCGTAGGCTTCCTGGTGCTCGGGGCTCCAGTAGCGCAGGGCGTCGAGCGGGATTTTCACGCCGGTGATGGCGCAGAGCACATGCTTGCCCGGCTTGAGGATGGCGAATTCACCGTCCCCGTAGTGGAGTTGGGCGAGGTCCCGGCCCATGTCGCGGTCGAAGGCGTTCATGGGGACAATGTAGCGTGGGGCAGGGGCGGGGCCAAGCGCGGCGCTCCTCTAGAAGAGATCGCCCTGCTGAGTCGGAGTTAGCGACGCCTTCCTGGCGGTTGGCCGGGCAACAGGCGGCGGGACGCTATGGCCCCCCTCGCCGTCGATCACGGCCTGCCGGGTCGTATCCTCGAACATCAGGCTGACCGCCTCGCCCGCGGCGAGCGGGCCGCCCTGCCGGACCAGGGAGCCGTCGGCGCGGGTGACCAGGGCGAAGCCGAGGCGCAGCGGGCGCTTGGGGTCCAGCGACAGGCGCAGCTTGTCGAGGCTGTCGACATGCCGGGCCCGATCATCGAGGCTTTTGGTCATGCAACTTTTCATGCGGCGCCCGGCGTCGAGGGTCTCGAGCTTGCGGGCGCGATCCTCGACGGCCTTGCGCAGGCAGTTGGCCATGCGGCGACCTGCGTCCTCCAGCCGTTGTTTGTAGGGGCCGGCGTCGGCGACGCGCTTGAAGGCCGCGCCCAGACGAACTGACAGTTCCTCGATACGGCGCTTGCCGGCCTCGGTGCGGTTGCCCAGCAGGCCTGGCTTGAGCGGCGAAACAATCCTCGCCAGCTGGTTGGCGTGGAGGTCGAGGTTGCGTCGCAGGCCGCCGGTCAGGTGGCTGGCGGCGTAGTCGAGGCGCTGGCTGGCGGCGGCGGTGAGGTCAGCGGGGCGGGGAAGGCCGCGGGCGCTGGCGGCAAGTCGCGTGCGGCGATCCTCGGTGATCCGGCCGCCGCAGCGGTTCAGGCGCTGGTCGATGCCGGACAGGGCGGCGCGCAGTTCGGCCAGCACCGGGGTGGCCATCTCGGCGGCGGCGGTGGGGGTCGGCGCCCGGCGGTCGGAGACGAAGTCGATCAGGGTGGTGTCGGTCTCGTGGCCGACGGCGCTGATCAGCGGGATGGTTCCCTCGAAGACGGCGCGGGCCAGGGCCTCGTCGTTGAAGGCCCAGAGGTCTTCGACCGAGCCGCCACCGCGGGCGACGATCAGCACGTCGGGTCGGGGCACGGGGCCGCCGGGTTGCATGGCGTTGAAGGCGCGGATGGCGGCGGCGACCTGTGGGGCGGCGGCGTCGCCCTGCACGACCACCGGCCAGACGATGACGCGGCAGGGCCAGCGGTCGCGGATGCGGTGGAGGATGTCGCGTATGACCGCCCCGGTCGGACTGGTGATCACCCCGACCACGGCCGGCATGGCCGGGATCGGCCGCTTGCGTTCGGGGCGGAACAGGCCCTCGTCGGCGAGTCTCGCTTTGAGCCGTTCGAGTTGGGCCAGCAGGGCGCCGATCCCGGCCGCCTCCATGGTCTCGATGACGATCTGGTAGCGGCTACCGGCCGGGAAGGTGGTGATGCGGCCGGTGACGATGACTTCCATGCCCTGCTCGGGCCGGATGCCGAGGTTGCGCACGCTGCCCTTCCAGACGACGCCGTCGAGGGAGGCCTTCTCGTCCTTGAGGGTCAGGTAGACGTGGCCGCTGGCGTGGTGGGTGACCTTGGAGAGTTCGCCGCGCAGGCGCACGAAGCCGTAGGCGTCCTCAAGGGTGCGCTTGAGGGCGAAGGCCAGTTCCGAGACGGAGTAGGCCCCTGCATTGGTTGGGGGAGCGTTGGAGGCGGGGGTGGGGGCTTCTAGGTCGGTCACCGGGAGACTCTAGCGCGGGATGTGAGTCTGGCGAAACCAATCGGGCGTGGCTACCGTACTTGAGATGGAGCCGGAGCCGCAACGATGAAGACCGCCATCACCCTTGCCCTTGCCATCGCCCTGATCGGCCTCGCCGCCATGGCCCAGACCGACCCGGTGGCTGGAACCTGGAGATTCAAGGGCAAGGTGCAGACGTTCGGCTTCGCCCTGACCTGCAAGTTCACGCGGTCGGGCGACAGCCTGGGCGGAACCTGCTTCGACGGCGGGACGAACAAGGCTCATCCGCTGAAGTCCGGCAGGGTGACCGGCGATCGCATCGTCTGGACCTACGGCTCGGACTTCATGGCCAAGAAGTTCGATGTCACCTACACCGGCACGCTCCAGGGCGGGTCGATGAGCGGCGGGGTCGATGCGGCCGGTCGCAAGGGGACCTTCTCCGGGGTGCGGTGATCAGCAGCCCCTTGCGGGCCCGATGTCGGCTCGATCAATGTGCCGAAATGAGGCTCCACCGCACGACCATGATGGCTCCGCTGTTGGCGGCCGGTCCGTCCTTCGAAACCGAATGGCAGGCCTTCGTCGAGGAATGGCGTGACGAGCCCTGGATACCGCTCACAATCGTCGTCGCGGAGTATGCGAGACATCTGGTCCAGCGCCTGGAGGGTGGCGATACAGCGGGTTCGCACAGGTCTTTGCGGTGATCGAGCGTTGGATCGCCGACGGCGATGACTACACCGGGCAGGCAGCCGTCACCGGATTCATGGAAGCGCTTCAGAACCAGCTTGGCGGCAACGACCGTAGCTTCGACTCGATCGGCGGTACAAGAGCTTCGGACCTTGAACGCTGGCTTGGTTCGGCGTCAGCCAAGGCGTGAGACGCCCTCTACGTGGCTTGGTCGGGTTAGCGCGCCCCCTAACGAACAACGGCGGCGACCCTTCGGTCACCGCCGTTGAACGGCCTCCCGGTTGCGGAAAGTCTAGATGTAGCGGCGTAGCGAGCGGGCCAACTCGTTGGGGCCGGCTTTCTTCTTGCCGGTCTGGGCCGGCTGGTAGGCGATACGGGCGTGGTCGCCGCAGTAGACGCCCTCGCTGGCGCGGCGACCGCAGAAGGTGAACTCGTCGCTGGAGGGGTCGCCGATAGGCCACTTGCACATGTGGGCGCCAAGGGTCAGCACGGTGGCCGAGCCCGGCTCCTCGATGCGCATGATGTGGGTCGGCGGCGCGGCGCCGCCGGTCGTCATGTGGCCGCTGATGGCGGCGGTCGGGGCGGCGGCCTCGGCGACGCGGCGCGGGGTCGAGGGGGTGGCGGTGGTCACCGGACGGGCCGGGCGCGGAGCCTTGAACACCTGGCGGGCCGGCTGCGACGGCGCGGCGCGGCCACTGAGGCCCAGGCGGTGAACCTTGCCGATGACGGCGTTGCGGGTCACGCCGCCGAGTTGCTTGGCGATCTGACTGGCGGACAGGCCGTCGAGCCACAGCTTCTTGAGAACATCAACGCGTTCGTCGGTCCAACCCATCAATAACCCCTTCAGGTTTGAAGCGGCCGGTAAGCCCCACACGAACCGGCCCTATATGTTGTGTCCGGCAGGCCATTTCGACCGCCTCACTACCAGATATCGTAAACTTTTTATTAAGACACACAATGGGCGCCAGTGATTCTGTCCACAGGATCAAGATGTTGAATCGGGGTTCGTCGAACCGTCATGACTCCGCCTTTGCGGGGCCGGTGCTTGCACAAAGCGCCGGCCGCGCGCATCTGAGGGCCATGAAGGACATGGCCGCAGCCCCCACTCCGCCTCTGCCGCGCGACTACGCAGGCTTCAACTGGACGGGCTTCTACACCCTGTATCTCAAAGAGGTCCGGCGGTTCTGGAAGGTGGGCATGCAGACCGTCGCCGCGCCGGTGGTCACCAGCCTGCTGTACATGATGGTCTTTGTGGTCGCCGTGCGCGGCGCCGCGCCGCCGATCAGCGGGGTGGCCTTCGCGACCTTCGTGGCCCCGGGGCTGATCATGATGACCATCCTCAACAATGCCTTCGCCAACTCCTCCTCCAGCCTGCTGCAGGCCAAGATGATGGGATTGACCTCGGACTTCATGACCCCGCCGCTGTCGCCGCTGGAGCAGGTGATGGCCTTTTCGCTGGGGGCGGCGACGCGGGGCATTGTCGTTGGCCTGGTCACCGCCGTGGTGGTGGCCGTGCTGCCGAACGCCAGCATGACCTTCGCCCAGCCTTGGGCCATTCTCTACTTCGGGGTCGGCGCCTCGCTGATCCTCGGCTTTGTCGGCATACTGACCGGGCTGTGGTCGGAGAAGTTCGATCACCTGTCGGCGATCACCAACTTCCTGATCATGCCGATGACCTTCCTGAGCGGCACCTTCTACCTGGTCGACCGGCTGCCTGAGCCGTTCAGGTCGGCCAGCCATTTCAACCCCTTCTTCTATCTGATCGACGGCTTCCGCTACGGCTTCATTGGCCACGCCAACGGCAACCTGATGGCCGGGGTGGTGATGACCGCGGTGCTGACCATCGGCTTGGCGGTGACCTGCTGGCTGCTGTTCCGCGCTGGGTGGCGGCTCCAGACCTAGAGGATATTCATGCGCGCTGTTCTGACCGGCCTGCTGGCCGCATCGCTGTGCCTGGCGTCCATGCCGGCGACGGCGGGGACTCGGGAAGATGTCGCCAGCTTCGTGCAGCCGACGCAGGGCGGGCGGCTGGCGGCGCTGGAGGCGCTGCTCAAGCGGGAGGGACTGGCTTACGAGATCCAGACCTTCGCGGGCGGCGAGGCCGGCAAGCCGGCCGAGGGCCGCAACGTCGTGGTCACCCTGGGCCGGGGCAGGCGCGACATCCTGCTGACCGCCCACTACGACGCCGAGGTGCTGAAGGACGGGACGCTGGCCGGGGCGGTGGTCGATAACGCCGCCTCCGTGGTGGCCATCATCCAGGCGGCCAAGGCGCTGAAGGGCGGCAAACTGAAGCATCGCCTGCGGATCATCTTCTTCGACCAGGAGGAGTTGGGGCTGCTTGGCGCCAAGGCCTATGCGGCAGGCCCGGACGGCAAGCGGGTGGCGGCGGTGATCAACTTCGACGTCAATGGCTATGGCGACACCCCCTTCTTCGCCGACCCCAAGGATCCAGCCCTGGCCAGGGCTGTGCGCCGCGCCTGCCTGGCGGCCGGGGAGGACTGCCTGGCGTTCGGCAACTATCCGCCCAGCGACCACCTGGCTTTCCGCAAGGTCGGCATTCCGGAGACCTCGATCAGCTATCTGCCGGCCCGTGAGGCGCACCAGCTGTGGCTGTTCACCCATGCCGGCAAGACCTCGGGCCTCGAGCCCGGTTTCCTGCCGACTGTGCTGGGACTGATCCACACGCCGAGCGACACCATGGCGGCGCTCGAGCCGGCGACGGTGGAACGGGCGGCCGAACTGGCGGTCGAGTTGGTGAAAGCGGCCGATAAGGCCGTGAAGTAGCCCGGAAACATTGACATCGCGGCGGTCTCCCGCGACAACGCCAAGCCTTCCGGTCCCGTCGCCAACCCGCTGCGGGGCCTCACCTTTTGGGAGGCAACCTTGTCCACTCAACCGTCCGCCAAGCCTGTCAACGACCACATCATGGGCGTCTACAATCGCGCCCCGCTGGCCGTCGAACGAGGCGAAGGGGTCCGATTGTGGGATGAGGACGGCCGCGAGTACCTCGACTGCGTGGCGGGCATCGCCACCAACGGGCTCGGCCACTGTCACCCCAAGCTGGTCGCGACGCTGAAGGAACAGGGCGAGAAGCTCTGGCACACCTCCAACATCTTCCGCATCCCGGGCCAGGAAAAGCTGGCCAGGCGGCTGTGCGAAGAGACCTTCGCCGACGTGGTGTTCTTCACCAACAGCGGCACCGAGGCCATCGAGTGCGCCCTGAAAACGGCCCGCAAGTATCACACCGCCAACGGCAATCCCGAGCGCGTGGTCATCTGGGGCTTTGACGGCAGCTTCCACGGCCGGTCGTACGCGGCCATCAACGCGGCGGGTAACCCGGGCTACGTCGAGGGCTTTGGCCCGCGGCTGGAGAACTACAGCCAGCTGAAGTGGGGCGATCATGACGCCCTGAAAGCGGCCATCGAGGACCCGACCACCGCCGCCATCATTGTCGAGCCGGTACAGGGCGAGGGCGGGGCCCGGGCGATGACGGTCGACGAGCTGGGCTGGATGCGTCGCCACAGCCGCGAGCACGGCGTGCTGCTGATCTTCGACGAGGTGCAGAGCGGCATGGGCCGGACCGGCAAACTCTTTGCCCATGAGTGGGCCGAGGACGGCGCGCCGGATATCATGGCGGTGGCCAAGGCGCTGGGCGGTGGGTTTCCGGTCGGGGCCTGCCTGGCGAGCGCCGAAGCGGCCAAGGGCATGACCGTCGGCGTCCACGGCTCGACCTTTGGCGGCAATCCCCTGGCCATGGCCGTCGGCCTGACGGCCTTCAATGAGATCGCCAAGGAAGAGACGCTGGAGCATGTCCGTGAAGTCGCGGGCTACTTCGTGCAGCAGCTGTCGGGCCTGGCCGACCGCTTCCCGGACGTCATCAGCGAGATCCGCGGCAAGGGCCTGCTGATCGGGCTGAAGCTGATCCCCAACAACCGCGAGTTCATGGCCATCGCCCGCGACCAGGGCCTTCTGGTGGCCGGCGGCGGCGACAATCTGGTGCGGCTGCTGCCGTCCCTGTTGATCACCACGGACGAGGCTCGGGAAGCGGTGGAGAAGCTGGAGCAGGCCTGCGAGGTCGTGCGGGCCAAGGCGGCGGCATGAGCGAGGTCAGGCACTTCATCGACCTCTGGAAGCTCGAGGCCGCGACCCTCCGGACCATTCTCGACGACGCCCATACCCGCAAGGCCAGCCGCAAGGGCTGGACGACCGGCATGGTCGACCATGACGCGCCGGCCAAGGGCCGACGGTTGGCGATGATCTTCGAGAAGCACTCGACGCGAACCCGCTTCAGCTTCGACGCGGCCATGCACCAGCTGGGCGGGGCCACCCTGATCTCCACAGCGGCGGACATGCAGCTGGGCCGGGGCGAGCCGATCGACGACACCGCCAAGGTGCTGTCGCGGATGGTCGATGCGGTGATGATCCGCGCCAACCGTCACGACGACGTCCAGGTTTTCGCCCAGAACAGCCAGGTGCCGGTGATCAATGGCCTGACCGACAAGGGCCATCCCTGCCAGATCATGGCCGACCTGCTGACCTTCGAGGAGCGGCTGGGGCCGGTGCGGGGCAAGACCATCGCCTGGGTGGGGGACGGCAACAACGTCTGCGCCAGCTTCATCCATGCGGCGAGCAAGTTTGGCTTCAAGCTGAACATCGCCTGCCCACCACAGTACCACCCCGACCTGCACGACCTGGCCCGCGCGGCCGAGCAGCAGGGTCGGGTGGATCTTACGGATGACCCTGTCCAGGCCGTGCGGGGCGCCCATGCGGTGATCGCCGATACCTGGGTGTCGATGGGCGATGCGGATGGGGAGGCCCGCCTCGATGCCTTCGAGGCCTTTCAGGTCGATGAGGCGCTGATGGACAAGGCACACCAGGACGCGGTGTTCATGCACTGCCTGCCGGCGCACCGGGGCGAGGAAGTCACCGACGCGGTCATGGACGGGCCGCGGTCGGTGATCTGGGACGAGGCGGAAAACCGCATTCATGCCCAGAAGTCGATCCTGGCCTGGTGTTTTGGGGCCATCGGTTAGCTGCCCAAAAAAGAATAGGGGCGGCCCCGCGAGGAGCCGCCCCAGTTCGTTTCAGAGCTAGGTTCTATTGGGGAACCGGGGTCGGTTCCACGGGGGTCGGGGCCGGGGTGATGATCACCGGCGGAGCCGGGATGACCGGAGCCACGGCGGCCGGGGCCGGTTCGGTAGGGGCGTAGGGAACCGGGCCGGTCGGGACCGTCACCGGTTCAGCGGGAGCCGCGGCGGCGCGACGGGCGACCGGAGCGGCGGCGCGACGGGCCGGAGCGGAGGCGCGCCGGACCGGCGTCGCTTCAACGGCCGTCGGGATCGGGGCCGGGGTCACGGCGGCGGGTTCCAGGGGCATTGGAGCCGGGAGCGGGGCCGGCGTCGCGGTCAGCGGGGTGGCGACCACGGCGGTGGGCACCCCTTCGGGCTGGCTGTTCATCAATACGATGGCGCCAACACCCAGCGCGATCACACCGGCAAGGCCAGCGATCAGCATAGGGCGCAGGGACGACCGGGTCTGGGGCTTGGTGTCAGTGCGGGCGCCAAAAGCCGGCGTGCTCATGAAGCTGGTGTCGGCGTCGGCGGGGGAAGCGACCGGAGCGGTGCGGACAGTGCGGACGGCCGGTGTCTCGAACGTGGTGTCGCGGCTGAAGCTGCGGGCTTCCGGCGCACGGGTTTGAACAGGCTCGCTCACCGTCTTGGTGGCGGGCTTCGGGGTGTCGCTGGCGGTGCCGCCGTCGCCAAACAAGGCGTGGGCAGTCTCACGATAAATGGCCATTGAAAGCGTCCTCTCTTCTCATTGCTCGTGGAACCTAACGACGTTCAACGGCGAGGGTTCCGTCCAATCCGTGAACGACGATGTGGATAGGGCGAGATTTTCTTCGAAATGCCTTGGCGTTGAAGCGTTAGTCAGAGAAACAAATATCGACGACTATCCAGCGACCAGAAGTCTATTTGACTCAGTCGCCGTTATTCTGTCGGAAGCTCGCCATGTTTCGGCCGTATCCGGCCGGCGCCGGCCGAAATACTCGCCTCTCAGGTGAGGCGTTTGCGCCACGTTCACACCGCCTCAAGACCTCTGCGCCAACCTCGCCTTGACCGGGAGCAAGCCCCCCGGGCATTGCAGAGGGGCTTTTGAGCAGAGGGGCCATGCCATGAAGCTGAGGGCGCGGCTGGCGCGGGACTGGAAGTTTTTCCAGGGGCTTCGGCGCACGCTGAAATGGGTGAAACCCATTGCGCCTGACTCCAACAACCTGATTTGCGACGACCTGGAGCGGGCCGTCGATGAGCATCGCGATCGGCCGGCCATCACCTTTGAAGGCAAGACCATCAGCTATGCCGAGATGGACGCCATCGCCAACCGCTACGCCCATTGGGCCAAAGGTCAGGGAATCACGCGCGGCCAGACGGTGGCTCTGTTCCTGCCCAACCGGCTGGAATACCTGCCGATCTGGTATGGCCTGACCAAGGTCGGCATCGCCACGGCCCTGATCAACAACAACCTGACCGGCGCGGCCCTGGCCCACTGCCTGAATATCTCCGGCGCCCTGCACTGCATCGTCGATGCCGAGACCTCGCCCGCCTTCGAGACGGTGCGCGGCCAGCTCGCTCGGCACATGAACCAATGGACCCTGGGCCCCGTCACCGGCGACCGGCGCGACCTGACCACGGCCCTGAAAAGCTGCAGCCAGCTTAGGCCAGACCGTCTGACGGCGCGGGGCGACCTTAGGGCCAAGGACACG
>JBKJSF010000252.1:0-22877 GCA_046595895.1 Caulobacter sp. | reverse complement strand
CCTGGCCGGACGGCCTGGAGACCGCGGTGTTCGCCATGGGCTGCTTCTGGGGCGTCGAGCGCATCTTCTGGCAGATCCCCGGGGTTTATTCGACCGCCGTCGGCTATGTGAACGGCTTCACCCCCAACGCCACCTACGAGGAGGTCTGCTCGGGCCGCACCGGCCACACCGAGGCGGTGCTGGTCGCTTATGACCCCCGGGTCGTGACCTACGAGGACCTCTTGAAGACCTTCTGGGAAGGCCACGACCCGACCCAGGGCATGCGCCAGGGCGGCGACATCGGCACCCAGTACCGCTCGGGCATCTATGTCGCGGGCGACGCGCAAGGCTCCGCCGCCGTGGCCTCGAAGGAGGCCTACGCCCAGGCCCTGTCCGACCAGGACTACGGCCCGATCACCACCGAGATCGCGCAGGCCGGCCCCTTCTACTACGCCGAGGACTACCACCAGCAGTACCTGGCCAAGAACCCGGGCGGCTACTGCGGCATCGGCGGCACCGGCGTGGTCTGCCCGATCGGCGTCGGGGTCGCCCTCGAGGAAGAAGGGGCTTGACCCCCGACGCCTTCGACAAGGCGTGCAGGTGCCTGCCCGGCGTGACCATGGACCTGCTGTGGGGCGACCACCACGTCTACAAGGTCGGCGGCAAGATGTTCGGCATCTACGGGCCGGACGACGACAGCTTCTCGTTCAAGGCCAGCGACATCGCGTTCGAGGCCTTGACCGAGACCGGGCGCGGCATTCCCGCGCCCTACATGCAGCGCGCCAAATGGGTGCGGTTCGCGTCGCTGAAGGCCGAGGACACGGCGGAAGTGGCGGACTGGCTGAACTCGGCCCACGGCATCATCGCGCAGAAGCTGACGAAGAAGGCCCGCGCGGAATTCGGGATCGGCTGACTGACTATTTGGTCCCGCTCTGGTCCAGCGTTTTGCGCAGGTTCCGCACCGCCTGGGCCGCCGGGCTGAGCGTCTGGCGCCAGGCCAGCAGCAGCACCGCCCCCATGGTGGCGACGGCGAACGGGATCGGGCCAAACATCCAGGCCGCCGCCGCCAGGGCGAAGTAGTAGCCGCGCACCCCGGCGTTGAAGGCGGTCAGCGAACCGTTGAGCACCCGCGCCGCCGCCTGGGCGATGGCGTCGACCACGGCCGGATCGGCCGGCGGATCGCCCTCCTTGGGCTCCGGCGCGGCGCCGACGATGGTCAGGGTGTAGTTCATCTGGCGGATCGACCAGATGAAGTCGAGCAGCCCCCGGGCCAGGGTGATCAGGATCACCGCCAGTTGGGTCTCGAACAGCAGCCGGCCGCTGGTGCGGATCAGGGCCAGGGACGAGACCGAGCGGAAACTGTCCTCGCCGCCGAACAGCACCCCCGCCACCGCCGCGATCAACAGCAGGTTGGAGCTGGCGAAAAAGCTGCCGGAATTGAGCGCGTGACCCAGCAGCTGGCCGTCCATGAACCGCCCCTCGCGGCGGCTCATCTCCAGCATCCAGGCGACCCGAACCCGCATCATGTCGCTGTTGAGCGACCCGGCCGAGCCCCGGGCCAGGCGCAGCAGCGGCTCGTAGAACACCCAGCAGAGGACGAAGAAGCTCAAGGCGGCGAGGTTCGCCCAGGAGATCACCGTCAGTCCTCCTTGATCAGACTGGTTTTCTGGGTGTCGCGCAGCAGCAGCGAGATGACCAGGGCGACCAGCATCACCGCGGCCACATACCAGTAGAAACCGCTCTCCATCTTCTGTTCCTTGAACCAGAATGCGACCATCTCGGCCGTCCCGCCGAAGGCCGCGTTGCCGATGGCGTAGGGCAGGGCGACGCCCAGGGCCCGCACATGGGCGGGGAACAGCTCGGCCTTCACCACGGCGCTGATCGAGGTGTAGGCGGACTGGATGACCAGGGCGGCCAGGATCAGGCCGAAGGCGGCATAGATGTCGCCGCCGCTGGCGGCGATCAGGCTGAACACCGGCACGGACGCCAGCGCCCCGCCCCCGAAGGCGATGGCCAGCATCCGCTTGCGCCCCACCCGGTCGGAGATCCAGCCGAACAGCGGCTGGATCAGCATGAAGCCGAAGAGAGTGGCCAGGTTGATCGCTCCGGCCGTCTCCTTGGTGAACCCGGCGGTGTTGTGCAGGAACTTCAGCATGTAGGTGGTGTAGGCGTAGAAGCCGAGCGACCCGGCGGCGGTCAGCCCCATGATCGCCAGGGTCTCCTTCGGGTACTGCAGGAACAGCAGCATGGTCTTGCCGCGCGGCAGGCCCTCGGCCTTGGCGGCCTCGTAGCTGGCGCTCTCCTCCATGTTGCGGCGCATCCAGAACACCACGATGGCCAGGGCCGCGCCGATGAAGAAGGGAATTCGCCAGCCCCAGGCGTCGAGGTCGGGCTTGCTCATCGTCTGTTGCAGCACCACCAGCACCAGGGCCGCCAGCAGCTGGCCCATGATCAGCGTCACATACTGGAAACTTGACCAGAAGCCGCGCCGGGCCTTGCCGGCCATCTCGCTCATATAGGTGGCGCTGGCACCGTACTCGCCGCCCACCGACAGGCCCTGCAGCAGCCGGGCGATAACCAGGATGATGGCCGCCGCGTCGCCAATCTGGGCGTGGCCGGGGGTCAGGGCGATGATCAGCGAGCCCACGCACATCATCGCCACCGACAGGGTCAGCGCCGCCTTGCGCCCGGCCTTGTCGGCGTACATCCCCATCAGCCAGGCCCCGACCGGGCGGGCCCCGAAGCCGACGGCGAAGACCACGGCGGTCTTCATGTACTGGGCCGTGGTGTCGCCGGTCGGGAAGAACACCTTGGCGAAGTAGATCGAGAAGGCCGAGTAGGCGAACCAGTCATACCACTCGACGAGGTTGCCGGCCGATCCGCCGAGAATGGCGCGCAGGCGCTGCAGCGGCGTCAGGCCGGGGCGGATCAGGTCCTCCGGCGCCTGGGTCTCGACGCCGGTTTCGGTCGCACTCATGCATCACCCCTCATTTTGCGGCGAGGTTAGGCGAGCGTTGTCTGAAAGGGGAGAGCCAAACGAAAAACGCCGGCCTCTCGGCCGGCGCTTCGCAACTCAAAGACGGCTGAATCAGCCCAGGCGCCAGGAGCCCAGGCCACCCAGCGGCAGCACCCAGGCCTGGCCGTCGTCGTCCGACAGGCCCAGCAGTTCGTTGATCGGCGGCCGCAGGGTCTGCGGCAGGTAGTCGTCGCCGACCACAAACGGCGTGTCGAGGATCAGGAAGGACAGCGACTGATAGGCGCGGCCACCGATCATCACCGGCCCGGCGTCGTCCAGGGTCGGGGCCGTCACCGTGACGACCGGAAGTTCGAACACCGGCATCGGCGGAAGGGCCAGATCCATCGGATCCAGCTGAATCAGCGTGGTGTCGCCGTCGCCGCCGCCCGAGATCGGCGCCAGCGCCTCGGCGTCCTTGCCGGAGCTGGCCGCGAGGGCGGAAGGCGCGTCGTCGTCGTTGGCGGCCGTCAGGCCTGCGGGGGCGTCTTCAACCACCGGCTCGGCGTCAGGACCAGCGTCGCCGGTCAGATCGACCAGATCGACGGTGACGTCGGTAAGCTCGTTCTGGGCGAATTCCAGCGGCTGGATGTGCTCCAGGCCCGTCTGGCCGTCAAAGATGTCGTCGACGTACAGGGCGCCCGGCACCCGGCCCGTGATAATCACCTCGCCGGCGTCGAAGCCCATCGGCCCGCCGAAGATGGAGTCCAGGACGTCTGAGCCGAAACCGCCCGCGCGGAAATCCAGCATGCCGTCATCGTTGAAAAACATACCCGTATCCCCAATCACCGCCCATACCTCGGACGATCGCCGTTATTGCTAGCACGGCCGGCACAAAACGCCATCCCTTGCGCCACAAGGACGCGCTGAATCCGGGCATCGGGCGGCGACGGCGCCGAAAAGGCCGCATTGGTCACCGTTCCCTCACGGAAATCTGCTACTAGACAAGGAACGAGGGAGAAACGACGACCATGGGCCCAACCGGCCTCGCAGTAAGGGGATCGCGCGGTCTGCTGCGGCAGATTCGCGAGGCCATGGCCGGGCAGGTTCCCGCCCAGGCCAAGCTAGACATGGTCGTGCGCATCATCGCCCGCTCCATGGTCGCCGAGGTCTGCTCCCTCTACCTTCGCCGCAGCCACAACGACCTGGAACTGTTCGCCACGGAGGGCCTGGCTCGCGAGGCCGTCCACGTCACCCGGCTTAAGGCCGGCGAAGGCCTGGTCGGCGAGATCGTCCGCCTCGGCCGGCCGCTGAACCTCAGCGACGCCCCCAACCATCCGGCATTCGCCTATCGCCCGGAAACCGGCGAAGACCCCTACCACGCCTTCCTCGGCGTCCCTCTGCTGCGCGGCGGCCGGGGCATCGGCGTCCTGGTCGTGCAGAACGCCACCACCCGCACCTACAGCGAGGAAGAGGTCGAGGACCTCCAGATCATCGCCATGGTGCTGGCCGAACTGGTCGGCTCCGGAGACATCCTCGGCGAGGCGGAACTGCGCGACGTCGAGATCGCGCCGCACAAGCCCGAACGTCTCAAGGGCGCCAAGTTCGCCGACGGCCTGGCCTTCGGCGTGGCGGTGCTGCACGAGCAGCCGGTCGCCGTCGGCCACCTTCTCAGCGACGATCCGATCGCCGAGGAAGCCAGGCTGAAGGTCGCGGTCAGCGGCCTGCAGGCCCAGATCGACCAGATGCTGGACGGCGAGGGAGGCCTGATCGGGGCCTCCTACGAGGTGCTCGACACCTACCGCATGTTCGCCCACGACCGCGGCTGGAACCGCAGCCTGGAAGAGGCCGTGCGGTCCGGTCTCACCGCTGAGGCGGCGGTCGAACGGGTCCGCTCCGAACACCGCGCGCGTCTCGGCAAAGCCAAGGACCCTTATCTACGCGAACGCCTCCATGATCTGGAGGACCTCAACGACCGCCTGCTGCGCCACCTGTCCGGCCACGTCGTGGCTCGCGATCTGCCCGAGGACGCCATCCTCATCGCCCGCAACCTCGGCCCCGCCGATCTGCTGGAATACGACCGCACCCGGCTGAAGGGCATCCTGCTGGAGGAGGGCTCGACGGCCAGCCACGCGGCCATCGTCGCCCGCGCCCTCGACATCCCCTGCGTCGGCCGCCTGTCCGGCCTGCGCGATCGCATCAGCCAGGGCGACCCGGTCATCGTCGACGCCGAGAGCGGGGAAGCCTTCCTCCGCCCCCGCGCCGACGTCATCAAGGCCCTCAACGCCCGCCTCGACGTGCGCACCCAGCGCAAGGCCGAGTTCGCCAAACTGCGCGATACGCCCGCCTTCACCCGCGACGGCGCCAAGATCACCCTGTTGATGAACGCCGGCCTGGCCGTCGATCTCGACATCCTGCGCGAGACCGGGGCCGAGGGCATCGGCCTGTTCCGCACCGAGTTTCAGTTCATGGTCGCCGAGGAGCTGCCGCGGCTGGAGGCCCAGACCAGCCTCTACCAGAAGGTCTATGAGGCCGCCGACGGCCTGCCGATCACCTTCCGCACCCTCGATCTGGGCGGCGACAAGCTGCTGCCCTACATGGAGGCCGAGCGCGAGGAAAACCCGGCCCTCGGCTGGCGCGCCATCCGCATGGGCCTCGACCGCCCGGCGCTTCTGAAGATGCAGGTCCGCGCCCTGATCTGGGCCGCCAAGGGCCGGCCGCTACGGATCATGTTCCCCCTGGTCGCCAATGTGGACGAATTCCGCGCCGCCCGCGCCATGGTGGAGGGCGAGATAAGCTGGGCGCTGCGCCGCGGCCGCCCGGCCCCCAGCCGTCTCGACGTCGGGGCGATGATCGAGGCCCCGTCGCTGATCTGGCACCTCGACGCCCTGCTGCCGATGACCGATTTCGTCAGCGTCGGCACCAACGACCTGATGCAATACATGTTCGCCGCCGACCGGGGAAACCCGCGCGTCGCCGACCGCTACGACCCCCTGTCGCCGCCGGCCCTGCGGGCGCTCAAGATGATCCAGTCGGCCTGTGCCGAAACGGGAACCCCTGTCTCGGTCTGTGGCGAAATGGCCGGCCGGCCGCTGGAAGCCTTCGCCTTGACGGCCCTGGGCTTCGACCGCCTGTCGATGCCGCCGGCCGGCATCGGGCCCGTCAAACAGATGGTTTTGTCCTGTGATCGCGAGGCCGCCTCACGCGGCGTCAACACCCTGATCAAGAGCGCGGCGGGCTCCATCCGCAATGAGATCGAGACATTGGCCCGGAAATTGTATGTCGCGGTGTGACCATTAACCTCATGGGGGGTTACCGCATTGAAATCCGGGCCTTATTTTGATATCCACAAAGGATCGTTAACGCCTCTCGCGGTAGGAGAGGCGAACGGCGGGACTCTCGCCTCCTGCGCGAGCCTCGCCGTCTGCGTTGAGTGGGGGCTGTCTTAGTCATGGCGCTGGATACCGGCGGGGTTACGTCTTTGTATCGCACGGGTGAGTACGATCCTTCGTCGGACGCGTCGCGCCACGATGCCCCGACCCTGCGGGACGGCCACGACGTCGGCGCCGCCCTGAAGGCTGTCCGCCAGTTCCAGGGCGTGAGCCTGCAGGATCTAGCCGACGCCACCCGCATCCGTCAGACCTATCTGGCCGCCCTCGAGGACATGCGCCTCGACGAACTGCCCTCGCGACCGTTCGCCATCGGCTATGTGAAGGCCTATGCCCGCCACCTCGGCCTCGACGTCGATGAGGCGGTCGAGCGCTTCCGCAATGATCACCCCGAGCACGACGAGGGCCTGCGCGCCCCGATCGGCGTGCGCAAGGAACGCGATCCGCGCCTGGCCCTGATCATCATCGCCGGCCTGCTGATCGGCGCCGCCATCCTGTTGTGGAATGTCGCCCAGCGCGCCATCGCCGAAAAGGCGCCCAGCCAGGCGGTCGTCGCCGAGGCGCCGGGCGCCGACCCGCCTACCGATATCGGCGGTCCCATCCAGGTTGGCGGCCCGACGGCCCCACCGGTGGAATCGACCACGCCCGACGCCTACGTCACCCCCGGCATGGCCAATAACGGTGACGGCAGCGAGACCGCCGCCAAGGCCGCCGAGGCTCCGGTCATGTCCCTGCCTGTCGGCTCCGCCTTCAAGCCCGAGGGCCAGATCTACGGCGCGCCGGCTGGCGCGGCCAGTAGCCCTGGGGTGATCATCAAGGCCCGCCGGAACGGTGTCTTCGAGGTCAAGGGCCCCGACGGCTCCAACTACTTCACCCGCGTCCTGCAACAGGGTGAGGCCTACCGCGTCCCGGCCCTCAAGGGCCTGACCGTGACGGTCAGCGACCCCGGCCTGTTCCAGGTCTTCGTCGCCGGCCGCTACACCGGCCCGCTGCCGGGCCTGGTGACGCAGTCGTCCAGCCTGGTGGCGCTGGCCCCGGTCGCTCCGGCGGCGCCCGTTCAGTAAGAACTCTCCCTCCCCTTTATGGGGAGGGACCGACGGCGAAGCCGTCAGGGTGGGGAAGTCGGATGCCGCCCACCCAGAGCCTGTGATCTTGGGAATCTAATCGGACAGGTCCGCGCCTGAACTCGCGTTCCCCACCCTGCGGGGCTGTGCCCCGCTGTCCCTCCCCATGAAGGCGAGGGAGGACTACAGCGCCATCCAGTCCGGTTTCAGCACCTCGACCGCACGCCCCTCGACCGTCAACGCCCCGTCGATCCGGTCCAGCCGCATCAGCCCCAGCGCCACCCCCTCGACAGCTGACGCCGCCACGCCGGCGCGAAGGTCACCCTTCAGCACCTCGGCCCCGGCCGCCACCGCCGGCCCCTCGACCCTTAGCGGCAGCATCCGGCTCTTCACCACCCCGCGCCGCTTCATCCGGCTGGTCGTCTCCTGACCGACGAAACAGCCCTTTTTGAAGTCGATGGCGTTCAGCAGGTCGAGGTTGGCCTCGATCGGGTAGGTCACGTCGTCGCCGAAGTCGGCCATGTCTGGAACCGCGAGCGCGATGCGGTGCGCATCCCAGCCGGACCGGTCGATCGTATCGGCGACCTCCAGTCCATAGCCCCGCCAGCCCAACGCCGGCAGCCTCGGATCGACGCTCCAGCCCGCCCCGGGTTCATCCCCGAACGCCGCGAACACGCCCGCCTCGTCCGCCGCGATCACCACCTTCGACCGCAGCCGGTACATTGTCAGCCGACGGATCAGGTCTTCCCGCCGCTCCGCCGCCACATCCAGCAGCACGCCGTCGCCGGTCCCGAAGATGAACAGATCGACCAGCAACCGCCCCTGCGGCGTCAGCAGCGCCCCATAGCGAAGCTCGCCATCGCCCAGCGTCTCGACATCCTGGGTCAGAAGCCCCTGCAGGAACCCGCGCCAGTCCTCTCCGGCAATGCGGACCAGCGCCCGGTCGGTCAGCCTCAGTTGCGACATCGTCATGCGGCCATAAGTGGCGTGCGCTGCAATGGAGCGCCAGAGGCAACCCGGCTACTATCCCGCAAATGGCCTCCACGCCCTTCCCGATTCTCTTCATTGGCCCCGGTCGCATCGGCGACGCCGTGCTGGCGTCCGGCCTGATCCACAGGCTGGCGCGAGAGATCCCGCACGCCCGCTTCACCATCGCCGTCGGCCCGGCCGCAGCCCCGCTGTTCGCCGACACCCCCGGCCTCGAGCGGCTGATCGTCATGGAGAAGCAGAAGGGCAGCGGCCACTGGTTCAAGCTGTGGAACCAGGTGCGCCACACCGCCTGGGGCCTGGTCATCGACATGCGCGGCTCGGCCGTCTCCGGCTTCATCAGCCGCAAGCGCCGCGCCATCCACAAAAAGAGCCACGGCGAGCCGGTCCACAAGGTCATCGAGGCCGCCCGCCTGCTGCAGATCGACGCCGACCCGCCGGCCCCCTACCTCTACGTCTCCGAGGAACGCCAGGCGACCGCCGACGCCCTGCTGGCCGGCGACGCCCGCCCGATCCTGGCCATGGGCCCGGCCGCCAACTGGTTTGGCAAGACCTGGCCGATCGACCGCTTTGCCAGCACGGCCAAGCGACTGATGGCCGACCCCGGTTCAGGCGACGGGGCCCCGTTGGCAGGCGGCCGGCTGGTCATCCTCGGCGGCCCGGAGGACGTGCGCTATGTCGACGAACTGCGCCGCTCCCTGCCGCGCGACCAGTGCCTCGACCTCACCGGCCAGCTGGACCTGCTCACCGCTTACGCCCTGCTGAAGCGGGCGCGTCTGTTCGTCGGCAACGACTCCGGCCTGATGCACCTGGCCGCCGCCGCCGGCTGCCCGACGGTCGGACTGTTCGGCCCCTCCGACGACCGCCTCTACGCCCCCTGGGGCGCTCACACCCGCGTCGTCCGCGGCCCGCGCGCCTTCGAGCAGTTCAGGGAGGTCGATCCCGGCCTCAACCAGACCATCGGCCACATGCTCGACCTGCCCACCGAGGCGGTGATCCTGGCGGCGAATGAGTTGCTGGCGGCAACCTCTGGGCGCCCTTCTCCCCTTGCGGGAGAAGGTGTCGGCGAAGCCGACGGATGAGGGGTCGCGCCGGACGCCGGGATTGTCGTATCAGGGGCTGAACGCAGCTTCTCCGATCTTCGACCCCTCATCCGGCGCTTCGCGCCACCTTCTCCCGCAAGGGGAGAAGGGAGCCCAGAGGCGAACTCACTATGACCAAGACCTACGACCTGATCGTCCGCGGCGGCGATGTTGTGAACCACGCCGGCCGTGGCCCCGCCGACATCGGCGTCCGGGCCGGCAAGATCGCCGCCATCGGCGACCTCTCCCAGGCCAGCGCCGGCGAGACCTTCGATGCCACCGGCCTCACTGTCCTGCCCGGCGTCATCGACAGCCAGGTCCACTTCCGCGAACCCGGCCTCGAATGGAAGGAAGACCTCCAGACCGGGGCCCGGGCGGCCGTGCTGGGCGGCGTCACCGCCGTCTTCGAGATGCCCAACACCGAGCCGACCACGACCGACCCGGGCGCCCTGGCCGACAAGCTGGCCCGCGCCCACCACCGCATGGACTGCGACCACGCCTTCTACATGGGCGGCACCCATGAGAACGCCGCCTTCCTCGGCGAACTTGAACGCCTGCCCGGCTGCTGCGGTGTGAAGGTCTTCATGGGGGCCAGCACCGGGACGCTTCTCGTCGCCGATGACGAGGGCGTCGAGGCGGTGCTCAAATCGATCAGCCGCCGCGCCGCCTTCCACAGCGAGGACGAATACCGCCTGGCCGAGCGCCGTCCCCTGGCCCGCACCGGCGACTGGACCAGCCATCCGGAAGTCCGCGACGCCGAGTCCGCCATCCGCTCGACCGAACGCCTGGTCCGCCTGGCCCGCAAGGTCGGCCGCCGCATCCATGTGCTGCATGTGACAACGAAGGAAGAGATCGCCTTCCTCGCCCACCACAAGGACGTCGCCTCCGTCGAACTGACGCCGCAGCACCTGACCCTGCATGGCCCCGAGGCCTATGAGCGCCTCAAGGGCCTGGCCCAGATGAACCCGCCGATCCGCTCGGCCGACCATGTCGAAGGCCTGTGGGCCGGCGTCGCCAACGGCGTCGCCGACGTGCTGGGCTCCGACCACGCCCCCCACACCCTGGAGGAAAAGGCCCGGCCCTATCCCGCATCGCCCTCCGGCATGCCCGGCGTCCAGACCCTCGTCCCGATCATGCTCAACCACGTCGCCCAGGGCCGCCTCAGCCTCGAACGCTTCGTTGATCTGACCAGCCATGGCCCCCAGCGCGTCTTCGGCATCGCCGGCAAGGGCCGCCTGGCCGAGGGCTACGACGCCGACCTGACCATCGTCGATCTGAAGGCCACCCGAGTCATCAAACACGCCGACATGGCCACCCGCAGCGGCTGGACTCCCTTCGATGGCATTGAAGTCACCGGCTGGCCGATGGCCACCATCATCCGTGGCCGGGTGGTGATGCGCGAGGACGAGGTCGTTGCGCCGGCGATGGGCGAGCCGGTCCGGTTCCAGGAGACGCTGGGAGCCTAGGGCGGGTCGGCTGCCAGCCGTGAGCGACCCCTGGCCTTTACGTCATCAATCGAAGCTTCGTTCAGATCACCGGCGTCGCCACTCTCAAAGCCAATCTCGATATCGCGCTTGAGCAGCGTCCTTTTGGCCTCGCGGGCTTCTGGGGTGAGTGGAACGTCCATGGCGCGATCATAGCAGAAATCGCATCCGCTGTGCGATCTCCGCACCGCCTGTCGAATCCGCGCCAGCCCGCCCGTCTATGCTATCAGACGCGGGCGCTGCGCCCCGTCGCAGCCAAACGGGGACACCCATGCAGTACATGATCCTGATCTATGAGCCCGAGACTGCCTACGCGGGCGCCAGCGAAGCCACCCTCACCGAGATCGTCGGCAAGCACATGGCCCTGTCGCAGGAGCTGCGCGAACTGGGCCTGCTGGTCTCCGGCGACGGCCTGCAGGGGACCGAGACGGCCACCACGGTCAGCACCGGACCCGGCGGCGTCCAGACCGTGCATGACGGCCCCTTCGCCGAGACCCGCGAGCAGCTCGGCGGCTACTACCTGATCGATGTCCCTGACCTTGACGCCGCCCTGACCTGGGCCAAACGCATGCCGGTGGTCGAAGGCGGCAAGGTCGAAATCCGCCCCATTATGATCTACTGATGGAAGGCCGGCTGATCGAGGCCGCGCGGGGGCGTGTCGTTGCCGCTCTGGCCGCCCGCTTCCGAAACCTTGATCTGGCCGAGGAGGCCTTCGCCGAAGCCGCCGCCAGCGCCGTCGAGGCCTGGCGGCGTGACTTCCCGGACGATCCGCCCGCCTGGCTGTGGCGCACCGCCTATCGCAAGGCGCTCGACGCCGTCCGCCGGGCGAACACCCGCCACAAGGCGCAACATGACACCCCGCCGCCGCAGCCGACCCCTGAAGACGCCATGATCGCCGCTGACCAGCCGATCCCCGACGAGCGCCTGGCGCTGATCTTCGTCTGCTGCCACCCGGCGCTGGACCCGGCCGCCCGCATCGCCCTGACCCTGAAGATCGTGCTCGGCCTCTCCACCGACCGTCTGGCCCGCGCCTTCCTGGTCGCCGAGCCCGCCATGCTCCAGCGCATCACCCGCGCCAAGAAGAAGATTGCCGCCGCGGGCGTCCCCTTCGAAATCCCCGGCCCGGCCCAGTGGCCGGACCGCCTCGACGCCATCCTCAGCACCCTCGAAGTGGCCTACGCCCAGGCCTATGAGGACGCCGCCCTGACCAGCGAAACAGCCGCCACCTTCGCCCCCGAGGTCCTGCGCCTCTCCGGCCTCCTCGCCGACCTGCTCCCGCAAGAGCCCGAGGTCTTGGCCCTGGCCGCCCTGGTCCGCTTCGCCGAGGCCCGCCGCCCGGCCCGCCTCGACGACACCGGCGCCATGGTCCCGCTTTCCCTGCAGGAGCCCCACCTCTGGCGCGGCGACCGCATCGCTGAGGGCGCGGCGCTTCTCGACCGCGCCGCCGACCTCGCCCGTCCCGGCCCCTGCCAGATCCTCGCCGCCATCCACGGCGCCCACCTCTCGCGCCAGGAAACCGGCGCCACGCCCTGGGGCGACATCGCCCGCCTCTACGACGCCCTGGTAATGCTACGCCCGGGGGCGGTCAGCGAGGTCAACCGCGCCGTCGCCTACGCCGAGGCCTATGACCCGGACACGGGCCTTCGCGCCTTCAACGCCATTGCGCCCCAGCCGACCTGGCTCCCCTGGCAGGCCGCCCGCGCCTTCCTCCTCGACCAGACCGGCCAGCGCGCCGCCGCCGCCTCGGCCTACGACGCCGCCCTGGCCCTGGGTCCGCCACCCGCCGAACGCCTCTACCTCGAACGCCAAAGGCGCCGGCTGGGCTAGACGGTGAACCAAACTCTCCCCCCGCTTTGCGGGGGGGAGGACCGCTCTGGAGCCTTCAAGCGACAGAGCAGGAGGGGGGCAAGTCTGGTTCAGGAGGAACCTCCCGACCGCCGGTGGGGCCTGCCTCCTGGTTTCTCGCTAAGGCTCGAAACCTGTCCTCCCCCCACTTCGCGGGGGGAGAGTTTAGCTGCGACTACCCGACAACCCGCGCCCATGGCATACGCACGCCATGGACGGCAGCCAGACCCCCGCACCTTTCCGCGACGCCCGCTACGCCCCGCGACGGCTCGATGTCGAGCGCCGCGACGACGGGACCATCGTCCTGACCAATCCCACCCCCTGGTCGGACCGCTTCCTCACCACCACCGCCGCCCTCGACCACTGGGCCTCCGAGACGCCCGACCGCGTCTGGCTGGCCGAACGCGATGGCGACGGCTGGCACACGGCGACCTATGCAGAGGCCCACACCCGGGTCGCCGCCCTGGCCGGCGCGCTTCTGGCCCTCGATCTCCCCGCCGCGCGGCCGTTGCTGATCCTCGCCCGCAACGGCATCGACCACGCCCTGATCTCCTACGCCGCCATGGGCCTAGGCACGCCGATCGCGCCGGTCTCGCCGCAGTACGGCCTGAAGGGCGCCGACCTCGCCCGCCTGGAATACGCCTGCCAGGTGCTCCAGCCCGCCGCCGTCTATGCCGACGACGCCGAGGCCTTCTCTGGCGCCCTGGCCGCGCCCTTCCTGGCCGGCCTGCCGGTGATCGCCAGCCGCAATGCCCGCCCCGGCGACATCGCCTTCGCCGACGCCCTCAAGAGCGCCCCGGCCGCTTTCGCCGCCACCCCCGACGACACCGCCAAGCTGCTGCTGACCAGTGGCTCCACCGGCCGGCCCAAGGCGGTGATCTGCAGCCACCGCAATGTCTCGCTGAACGGCGCCCAGATCACCGCCTGCTACGACGACCCCGACCCGCCGGTGGTCGTCAATGCCGCCCCCTGGAGCCACAGCCTCGGCGCCAACGCCATCCTGCACATGGTCCTGCACCGGGGCGGGACCCTCTACATCGACGCCGGCCAGCCCACCCCCGGCCGCTTTGACGAGACCGTCCGGAACCTCAAGGACATCTCGCCGACCTACCACAACATGGTCCCGGCCGGCTGGGGCCTGTTCGTCACCGAGCTCGAACGCGACGAAGCCCTCGCCAGGACCTTCTTCGCCAAAGTCCGGGTGCTGCAGTACGGCGGCGCCTCCATGGCCCAGTCGATCCTCGACCGGGTGCAGGCGGTGGCCACCCGGGTCTGCGGCCACCGCATCACCTTCGCCACCGGCTATGGCTCGACCGAGACCGGCCCCACCGCCTGCAACATCCACTGGCACAACGCCCGCTCCGGCATGTGCGGCCTGCCGGTCCCCGGCACCTCGGCCAAGCTGGTGCCGGTCGGCGAAAAGCACGAGCTTCGGGTCAAGGGCCCGCAGATCAGCCCCGGCTACCTCGGCGAGCCGGGCCTCTCCGCCGCCGCCTTCGACGAGGAGGGCTACTACCGCCTGGGCGACGCCGCCCGCCTGGCCGACGACGCCGACCCCGAAGCCGGCCTGGTCTTCGACGGCCGCCTGGTCGAGAACTTCAAACTGGCCAGCGGCACCTTCGTCGCGGCGGGCGCCTTACGCGTCGCCGCCGTCTCCGCCATCGGCGGCGCCGTCTCCGACGCCGTTGTCTGCGGCGAAGGCGAGGCGGGCGTCGGCCTGATGCTCTTCCTCGACCCGGCCTACAATGCCCGCCACTCAGCCGAAGAGACCCGCGCCGCCATCGAAGCGGGCCTGGCCCACATGAACGCCGCGTCCAAGGGTGGCGGCGGCCGCATCTGGCGCGCGGTGATCCTCGACGGATCTCCGGACGCCGCCAGCGGTGAACTGACCGACAAGGGCTACATCAACCAGTCCATGGCGCGGGGGAGGCGGCCGGTGGAACTGGCGCGATTGTTCGCGTCGGAGCCGGATGAGGGGGTGATCGTACTTGGCTGATCGGCGAGTACACGAGCGAAGAGGATGAGTCTGACCTGGTCGGAAATTGCGTTTCGGCCGGACGCCGAGTTGGCAGCCGAGTGGGCGGCGGCTTGGCGATGGCTGCTCCCCGACACGGAGGCCGTTCTGGTCTGTTCCATGTTTGGAGGTGTCTTCTTCACCGACTCGGCGGGCGCGGTGCATTGGCTGGAATGCGGGACCGGCTTTGTCGAGCAGGTCGCCGTGTCGGCCGAGCAGTTCGATGGTCTTTTGACGGCGTCTCACGAGCCGCCCGGCTCCAGCCTCGTCAGCGAGTGGTTCCTGCCGTTCCTGGTTGAGCAGCTTCTCGACGCAGGCAAACGCCCGGAACCCGGCCAATGCTATGGCCTGACCATCCTGCCGGTCTTCGAGGGCGGAACCTACAGCGTGGACAATACGTTCGTCGTCTCCGCGGGGGAGTGGCTGAGCCACACCGGCGAGGTTCATCAACAACTGGCCGCATTGCCAGATGGGACACGAGTCCAACTCAAGGTCATCGACTGAGAGTCTGCGCTGCGGCGAGCCGGCCGCTGACACCCAGGCAGATCATCGTCTGCCCGGCGAAATACAGCCCCCACACCGCCAGCCCGACCGCGAAGGTCGGCTCGATCCGCCCCATCCGGGCGAATATCAGCAGGTCGGAAACGACGAAGAAGATCGCTCCCAGCCCGGTCCACAGCCGCGGAAACCGGCTGATCCAGGCGCAGGCGGCCATGACGGCCAGGCCGGTCGCATAGAGGGCGATGCCTGGCGCCTGGGCGCGGTCGGTGGGCAGCAGGTAGGCGATGGTCACGGTGGCGGGGACCAGCAGCACGGCCAGCGCTAGCTGGCTGCGGGTGAGGGCAGGGCGGCGGTTGCGCAGAAAGAGGCCGATGGCGACCAGATGGCCGACCAGGAAGGCCAGGGCCCCGACGATGAAGTTCACTCCCAGCAGCACGTCCCCAAGCATCCCGAAGACCATCACCGCCGTCAGCAGCCAGCCGTCGAGGCTGCGCGACCGCAAGCCCGCGAAGACGGCGAGGAAGCCGACGCCCATTCCCTTCCACGCCAGATTCCAGGCCGGCGGCAGGTCCAGGTTCCAGGCCAGGACATAGCTGGTTCCCGCCACGACGGCGGCGAGCAGCGCCAGTTTCGCCAGACGGTCGTTCAAAGGCCCCTCCCGAATCCGGGCAAGCATAGATCATTCGATTGGGGAGGCCGCCATTCCCTCGGCGTGCGGAATCCGTCATGACCACCCCAACCAGGAGACACCCGACATGAATGGCGCCGACGCCCTCATCACCACCCTGTGCGACAACGGCGTCGAGGCCTGCTTCGCCAATCCGGGCACCAGCGAGATGCAGTTCGTCTCGGCGCTGGACCGCGAGCCGCGCATGCGCCCGATCCTCTGCCTGTTCGAGGGCGTCGCCACCGGCGCCGCCGACGGCTACGGCCGCATCGCCGGCAAGCCGGCCTGCACCCTGCTGCACCTGGGGGCAGGCTACGCCAACGGCGGCGCCAACCTGCATAACGCCCGCCGCGCCGCCACCCCGGTGGTCAACGTCATCGGCGACCACGCCACCTACCACCGCCAGTACGACGCCCCGCTGAACAGCGACATCGCCGGCTGGGCCGCCCCCAACAGCCTGTGGGTCAAGTCGGCCGAATCCCCTGACGAAGTAGGTCCTCTGGCCGCCGAGGCGGTCCAGGCCAGCTTCGGCGCCCCCGGCGGCTGCGCCAGCCTGATCCTGCCGGCCGACACCGCCTGGCTGGAAACCACCGTCACCGGCCCGGTGCTGACGCCCGCGCCCCGCGCCCAGGTCAGTGCCGATGACGTCGCCACCATCGCCGCCCGCCTCAAGGCCGCGAAGAAGCCGGTTATCCTGATGGGCGGCTCCTGCACGCAAGGCCCCGGCATCGCCGCCGCCGCCCGCGTCTCCGCCGCCGGGGTGCGCATCCTGATCGACACCTTCGTTGCTCGCCATTCGCGCGGCGCCGGCCGTTTCGCCCCCGACCGCCTGCCCTACTTCGGCGAGATGGCCATCGCCGATCTCGAGGGCGTCGACCTGATGGTGCTGATCGAGACGACCATGCCGGTCGCCTTCTTCGCCTACCCCGACCGCCCCAGCGTCCTGGTCCCCGAAGGCTGCGAGCTGGCCAGCCTCTGCGGCAAGGACGCCGACGGCCCCGCCGCCCTGACCGCCCTGGCTGACGCGCTCGGCGCGCCGGCCCACGGCCCGGTCGTCGAACAGGCCCTGCCCCCCGCCCCGGCCGGGCGCCTCGACCCCCATTCCATTGGCGCCGCCATCGCCCGCCACATGCCCGAGGGGACCTTGATCTCAGACGACGCGGTCACCGCCGGCCTGCCGGTCTTCACCCAGACCAGGACCGCCCGCGCCCATGAGTGGCTCTGCCTGACCGGCGGCGCCATCGGCCAGGGCATTCCGCTGGCTATCGGCGCGGCCGTGGCGGCCCCCCACGCCAAGGTGCTCAGCCTGAACGGCGACGGGGCGGCGATGTACACGGTGCAGGGCCTGTGGACGATCGCCCGCGAGAACCTCGATGTGACGGTCGTGGTCTTCGCCAACCACGCCTACCGGATCCTGGGAATCGAGCTGGGGCGGACGGGGGCCGGCAACCCCGGGCCGGCGGCAAAGACGCTGCTGGATCTGTCGAACCCAAAGATCGACTGGCAACAGATAGCCGGCGGCCTGGGCATCCCGGCCGAACGCGCCACCACCGCCGAAGAGTTCGACGCCGCCTTCGAACGGGCGATGAACCAACGCGGCCCCCGCTTCATCGAGGCGGCGCTGTAGAAAGGTTTCGCCTCGGGGCGCCCTTCTCCCACAAGGGGAGAAGGGACACTCACGGCAGCTTTACGGCTTGCGCTTGCTGAAGTTGCCTTTGCCGGGAGGCGGGCCTTTGAACGGCGGCTTCTTCTCGTACGGCTTCTTCTCGCCATACGGCTTGCGCGGACCGCCCGGACCAGCGCCCGAACGGTTTGCCGGACGGGCGGCAGGGGTCGCCGGACCGCGCGGGCCGCGCACGTCGCCCGCGCCCGGCGCGCTCGACGGCTCGATCTTCACGTCTTCCCGCGACGTCGCCCGCACCGCCTCGGCGAACCGCACCGAAGCCTCGGCGCTGATCTCGAACTTGGTCTCGTTCTCGAAGATCTTGATCGAACCGACGTCCTTCTTGGTCACGTGACCAAGCCGGCAGATCATCGGCAGGATCCACTTGGGGTCGGCGTTCTTGCCGCGGCCGACATTGAGTCGGAACCAGATGCCGTCGGTCATGCCGCCTTCGCGCGGTTCGCGGGGCGTATATTCCGCCCGTTCGGGACGCTCGTAGCCGCCGCGCGGCGCCTCGGAACGCTCAGGCCGCTCGCGCGGCGCCCCCTTGGCCGGACGAGCATCGGCGCCGCGGCCGTCGTCGTAGAGTTCTTCCGGCTCGGGCAGGCCGCCGCGCTGCAGCCGCATGAAGGCCCCGGCGATCTCTTCCGGTGTCTTCTGCTCGAGCAGCAGCTTGCCCAGCGCCATGTCTTCCTCGCCGACCGGCTCGAAGGTCATCGCCGTTTCCAGCATCCGCTGCTTGTCGCGCTCGCGGATTTCCTCGGCCCCGGGTGGGCCGCTCCAGCCGGCGTCGATGTTGGCCGAGCTGAACAGCATCTCGGCCTTGCGACGGCGGGTGTAGGGCACGATCAGCACGGCCGTGCCCTTGCGCCCGGCCCGCCCCGTTCGGCCCGAGCGGTGCATCAGGGTGGCCTTGTTCTGCGGCAGGTCGGCGTGGATGACGAGGCCGAGGTCCGGCAGATCCAGCCCGCGCGCCGCCACGTCGGTGGCGACACAGACCCGGGCGTGGCCGTCACGCAGGGCCTGCAGCGCGTCCGAACGCTCTCGCTGGCTCAGCTCGCCGGAGAGCCCGACGACCGCGAAACCGCGCTCCTTCAGGCTGGCCTGCAGGTGGCGCACGGCCTCCCGCGTGTGACAGAAGACCAGCGCCCCGGGGGACTCGAAGTAGCGCAGCACGTTGACGACGGCATGCTCCACCTCGTTCGGCGCCACACGCACGGCGCGGTAGTCGATGTCGACGTGCGGCTGGTCCTTGCTGGTGGTGTCGATGCGCAGGGCGTCGTTCTGGAACTTGCGGGCCAGGATGGCGATGTCCTTGGCGATGGTCGCCGAGAACAGCAGGGTGCGGCGCTCGGCCGGCGCCGTCTCCAGGATGAATTCCAGGTCCTCGCGGAAGCCCAGGTCCAGCATCTCGTCGGCCTCGTCGAGCACGACGACCTTCAGGCTGGTCAGTTCCAGGTTGCCGCGCTCCAGGTGGTCGCGCAGGCGGCCGGGGGTGCCGACCACGATGTGGGCCCCGAAGTTCAGGGCGCGGGCCTCGGCGCGGGCGTCCATGCCGCCGACGCAGCTGACGATCTTGGCGCCGGTTCTGGCGTACAGCCAGGTCAGCTCGCGCTGCACCTGGATGGCCAGTTCGCGGGTCGGGGCGATGATCAGGGCCAGCGGCGCGTCGGCGCGGCCGAACCGTTCGGCTTCACCGAGCAGGCTTTCGGCCATGGCGATGCCGAAGGCGACGGTCTTGCCGGAGCCGGTCTGGGCGCTGACCAGCAGGTCCTGGCCATCGGAGGCTTCGAGCACGGCCGACTGGACGGAGGTGGGGATTTCATAACCGCGCTCAAGGAGCGCCGCGTCGAGGGCGGGGTGGCTGGCGGGGAAGGTCATTCAGGGTCGTTTCATGGTGCAGTGCACAATGGCGCACGCGGGAGGGCGGGCTGATACGCTCAATTGAAGGAAAACACCAGCGTTGCGGCTTGGATGCAAGGCCGGTCCGTTCCTATATGCAACCCATGACCAAGCTCTCCGTCCTCGATCTCGCCCCCATCGTCCGGGGCGGCGACGCGGCCCAGGCCTTCGCCAACAGCGTTTCCCTGGCCCAGACCGCCGAGCGGCTCGGCTATGAGCGCTTCTGGCTGGCCGAGCACCACAACATGAAGGGCATCGCCAGCGCCGCGACCAGCATCGTCATCGGCCATGTGGCGGCGCAGACCAAGACGATCCGCATCGGGGCCGGCGGGGTCATGCTGCCCAACCACGCCCCGCTGATCATCGCCGAGCAGTTCGGCACGCTTGCCTCGCTCTATCCGGACCGCATTGATCTGGGCATCGGCCGCGCGCCGGGGACCGACCAGCTGACCGCCCAGGCCCTGCGCCGAAACCTGTCAGGCAACATCGACCAGTTCCCGCGCGATGTGCTGGAAATCATCCAGTATCTCGGCCCCGATGACCCTGACGCCCGCGTCCGCGCCGTCCCCGGCTACGGCACCAACGTGCCGGTCTGGATCCTCGGCTCCAGCACCTACGGCGCCCAGCTGGCCGCCGCGCTGGGCCTGCCCTACGCCTTCGCCTCTCACTTCGCGCCAGGCGAACTGGACTTCGCGCTCGAGCTCTATCGTCGCCAGTTCCGGCCCTCGGAGCACCTGGCCACGCCCTACGTCATGGCCGGCTTCAACATCTTCGCGGCCGACACGACGGAGGAGGCGAAACTCCTCTTCACCTCCCTGCAGCAGGCCTTCGTCAACCTCCGCACCGGCAACCCCGGCCAGCTTCCGCCGCCCATCGAGGGCTATGGAGAACGCCTCGATCCGCAGGCGGCCGGCATGCTGGCCAATGCGCTGAGCTGCGCCGCCGTCGGCGACCGCGACGTGGTCCGCGCCGGCCTTGAAGCGTTTGTCGCCCGCACGGGTGTCGATGAGGTCATCGTCACCGCGCAGATCTTCGACCATCAGGCGCGACTGAAGTCGTTCGAGATCGCGGCGGAGGTCCATGCGGGGCTCAAACAGGCTGCGTAGCCTTCGAACGGCGGGGGCAGATAATCCAGGGACACTATATAGATTTCCGTTCACGACCGTGTCGGGTGCGGACAGTGATGGCCGGAAATTTATATAGTGTCCCTGGATTATCCTGGATTATCCTGGATTATCTGCTGCACTGACGCGGCACACACCCCCTCAGACCTGCGCCGGCCCCTCCGGCGGGACCGCGTCCGCGCCAAGCGCCTTCCACAGCACCCGCCGCTGATCGACCGGCCCCGGCATCACCACCCCTGGCGCCGTCGCAAAGCCCATCCGGCTGAAGTAGGGCGCATCGCCCACCAGGAACACGCTCCCCCAGCCGGCATCCTTGGCCGCCGCGCAGGCCCGCACCACCAGTTCCGCGCCGATCCCCAGCTTGCGCGCATCGGCCTCGACCGCGATCGGCCCCAGGAACAGGCTGACCCCGTCGCCAACCCGCACCGGCCACATCCGCACCGAGCCCAGCAGCGCATCGCCCCGCCAGGCGCTGATCGACAACGCCGCGATCAGGCGGTTGCCCTCACGCAACCGCTCGGCCGCCTTCGCATAGCGCCCGGGCCCGAACGCCCGGTCGGTCAGCTCAAGGATCAGCGGCGCATCGTCGGGCGCTTCGGGGCGGTAGGTGATGTCGGTCATGGGCTCAGCGTGAAGCAACGGGAACAGGAGCTCGCCCGGCCTGGCCGGTGAGCGGTCAACGGCGCCCGGGTCGGACGCGGAAGGGGGTTCGTCGCAGAGCCTTCATCACGGCGCGGCCAATAGTGCCGCAGCGATCCAGCGTCAACGGCGTTGCAGCGCCCGCGCCCCCGGGCCAAGCTAAGGATGCCCATGAGCGACTCCCCCGACACGCCCGCCGATCCCGCCCCCGACACCTCCGTCCGCGCCCTGCTGCGCGAGCGGGACTACGTCTTCTTCTGGTTCTCGCGCTGGACCGCCGTGCTCGGTGTCCAGATCCAGAGCGTCGCCCTCGGCTGGCACGTCTACGACATCGCCCGCCGGACCATGGACGTGAAGCAGTCGGCCCTGATGGTCAGCCTGATCGGCCTGGTCTCCTTCGTGCCGGTGCTGCTCTTGGCCCTGCCGGCGGGAGAGACCGCTGACCGCCATAACCGCCGGCGCATCCTGCTGATCTGCTACGCGGTGGAGATGGTGGTCGCCGCCGCCCTGGCCGCCGCCGCCTTCTGGCGCCAGGAGACCATTCCCATCCTGCTGGGCGCCGCCATCGTCTTCGGGGCCGCCCGCGCCTACTTCTCCCCGGCCAACACGGCGCTGGGGCCGATGCTGGTCTCTCGGGCCCTGCTGCCGCGCGCCATCGCCTGGAACTCCCTTGCCTGGCAGACCGGTTCGATCATCGGCCCCGCCCTCGGCGGCCTGTTGATCGCCGTCTCGCTCAGCGCCCCCTACACCGCCTCTCTGGTCCTCTATGCCGTCGCCGGCTTCTGCATGCTGATGATCAAAGGCAACGCCCAGCCCCAGCTGCAGCCCGGCTCGCGCTGGTCGCTGATGAAGGAGGGCCTGGCCTACGTCTGGAACAACAAGATCGTCTTTGGGGCCATCTCGCTGGACTTGGCCGCCGTCATCCTCGGCGGCGCCGTCGCCCTGCTGCCGGTCTTTGCCCGCGATGTCCTGGTCCTCACCCCCGACCAGCAGGCCTGGGCCTTCGGGGTGCTGCGCGGCTCACCAGCCCTCGGCGCAGCCCTGGTCGCCGTCTACCTGGCGGCCAATCCGATCCATCGCCGCGCCGGACTGGTCATGTTCCTGGCCGTGGCACTGTTCGGGGCCTTCACGATCGTCTTCGGCCTGTCGAAGTATCTCTGGCTGTCGGTGTTCGCCCTGGCCATCCTCGGCGGGGCAGACATGGTCAGCGTCTATGTCCGCCAGACCCTGATCCAGCTGGCCACCCCCGACCACATGCGCGGCCGGGTCGCCACCGTCTCCAGCCTGTTTATCGGCGCCTCCAACGAGCTGGGAGAATTCGAGACCGGCCTTGTCGCCCGCTTCCTGGGTCCGGTCGGCGCGGCCGTCTTCGGCGGGGTAGGGGCCCTGGCGGTCACCGGCCTGTGGGCGTGGCTGTTCCCGCAGCTACGCAAGGCCGACCGGCTAGTATGAACCCTTCTCCCGCTCGTCGGGAGAAGGTGGCCCCCAAAGGGGGTCGGATGAGGGCGGCGCGGATAGGAGAAAAGGCGCATGGCGCCGGTCCGCGCCAAAACGAGAATGACCGTCCTAGGCCGGCGCTGCCCT
>JBKJSF010000161.1:0-7972 GCA_046595895.1 Caulobacter sp. | reverse complement strand
GGTCGAAGATGAAGCCGATCTACTTCCAGGACTTCGTGGCCAGCGAGGATCGCCGCCGCGAGGCCTGGACCCGCACTTTCAGCGGCACGGCCGGCTGGACCGGTCGCGCGCCCAATGCCGGCCACGACGCCGTCGCCCGGCTGGTGGCTGCGGGCAAGGTCTCCGCCGTCATCACTCAAAACGTCGACAACCTGCACCAGGACAGCGGCATCCCCGACGATCGGGTCATCGAGCTGCATGGCAACGCCTCCTACGCCACCTGTCTGGAGTGCGGCCTGCGCCACGAACTTCACCACCTCAAGCCGGCCTTCGTCGAGCAGGGCGAAATCCCCGCCTGCCGGTCCTGCGGCGGCATCGTCAAGACCGCAACCATCTCCTTTGGCCAGTCCATGCCGCTTGGTCCGATGGCCCGGGCCGAGGAGGAGACCCACGCCTGCGACCTCTTCCTCGTGCTCGGCTCCTCGCTGGTCGTCTATCCGGCCGCTGGCTTCCCCTTGCTGGCCAAGCGCAACGGGGCGCGGCTGGTGATCGTCAACCGCGAGCCAACCGAGCAGGACCAATACGCCGACCTGGTGCTGCATGACGAAATCGGCCCGCTGATGAGCCACATCGTCCCCGGGCCACCCTAGCCAAACCCACGTTCGCCAAGCAGACTGGCGGGGCTTTGGGAGGGTGATCATGCGGGCGACGATCCTGGCGGGACTTGCGGTAGCGACCTTCGGCGCGCCGGCGACCGCGGCCGAGACCTTCGTGCAGTGCGACATCAAGCTGGAGTTGCCCGGCGGACGGCTGGAGGCGCGGCTGTCCGGCGACGGCAAGACCTTCCGCAACGACGGCGAGGCCACCCTCATCGTCCCCGTGGCCAGGGGAGGCCTTATCGCCGACCCGCCCCACGTCTTCGACCTGGCCGATCCCGCCGGCCAGACCGCCGAATACCGCGTTCACCTGCGCTACGAATGGATCGGCCAGAAACCGCCGGCTCCGTTCAGCAAGGCCGGCGCCAGGCATCCCTGGTGGCCGGTCGGCGACCAGTTCTCCGGCCCGCCGCTGCCGGCCAGCGCCATGCCAGACAAGGACTGGACCTATGTCGCCTGGGGCGCGAACAGCGTCCAGGTGAAGTCCGAAAACTACATCTACATGACCGGTAGCAAGACCCCTCACCGGGCCGAGGTCGGCGTGACCTATGAGCGCTCGGACAACGAGGCCGAGGCCATCGAGCACCTCAATAGGCGGATGGCCTTCATCAAGGCCCTGTCGGCCGGCGACGCCTTCGTGCTGGTCTTCCTCACCCGGGAGAACGCCCGGCTGGGCGCGGCCCAGGTCGACACCACCCTCCTGAAAGCCCTCCCCGACCTCTCCGACCACGCCTTCGAGGAGGCGGCCCGGATGCAGAAGGCCGGAAAATGCACGGTCACCAGGAGCTGACCCCCCGAAATTGAGGTCGAGGCCACGACGCATCGGCCTCATTCTGCGCGGCGAACCTGCGGAGCTATCCCATGCGCCTGTTTGCCCTTGCCGTCGCCCTGGTCCTCGCCCTGCCCGCCGCCCCGGCCCTGGGCCAGGTCAAGGAGCCGCGCCGGGTCGGCGGCGCGCCCACCGCCACCTGCAAGGCCTGGGTCAACTGGGCCAACGCCACCGTCGTCTGTCAGGACATTCCCTTCGAGAACCTGCCGGTCGGGACCTGCCTCTCCCAGGGCTGCAACGGCGGCGGCGTCGTCAAGGTGGCCGACGGGATCTACAACGGCGCCCTCGACGGCAGCTACATCGGCAAGGGCCACGGACGGCTGGAGCGTGACGACGGCAGCGTCGTCGAGGGAAACTTCCGAAAGGGCCTGATGTGGGAGGTCAGCGTCACCTGGAAGGACGGGGTGATGTGGAAGGGCACGGTGGCCAATGAGACGGCCGGCGCGGCCTTCGGCGAATGGGCGGTCTTTCGTGACGAGGGCTCGACCCGCTACAGCGCCCCGATCGCCTACGGCACGCTGTTCGAGAAGCCGGGGTTCGACGCCATCCAGGACGCCCGCAACCGGCTGAAAGGCCAGGCCGGAACCGTGCCGGCCAAGCCGGGGGTGGACCTGACCCCCATCGTCGAGCGTAGCCGGGGCCTGTCCGCCGTCACCACGAGCGAGAAATGGCAATGCTATGGCCTCTACCTGGCCATGGCCGAGGCCATTCCGGAGTACGGCCGCATGGGCCTGCCGGACGGGACCTTCCTGCCGGCCACCGTCGTTCCGCGCGTCAAAAAATGGGAGAAGTGGGTCAGCGCTCAGGAGAAGAAACATCCCGGTGGCGAGAGCTGGTCGAAGCTCAAGGAAGAGAACTACCGCTGGGGGCGCAGCTTCTACGACAAGGGCGACCTCAAGACCCTGGCCGACTGGGCCGGCGTCTGCATGGCCGATCCCAAGGAATAGAGGCTTCATTCCCACACGGCAGGCATGGCAAGCTGGGCGCGCACCAGAGAGGCCTGCCCATGACCGACACCATCACCCTGACCAGCCCGCACGACGGCTTTGCATTCGAGGCCTTGCATACGGCGCCGCAAGGACAGCGGCGTGGCGGGGTCATCGTCATTCAGGAGATCTTCGGCCTCGACCAGTACGTCCAGGCCGACGTCGCCCGCTGGGCGGCCCTAGGCTTCGAGGTGCTGGCTCCGTCGATGTTTGATCGTGGCCAGCCGGGCTTCACCGCCGAACATGACCCCGAAGGCTTGGCCGCTGGCGTCAAGTTGGCCATGGCCAACAACCCGGACAACGCCATGAGCGACATCCAGGCCTGCATCGACGCCCTGAAAGACAAGGGCCCGGTCTTCATCGTCGGCTACTGCTACGGCGGGACCATGGTCTGGTTGGCCGCATCCCGCGTGAAGGGCCTCGCCGCAGGGTCCAGCTACTACGGCGGCCAGGTCGCCGGCATGGCGGGCCTGCCGCTCAGCTGCCCGGTCATCATCCACCTCGGCCGCCAGGACGCCCACATTCCGGCCGACGAGGTGAAGGCCAAGGTTGTCGCGGCCCACCCCGAGGTCCCGGTGTATATCTACGAAGCCTCCGGCCACGGCTTCAACAACGACGGCCGGCCGGACTCCGACCTGGAGGATGCAAGACTGGCCCGCCAGCGCACCCTGGCCCTGTTCGAGGCCAACGGAGCAGGCTGATGGGCGAGACCATCAAGCTGATCAGCAAGGCCGACGGCTTTGCCCTCACCGCCTACCACGCCGCCCAGCAGGACGCCCGGCGTGGGGGCCTGCTGCTGATTCAGGAGATCTTCGGGGTCACCGACCATATCCGCGAGCTGGCCGACGGTTTCGCCGCCGACGGCTACGAGGTCATCGCCCCCAGCTTCTACGACCGGCTGGAACCTGGCTTCGAGGCCGACTACGGCCAGGAAGCCGTCGCCAGGGGCGTGCAGTATTCCAATGCCACCCCCTGGGATCAGGTGGCCGGTGACTGCCAGGCGGCCATCGACCTTCTCAAGGCCCGCGGCCCGGTGTTCGTCGCCGGCTACTGCTGGGGCGGGGCGGCCACCTGGTTGGCGGCCTGCCGCTGCAACGGGGTCACGGCGGCCTCGGCCTTCTACGGCCGGCGGATCAGTGAGCTGAAGGACGAGACGCCGCGCTGTCCGACCATCCTGCACTTCGGCAAGACCGACGCCTCAATCCCGCCGGAGCGCATCGAGGAGATCAGGGCCCTGCATCCGGGCCTGCCGATCTATCTTTACGACGCCGGCCACGGCTTCTTTTCGGACCGCCGGGCCGACTACCACCCCGACAGCGCCCACCTCGCCCGCCTGCGTACTCTGCAGCTGTTCCACAGGGCCGCGGGGAGCAAGGGGGAGGAATAGGCTACTTCGGTCCCAGCCCGCCCTCGGCCGGCCATTTGGTGTCGCCGACGCGCTTGAGGTTGATCTCCATGAACTGCATCCCCGCGCCACCATTGGGCACATATTCGCCCTTCTCGACCCAGGTCCCGTCCTTGACCACGGCGGTGTAGCGGATCACCGCGTTGGGACCGGCCGGAATGGTCCAGATGAAACCATCGGCCGTCGCCTGCATTGGGAAGTCGCCCTGATAGCCCCGGGTGTAGGAGCGCATGGTCAGGGTCTTCTTGTCGGGGTCATAGCTGATCTGGGCAAAGGCGTTGAACACCGGCTTGCCGTCCTCGAAGCCGCGCCCTTCGATCACCTTCACCGTGCCGCCCAGCATGTCGCCGGCCCGTTCGGTCTGCACCAGCACGGTGCGCTTGCCCGTGCGGTCGGCGATCCAGGCCGTTCCGCGCCATTCGCCGTCAAGCCGCGACAGCGGGGCCAGGGCGGCCTTCTGGGCCGCCATGCGTGTGGTGATGGTGGCCTCGTCCGGCTGCTGGGCGAAGACCGCCCCAGCAGCTCCGAGAGCGGCGATAAAGCCTACAGTGGCGATCAGGCGACGCATGGCGTTCCTCCCCATGGATTTGAGGCAGTTACTTTGTATTGCAAAGTTCTCTACGTCAAGTAAATTGTACTTGGGCCCTCTCCGCCCGCCGCCCGGCCCGCCGGATCAGGGCGTAACGCAGCCAGATGGCCAGCGGGATGATCCAATAAAAGAAGCCGGCAGGAAGGGCGTCGGTCATGGCTGCCCCCTGCCGGTGCCGGTGTCAGCCCTTGCGTAGCGCGCGACCGGCGATGGCGTCCAGCTTTGCGATCATGGCGGGGTCACGGGCCGAGGGCGCGGTAATGATTGCCTGGTCGAGATTGCTGTCGATCGGGGATGCCTCCCGCGTCGCCGGCAGCGCCCCGGCCAGAGCGGCGACCAGGGCCTGGGCCCGGGCCGCGTTGGCGCTAAGCACGGCCAGCACGTCGGTGACCTCGACCCCGGCCTCGTCCTCGCGCCAGGCGTCATAGTCGGTGACCATGCCGACGCAGGCGTAGGGCAGCTCCGCCTCACGGGCCAGCTTGGCCTCCGGCATGCCGGTCATGCCGATCACCTGCGCGCCCCAGGACCGGTAGAGGCGGCTTTCGGCGCGGGTCGAGAACTGCGGGCCTTCCATGGCCAGGTAGGTGACCGCTTCGGTGACGCTGGCCCCGGCAGCGCGGGCGGCGTCCGCGGCGAGGCGCGACAGGCGCGGGCAGACCGGCTCGGCCATCGAGACATGGGCGACCAGGCCGTCGCCAAAGAAGCTGCTCTCCCGGGCGAAGGTGCGGTCGATATACTGGCCGACGGTGACAAAGGTTCCGGGGCTCAAGGCTTCGGCCAGCGAGCCGACGGCGGAGAGGGCCAGCAGATCGGTGCAGCCCAGCTGCTTGAGGGCGTCGATATTGGCCCGGCCGTTGACCTCGGTGGGCGGCAGGCGATGGCCGAGGCCATGGCGCGGCAGGAAGGCGAGGGTCACGGCGCCGAGGCGGCCCGTGACGATGGCGGCGGACGGTTGGCCGAAGGGGGAGCTGACCTCGTGGGTCCGGCGGTCCTCCAGCCCCGGCAGGTCGTAGAGACCCGAGCCGCCGATGATTCCCAAGGTCCAGGCGCTCAAAATTCCCTCCCAGCATCAAATCCCCTCTCTCCCCTTTATGGCTACGGCATGCACACATCTGCGTCGTTGGGTGTGGGACCAGCCGAAAAGGGGAGGGAGGAACAGCGTCCTACCCCGAAATCGCCGCCGCGTCCTTCTCACCGGTGCGGATGCGCAGGGCCTGTTCCAGGTCCAGCACGAACACCTTGCCGTCGCCGATCTTGCTGGAGTTGGCCGCGCGGACGATGGCCTCGATCACCGTCTCGACGATGTCATCGGAGACAGCGATCTCCAGCTTCACCTTGGGCAGCAGCTTCACCTCGTATTCGGCCCCGCGATAGACCTCGGTCTTGCCCTTCTGGCGGCCGTAGCCGCGCACCTCTGTCACCGTCAGGCCGGAGGCCCCGGCCTCGGTGACGGCGTCCAGCACCGCGTCCAGACGGCTGGGCTTGATGACGGCGACAATCATCTTCATGGCGAGGATCCTCTGCGACGCCTCAATAGCTAGGCGCCCATAGCTATGTTCCGGGCGCCTTGTCGTCAAAGGGCTTGGCCTCTGAAACGCGGCCGGCGGGAAGCGGCGCCAAAATTCCGGGCGCGCGGCTGCGGATGCGGGCCCGCGAGCCGCGTGGCTTGACCGCGAAGGTCTGCTTCACCGCCTCCATCAAGATCACCCCGGCGAAGCCCGGCCACAGCCGCGCCCCCACCTGTTCGAAGCCATCGGCCCAGCGCGCGGCCCAGGCAAAAGGCGGCGCATAGAGGGCCCGGGTGTAGCCGGTCGGCTCCAGCCCTGCCTCACGCAGCAGATCCTCCAGCTGGCCGCGGGTGAACGGCCGGCCGTGGCCAAAGGGGGTGCCCTCGGCGTTCGACCACAGCCCGTTGCGGGCCGCCGCCGCGACGATCACCCGCCCCGACGGGGCCAGCACCCGGCAGACCTCGTTCAACAGCGCCCCGGCGCTCTCGCTCTCCTCCAGAGCGTGGACACAGAGGATGCGGTCGAACAACGCATTGGCCAAAGGCAGCGCGAACTCGTCAGCCAGCAGGGTCAGGTTGCCCCGGCCGCCCGGCCAGACTTCCACGCCCTGCTGGGCCGGCATGGCGGCGATCACCCGCCGGGCCCGGGGCCGCAGGGAATCCAGATACGGCGTGGCATAGCCCAGCCCCAGCACATCGAGGCCGGCGGCGTCGCCCCAGGCCTCGACCACCTTGCGGCCGAGCATCTCACGCGCCGCTCCGCCCCTGGGCGAGGCGTAGAAGGCGCGAAGTTCCAGCACGTCGCGACGCATTGCGTCTCCCGTTCCTTGTCCCAGGCAATGTAAGGTGCGCGACGCGGCGGCGTCACCTGTCACCGCTTTGAATCGCATTTTGAGGCCAAGGCATGACCCTGACCGTCCGGCAGTTCCCCTGCCTTTCCGACAACTACGGCTTTCTGGTCCGCGACGACGCGACGGGCAAGGTCGCCTGCATCGACACCCCAGACGCCGAGGCGATCAAAGCCGAACTCGCCGAGGCCGGCTGGAGCCTTGACCTCGTCCTCAACACCCATTGGCACCCTGACCACGCCGGTGGCAACGAAGCCTTGAAGGCGGCCACCGGCTGCACCGTGGTGGGCCCGGCGGAGGTCGCCCGCATCGCCCAGCCGGACCGCGTAGTGGCGCACGGCGACCATGTCATGCTTGGCGAGACCCGGTTGGATGTCATCGACACGGGCGGCCACACCCTGGGCCACATCACCTTTTTCGACGCCCGGTGCCATATCGCCTTCGTCGGCGACACCCTGTTCGCGCTCGGCTGCGGCCGGCTGTTCGAGGGCGACGCCGCCCAGATGTGGGCCAGCCTGCAGCGTATCGCCGCCCTGCCCGACGACACCACGGTCTACTGCGCGCACGAATACACCGCATCCAACGCCCGCTTCGCCCTGTCGGTGGACGCCGATCCGGCCCTGAAGGCCCGCGCCGACCAGATCTTCGCCGCCCGGGAGCGCGGCGAGGCGACCGTGCCGACCAGCATCGCCCTGGAAAAGGCCACCAACCCCTTCCTGCGCGCCCCGCTGCTGCGCCCCGACATCGCCGACCCGGCGCAGGCCTTCGGCGCGGTACGGGCGGCCAAGGACGCGTTCAAGGGGTGATCACCGCGCCTGAGATCATCAGCCTGCTGGAGCTTGCGCCTCACCCCGAGGGCGGCTGGTTCAAGGAAACTTTCCGCGACGAGCCCGGCCCCGACGGCCGGGCCAGGTCGACGGCCATCTTCTTCCTGCTGCAGGCCGGCGAGGAAAGCGCCTGGCACAGGGTTGATGCGGTCGAGGTCTGGCATTTCTACGACGGATCGCCTCTGGCCCTGAAGCTGGCGCGCGACGGCGAGCCGGCCGTCACCGTCAGGCTCGGTAACGACCTCGCCGCCGGCGAGAAGCCGCAGGCCTTCGTCCCGGCCGGCGTTTGGCAGAGCGCCGCTCCGACCGGCGACTGGAGCCTGGTCGGCTGCACGGTGGCGCCGGG
>JBKJSF010000102.1:0-5346 GCA_046595895.1 Caulobacter sp. | reverse complement strand
GCTCGCGATGCCGACCCTGCTGCTCACCCTGGCGATCCTGGTGCGCGCCCTGGCCGGGCAGGACGACGACGTCACCGTCCTGGTGGCCGGTGGCCTCGGCGTCGCCGGCGCGGTCGGCGCTTATCTCGAGGCCCGCAAGCCATCCATAGCCACCCTCAAAGCCCTGGGCGCCGAGGGGGTGCTGATTCGCAACATGTACCTGATTCAGGTCGCCGTCCTGGCCCTGTTCGGGGTCGGCATCGGCCTCGCAATCGGGGCCAGCGCCCCGCTGATTCTGGGCGAACTGGCAAAAGACAAGCTTCCGGTCCCGGCCCTGTTCGCCATCTATCCGATGCCCTTGTTGAAGGCCGCAGCCTTCGGCCTGTTGGCCGCCGCCGCCTTCAGCCTGATTCCCCTGGCCCGCGCCCGCTCGACCCCGCCCTCGGCCCTGTTCCGTCGCGATCTGGCGGGACGGGTCGGCTGGGGCCTCGAGCTGTGGGTCACCCTGCTGGCCGGCCTCGGGCTCTCGGCCCTGGCGGTGATCACCGCGCCGACGCCGATGGCGGCCATTGTCATGATCGTCGGGGTGGCCTTCGCCTTCGGCCTGCTGGCCCTCCTTGGCCGCGCCGCCGCGTGGGCAGCCGGCAGGCTGCGCCGCTTTTCCAGCGGGCCCTGGCGCATCGGCCTGGCCAACCTCTCCGGCCCGCGCTCGGCGGCCCGCACCGCCTCGCCGGCGATTGGCCTGGGCGTCGCCCTGCTGGCATCGGTGGTGCTGATCCAGTCCAGCCTACTGGCCCAGGTGGGCGAGGTGGCCCCCAAGACCGCGCCCTCGATGGTCTTCCTCGATGTGCCAGGCGAGCGCATCGACGCCTTCGACGCCACCGTCCGACAAGCCTTCGGCGTTCCCCTGACCAAGAAGAACTTCCTGCGCTTTCCCTTCGTCACCGGCCGCATCGTCGGGGTGAAGGGACAGCCGATCGACCTTTCGAAGATCAAGGACGGCGAGCGCTGGGCCTATGACAACGACCTGCAGATGAGCGTCTTCGCCGACGCGCCGGACGACGTCGGAATCGAGGAGGGGCGGTGGTGGAGGGCCGATGAAGCGGCGCCGCAGGTGGCCATGGAGATCGACGCCGCCAAGGGCGCCGGCCTGAAGGTCGGCGACGCCATCACCCTCAATGTGCTGGGCCGCGACATCGAGGCGCGGGTCGCGGTGCTGCGCAAGGTCGAGTGGGGCGGCTTCAGCCCGGCCTTCACGGTGATCATGAACCCCCGGGCCCTACAAGGCGCCAGCATGCGCTGGATCGCCATCGCCAAGGCCAGCGCCGCCCAGGAACAGGCCGCCACCCGGGCGCTCGGCGCTGAGTTCGCCGAGGTCAATGTGATCAGCGTCCGCGAGGGCCTGGCCCAGGCGGTGGAGATGTTCGACCGTCTCAGCCTGGCCGTCCGTGGCGCGGCCGGCGTCGCCGCCCTGGCGGGGCTGCTGGTGCTGGCCGGGGCCATCGCCGCCGGGGCCAGGGCGCGGGCCCGCGAGGCGGCGACGCTCAAGGTGCTCGGCGGCTCGCGCGGCCAGATCCTGCTGGCCTACGGGGTCGAGTATGGGGCCGTCGGCCTGATCGCCGGGGTTTTCGGGGTGGCCCTCGGCTATGCCGCCGCCTGGCCGGTGGTGGTGCTCATCTTTGAAGCGACCTGGAGCGTCGACTGGAGCGGGGTGGCGACCCTGGTCGGCGGCGCGGCCGGGCTGGCGGCCCTGGGCGGCCTGCTGGCGGCGGCCCAGGCGCTGTCGCGCCGGCCGGCCCCTGTTTTGAGGACAGAGTAGTAAAAGCCCTGAAATCACAAATGGTTCACTGGAGGTCTTGCGTCAAACCGCCACAGCTACGATATTCCAAGCGAAGCTCCCATTTCGGGAGCGAGTGTAAAGGGTAGTTTTCCATGAGCGACTTCGATCGCGGTTCCGCGCGTTCGATCCCGCACACCGGCGACATGTCGGTTGATGTCGGGCTGCGCGCCTTCATGTTGGGCGTCTATAACAAGATGGCCCTGGGCCTGGTGGTTTCGGCCGCCCTGGCCTTCGGGGTGGCCAATTTCGCACCGGTCCGTGAGCTGCTTTATCGGGTCAACGAGAACGGCGCCCTGGTCGGCTACACGATCCTGGGCATGGTCCTGGCCTTCGCGCCCCTGGTGCTGGTGCTCGGCGCCGGCTTCATGATGAAAAACCCGACCGCCAAAAGCTCCGGCGCGCTCTACTGGACCATCGTCTCGGTGATCGGCGCCTCCGGCGCGGTCTGGGTGCTGCGCTACACCGGCGCTTCGATTGCCAGCACCTTCCTAATCACCGCCACCGCCTTCGGGGCCCTTAGCCTGTTTGGCTACACGACCAAGAAGGACCTGACCGGTTTCGGCACCTTCCTGATCATGGGCGTCTGGGGCCTGATCGCCGCCAGCCTCGTCAGCTGGATCATTCCTGGCCAGAACCCGATGCTGCGGATGATCATCAGCGTCGTCGGCGTGCTGATCTTCGCGGGCCTCACCGCCTACGACACCCAGCGCCTGAAGATGACCTACTACCAGATCGGCGGCGACCAGGCCGGCCTGGCCGTGGCCACCAACTTCGGGGCCCTGAGCCTGTACCTGGACTTCATCAACCTGTTCCAGTTCCTGCTCGCCCTCTTCGGCGGCCGCCGCGAATAGCGGCCGGCGTCAGCTGAAACGATCAAGGCCTCGGTGGAAACACCGGGGCCTTCTTCATTCAACGACCTGGAACTTGCGGGATTCGAACAATCGCAGCACCTGCGCCAGTTCATGCCCGCGCCGCAGAATCTGGCCACCCTGGCCAATCACCGACCAGGCGCCCTGCTTGCGCGCCAGGTCGGGCTGCTTTTCAATGCGGTAAAGGGGCTGTTCCGAGGCCCGCCGGAAGATGCAGAAGACGGCGCGCTCGCTGAGGCCCGCGATGGCGTAGTCGCGCCACTCGCCGGCGGCCACCATCCGCCCGTACAGGCGCATGATGAGGTCCAACTCCCGGCGCTCGAAGAAGACCGATACGCCGGGTGGGGACTGGTATGTCGGGTCAAGGCTCATCGACTTGATCAGCCTAGACCCATTTCAGCGGTTTTGGCGAGGGGGCCTCGGTTTGTGCGACCGCTGCAATGTGACGTCGCGCAATGACCTTATTTGCGACCAACCCCCGCCTGCTTCCGGCTCGATAAGGTGAGTGTCGGCTGATCGAAGCGGTTACGGCTTCGGTACCTGAACAGCCCCCCCAGCCCCCATCGGGGCCGTGGATCGCACCAAGCGGTCAGCCGACACCTAGCTTTAGAGAAGCCCGCGTCACACCCCTCCCCCCTGGTGACGCGGGCTTTTTCTTTGCCTGACGCTGCGGCGACCTGTTTTCTTGTCCGAAAAGGGAGACCGCCATGGGCAGACTTGCAGGCCGCCGCGCCATCGTCACCGGCGCCGCCAGCGGCATCGGCCGGGCCACCGCCGAGCTGTTCGCCGCCGAGGGAGCCCGGGTGCTGGCCGTCGATCGGCCGGACGCCGACCTCGCCTTCGGTCATGCCGCCATCGTCCCGCTCGGTCAGGACATCGGCGAGGACGAGGCGCCCGAAGTCATCATCGGCCAGGCCGTGTCGGCGTTCGGCGGCCTCGACATCCTCTACAACAACGCCGGCATCAGCCACGGCGCGCCGGTCGCCGACACCACCGACGAGGCCTTCGATCGGCTGGTCGCCATCAACCTGCGGGCTGGCTTCCGCCTGTCGCGGGCCGCCACGCCCAAGTTGGTCGCCAGCGGCAATGGCCGGTTGATCTTCACCGCCTCGATCATGGCCCGCCATACCGACAACGGTCTGGTCGCCTATTCCGCCTCCAAGGCCGGTGTGGTCGGGATGATGCGGACCTTCGCCCTGGAGCTTGGCCGTCACGGGGTCACGTCCAACGCCATCCTGCCCGGCGCCATCGCCACGGGCATGACCAGCGCCAGTTTCCAGCGGGACGATGTGGTCGCGGTCTGGGAAAAGAAGGCGGCGCTCAAGCGCCTCGGCCAGCCCATCGACATCGCCCGCGCGGCCCTGTTCCTGGCCAGCGACGACGGCGGCTTCGTGACGGGTCAGGCGCTGGGCGTCGATGGCGGGCTGATGCTGCGGGTCTAGGAGGCCTTTTCCGCCAACACCGCCAGGATGCGGCCGCCCTTGGGCGCCTGCACCAGCACCACCGTCTTCAGGCCGTCCTCGGTCGCCTTGGGCTGGCGGTAGGCGTTGGGCTGGCCGTACCAGGAGCCCAGCCGGGCGACCTGCCGCACGACGTTCTTGTGGATCATCGCCTCGCCGCGATTGTCGCCCTTCTTGGGGGTGATCTCCAGGTCGCGCGGATCGTAGCGGATCAGCCAGACGTCGGCCCCGCCGCGTGGCGCTGGCCCTGAGCCGACGGCGACGCGGCCGTTCTGCATGAACAGCATGTCCGGAGGATTGTGCGGCGCCTTGGCGGCCTGGGCGACCAGGGCATCGACCTTGTCGGCTCGCACGCCGCCGGTCTGATAGCGGCCATTGACCACCACCTGCGGGGTGTAGACCTCGCGCACCGCCAGCTTGCGGGCATAGGCCTTCTGGCGCTCGGCGAAGGCTGGCTGGGCAAAGGTGTCACGCCAGCCCAGGTAGTCCCAGTAATCGACCGCGAAGGTCAGGGCCAGGACGCCGGGGTCGTCGGCGAGGTCGGCCAGATGGGTGTTTGCGACGCGGCAGGACGAACAGCCCTGCGCGGTGAACAACTCGACCACGACCGGGCCCTTCGGCGCCTGGGCCGCCGGAGCCGACATCGGCGCGAACGCCAGCAATGCGAGAAGGGGGAGGAAGCGCCGCATGGCCGCACTTAACCGGAACCCGGGGCCAAGTTGGCTTCACGAGGGCGTGAGAGCAGCAGGCGAATGGGGCGCAAACAAAAACCCTCCCCGTTTTCGGGGAGGGTTTGAGCAGGGCGGGACTGAAAAAGCCCGTTACGCCGCCGGCTTGGCCAGGTTGCGCAGGACGTAGTTCAGGACGCCGCCGTTCTTGAAGTAGTCGAGCTCGGTCGGGGTATCGATGCGGCAGCGGACCGGGAAGCGGGCGATGCGGCCGTCCGACGGGCGGTACAGCTCGACGATCAGCTGCTTGCGGGGCGCCAGATCCTGCAGGCCGCGGATCGAGACGATCTCCTCGCCGGTCAGGCCGAGGCGCTGCCAGCCGTCGTTGAGGAACTGCAGCGGCAGAACACCCATGCCGACCAAGTTGGAGCGGTGGATGCGCTCGAAGGTCTCGGCGATCACGGCGCGGACGCCGAGCAGCTTGGCGCCCTTGGCCGCCCAGTCGCGCGACGTGCCGGTGCCGTACTCCT
>JBKJSF010000010.1:0-5304 GCA_046595895.1 Caulobacter sp. | reverse complement strand
CTTCGGCATGCGCGACCAGCGTATCCCCGGCGATGGCGTGGTCACCGGCCGGGGCACCATCGGCGGCCGGCTGGTCTATGTCTTCTCCAAGGATTTCACCGTCTTCGGCGGCTCGCTGTCGGGCGCGCATGCGGCCAAGATCGTCAAGATCCAGACCATGGCCCTGACCAACGGCGCCCCGATCATCGGCCTGTTCGACGCCGGCGGCGCGCGCATCCAGGAGGGAGTCGAGAGCCTCGCCGGCTATGCCGACATCTTCCTCCAGAACACGCTTGCCAGCGGCGTCATCCCCCAGATCAGCGTCATCATGGGCCCCTGCGCGGGCGGCGACGTCTATTCCCCCGCCATCACCGACTTCATCTTCATGGTGAAGGACACGAGCTACATGTACGTGACCGGCCCGGACGTGGTGAAGACGGTCACCAACGAGGAGGTTAGCCACGAGGACCTCGGCGGGGCTCGGATCCACGCCGCCAAATCGGGCGTCGCCGAAGGGGCGTTCGACAACGACCTTGAAGCTCTGACCCAGGTCCGTCGCCTGATCGACTTCCTGCCGTCCTCGAACCGAGAGAAGCCGCCGTCACGCGAAAGCGATGACCCGGGCGACCGCGCCGAGCCCAGCCTCGACACCCTGATCCCGTCCAACGCCAACAAGCCCTACGACATGAAGGAGCTGATCCTCAAGATCGTGGACGAAGGAGATTTCTTCGAGATTTCAAGCGAGTGGGCCAAGAACATCGTCTGCGGCTTCGCCCGCATGGACGGTGAGAGCGTCGGCATTGTCGCCAACCAGCCGCAGGTGTTGGCCGGGGTTCTCGACATCGACTCGAGCCGCAAGGCCGCACGCTTCGTGCGCTTCTGCGACGCCTTCAACATCCCGCTGCTGACCCTGGTCGACGTGCCGGGCTTCATGCCGGGCACCAAGCAGGAGTACGGCGGCCTGATCAAACACGGCGCCAAGCTCTTGTTCGCCTACGCCGAGGCCACGGTGCCCAAGGTCACCCTGATCACCCGCAAGGCCTACGGCGGCGCCTACGACGTGATGAGCTCCAAACACCTGCGCGGCGACGTCAACTACGCCTGGCCGACGGCCGAGATTGCTGTGATGGGCAGCAAAGGCGCCGTCGAGATCATCTTCCGCGCCGACATCGGCGACCCGGAAAAGATCGCCGAGAAGGAAGCCGACTACAAGGCCCGCTTCGCCAACCCGTTCGTCGCTGCCAGCCGTGGTTACATCGACGACGTGATCATGCCGCATGGCACGCGGCGGCGGTTGGTGCGGGCGTTCAAGAGCCTGCGGGGTAAGGAGCTGTCGAACCCATGGAAAAAGCACGACAATATCCCGCTCTAGCCGGGCTGATCCTTCTTGCGGCGCAGCGAAAGACTTCAGCTTCCGCCCGCCATGAAGTCGTAGACATCCGCCGCCCGTGTTACGGCGATGCTGATCTTGTCGTCGTTGATCTGGATTTCACCGCGGGCGACGGGGTGGTTGTTGGCCAGGATCCAGACCTCGTCGGTGGCCTTGGCGTCGAGCGGGATGACCGCGCCGCGTCCCATGCGCAGAAGTTGCGCCATGGGCAGCTGGGAGCGACCCAGGACCACTGAAATCTCGACGTTGACCGACTTGACCTGGCTCACGTAGTGGCATGCCCCTCGCGCAATAGCCGCGCAGGCCCCACATTGCCGGCAACATGCTTGATCACCCGTTAAGTCCCGAGGCTGACCGCCCGCTTTTCGGCCGCGAGGACGGGGTTGCTGTCGGCTGGGCGGTATCGACCTCGCCGGTAGCCTATCCGGACGCCGTGGCGGCCATGGAACAGCGTGCCGCCGACATCGCCGAGGACCGGGCCGGCGAACTGGTCTGGCTGCTCGAGCATCCGCCGTTATACACTGCCGGGGTCTCGGCCAAGGCCGGCGACCTGCTGGACGGCAGGCGGCTGCCGGTGTTCGAGAGCGGCCGGGGCGGGCAGTACACCTACCACGGGCCGGGCCAGCGGGTGGCCTATGTGATGCTCGATCTGACCCGGCGCGGCCGTGATGTCCGGGCCTTCGTCACCGCACTGGAGGCCTGGGTCATCGGGGCTCTGGCGGCGTTCAACGTCGTCGGCGAGTTGCGAGACGGCCGGGTCGGGGTCTGGGTCGAGCGCAAGGGACCTGGCTGGTCGAGGGAGGACAAGATCGCGGCGGTCGGGGTGAAGCTTCGCCGCTGGGTCAGCTTCCACGGCGTCAGCCTGAACGTCGAACCGGATCTGGCGCATTTCGCCGGCATCGTGCCCTGCGGTGTCACTGAGCACGGCGTGACCAGCCTGGTTGATCTTGGTCTGCCGGTGACCATGTATGAGGCCGACGCGGCGCTGAAGCTGAGCTTCGAGCGGGTGTTCGGCGCCGTCAGCGACAGCGCGGCGCCGACCTAGGCTACTTGCCGGACTGGCAGGCCTTCCATAGCTGGAAGCCCTTGCGGTCGCCGTCGCTGCGCAGGATTTTGTCGGCCCAGCCGAAGTCGGAGTAGGGCTCTCGGGCGCCTTCGTTGAGCCACAGGGTCTGGTCGGTCGGGTTGACCATGAATTCGATATCGCGATCACCGCCGACGCTGGCCTTGCCGCAGACATTGCCGTCGGCCCCGACCTTCACCTTTCGGAATTTCACCTTGTCGGTCTTGGCGTACAGCTTGGCGATATCGACGCCGGCCTGGGCCTCGGGGCTCAGGTCTTCGGCGGCGAGGGCCGCCCCGGCCGACAGGGTGATGGCCAGAACAGCGGCGGTTACGATACGCATGTCGAACACTCCAAACTCACGCGGTTTTCAGCGGGCTCTGCCCGAAACGATTGGCCCCGGCTTCGCCCGGCATGACGCCCAGTTCGACCACGGCCCAGATGACGATGGCTGAGAAGACAAAGTCGAAGAAGCCCTGCGGCCAGGGGAAGACGGCGATCACCGCCAGGATGATCAGCCCGGCCCACCAGCCCGACCGACCCCGGTCATGCAGCCGCTTGGCCAGCAGGCAGCAGCCGCTGATCAGCAGGACGGAATAGACCACCCAGCCGGTCAGCCACTGCACCGGTCCGGGCGTAATCAGAAAATAGAGAAAGGCGACCCCGAACAGCAGGGCGCTGGTGATGATGAAGGGCGTGCGCGCCAGTCGTCCCGTCGAGGAGAAGAAGAGCTCCGCCCAGTCCGTTTGGCCGTTCATTCGCCTTGCCTGCTCCGACTCATCGCGGGGAAGACACCCCGGTTGGCCTCTATCTAGGCGAGGGCGGCGTCGGGGGAAAGCGCGCCGGAGTCGCGGGCCGGGCCATAGCGGTTGACCTCAGGGTCACCGGGGCCGGCGACCAGGCTGAGGAACAGCCACAGCTGGCCGATGACCGGCGGCATGGCGAACAGCAGCATGGCTCCCGAATGCCCCCGGTCGTGGCAGCGCTTCACTGCTGTCGCAATGGAGATCCAGACCGCATGGCTTGCAGCGACGCATCCCGCGAGGTTGACCACCGCTTCCCAGAAACCGATCACGCCGGTCTGGCTGGGGAACCCGGCTCCGCCGACGACAATCAGCAGGAAGGTCGCAAAGTACCAGGAGACGAAGACAGCGATCTGGGTCAGCACGAATTCGCGCCGGCCGATCCGACCCTCGAGACTGTATAGATGGGGAACGCCCATATCCGTTTACCCGTCCTGAACGGGACGATAACGCCGATGATGGTCAATCCGATGCGCCAATCGGTTTCAGAGCCGGAAAGTCGGCGCAAACTGTCACATGTGCGCAACAGATTGCGTCGGGCAGTCGACAGCCTCTCGGGCGAAGCGCGAGGACGCGGAGGGGTTACCCTAGCGTCAGGCGAATTCGACCAGCACCTCGTCGGCCGCAACGCTGTCGCCGGACTTGGCCGAGACGGTCTTGACCAGCCCGTCCCGTTCGGCGCGGATGATGTTCTGCATTTTCATCGCCTCGATGACGCAGACGATCTCGCCTTCACGCACCTGCTGACCCAGGTCGACATCCATCGAGACGACCAGGCCCGGCATCGGGCTGATGATCATCTTGGAGGTGTCGGCGGCCTTTCGTTCCGGCAGCTTGGTGTGCAGTTCGGCGGAGCGCGGGCTCAGCACCATCACCTTCAGGCGGGTGGCGCGGTGACGGATGGTGAAGCCCTCGGCCGCCGCCTGGACGGTGACGCTGAACGCCTTGCCGTCGATCTTGCCCTTGAGCAGCGGCTGGCCCGGCCGCCATTTGATGTCGGTCAGCTCCAGGGTGCGGGCCTGGTCGCTCAAGCCGATGCTGACGGCCTCGCCGCCGCCCGAGATGGTGACCGGAATCTGGCGGTGGCCAATGACCACGATCCAGTCCTTGCGCTTGCTCGAGCCGCCTCGCTGCTGCTGCACCAGATGCATGGTGGCGGCCGAGGCGGTCAGGATGTCGAGGGCGGCGTCGCTGGGCGGCGCGCCGTGGAAGCCTTCGGGGTATTCTTCGGCGATGAAGCTGGTGGCCAGCTTGCCCGACTGGAAGACCGGGTGGTCCATGACCGCCGACAGGAAGGGGATGTTGTGCCCCAGCCCCTCGATGTGGAAATCCTCCAGCGCCCGGCCCATGCCGTCGATGGCTCCCTGGCGGGTGGTCGCCCAGGTGCAGAGCTTGGAGATCATCGGGTCGTAGAACATCGAGATCTCGTCGCCCTCGCGGACCCCGGCGTCATTGCGCACCGTATAGCCGTCCTCCTGCCCCTCGCGCGGCGGGTCGTAGCGGACCAGCCGGCCGATCGATGGCAGGAACTTGCGGTAGGGGTCCTCGGCGTAGATCCGGCTTTCCATCGCCCAGCCGTTGATCTTCAGGTCCTTCTGCTCGAAGGCCAGGGCCTCGCCGTAGGCCGAGCGGATCATCTGCTCGACCAGATCCAGGCCGGTGATCAGCTCGGTGACCGGGTGTTCGACCTGGAGCCGGGTGTTCATTTCCAGGAAGTAGAAGCTCTTGTCCTGGCCTGCGACGAACTCGACGGTGCCGGCGCTGTCGTAGTTGACGGCCTGGGCCAGGGCGATGGCCTGGGCCCCCATGGCCTCGCGGGTGGCGGGGTCGAGCAGCGGGGAGGGGGCCTCCTCGATGACCTTCTGATTGCGGCGCTGGATCGAGCATTCGCGCTCGAACAGGTGGACGACGTGGCCGTGCTTGTCGCCTAGCACCTGGATCTCAATGTGGCGCGGGTCGACGATGAACTTCTCGATGAAGATGCGGTCGTCGCCAAAGGCGCCCTTGGCCTCCGCCCGGACAGCCGGAAAGCCTTCCTCGACGTCCTTCTGGTTCCAGGCCACCCGGAT
>JBKJSF010000122.1:0-64540 GCA_046595895.1 Caulobacter sp. | reverse complement strand
ATCCGTGCATAACAACGCGCGATAGGGAACTGTATTCCCTGGTTTTGTCCGATCGGGCGGCCGAACACCTCGCGCTCCTTGGCGTAGGCGGAGGCGCGGTCGATGAAGAACTTGCCGTCGCCGATGCACTCCGACGCAATGAGGATGCGCTCGGCGTTCATGCCGTCGAGGATATATTTGAAGCCCTTGCCCTCGGCGCCGATCAGATTCTCCACCGGAACTTCGAGATTGTCGAAAAACAGCTCGGTGGTGGCGTGGTTGAGCATGGTGCGGATCGGCCGGATAGTCAGGCCGCCCGTCACCGCCTCGCGCATATCGACGAGCAGCACGCTCATGCCGTCGGAGGTCTTGGTGACCTCCTCGCGGGCCGTGGTGCGGACCAGCAGGACCATCAGGTCGCTGTGCTCGGCCCGTGATATCCAGATCTTCTGGCCGTTGACGACGTACTTGTCCCCCACCCGCTTCGCGAAGGTGCGCAGGCGGGTGGTGTCGGTGCCACTGGTCGGTTCGGTGACGCCGAAGGCCTGCAGGCGCAGTTCGCCCGAGGCGATGGCCGGCAGGTATTTTTCCTTCTGGGCGAGCGTGCCGTGCCTGAGAATGGTGCCCATGGTGTACATCTGCGCGTGACAGGCGCCGCCGTTGCAGCCCGAGCGATGGATCTCCTCCAGAACCGCCGTCGCTGCTCCGAGCCCGAGCCCCGAGCCGCCGTACTCCTCCGGGATCAGCACCGACAGGAAGCCGGCCTCAGTCAGAGTTTGAACAAACTGGGTCGGGTAGATGCGATCGCGGTCCAACGCCTGCCAGTAGGACCCGGGGAATCCGGCGCAGAGCTTGGCGACGGCTTCGCGGATCTCGGGGAAGGACTGGGTCACGATGGGTGTTCTCGATTGATCAGGGCGCGGGGGCAGGCTTGGGAGGGGCGGGGGCAGGGGCGACCGCTGCCGCCGCGGCGGCGGAAGGCTTGTAGTGGACCCCGACGCCCGGGCCGAGCGGCAGATTGAACATCATCCAGGCGGCGACCATGATCAGGCCGGCCACCAGGAAGGCGCCTGCATAGGGCAGCATGGTCGCCATCAGGGATCCCAGGCCGAACTTCGGATCCCAGCGCTGGGCGAAGGTGAGGATCAGCGGGAAGTAGCTCATCAACGGCGTGGCGATGTTGGTCACCGAGTCGCCCATCCGGTAGGCGGCGGTGGTCATCTCCGGCGAGATGCCGAGCAGCATGAACATCGGCACCACGATCGGAGCCAGCGCCGACCACTTGGCCGAGGCCGAGCCGATGAACAGGTCGAAGAAGCAGCTGAGCAGCATCACGGCAATCAGCAGCAGGGGCGCCGGCAACGGCAGGCCCTTCAGAGTCTCGGCGCCGTTGATGGCCAGCAGCGGGCCGAGACCCGACCAGTTGAACATGGCCACAAAGTGGGCGGCGAAGAAGGCCAGCACCAGGTAGGGCGCCATCTGGATGATACCCTCGCGCATCATCCGGACGAGGTCGTGATGGCTCTGGATGGTCCTGGCTCCGACCCCGTAGGCGGCGCCGGCGGTGAAGAAGGTGATGGCGAAGAAGGCGATCAGCGACTTGTAGAGTGGATTGAAGCGCTGCTCCGGCTCGACCTCCAGGTCGACGAAGGGCGAGCCCGGCAGGAAGGTGATCAGCGTCCAGAGGCCGATCATGGCCAGGATGACCAGGCCGGCCCAGACAAGGCCGCGCTTCTGCTCGGGGGTCAGCGCCTGCTTCTCCTCGGGGGCCGGCGGAGCGGCGTCGCCGTTCGGGTTCCAGACCCCGAGCCTCGGCTCGATCACCCGGTCGGTCAGCCACCAGATGATGGGGGTGAAGACGATGACGACGCCCAGGATGAAGAACCAGTTGCCGGCGATGTTGACCGTGTAGCCGGGGTCGATCAGTTGCGCCGCCGGTTGGGTGATGCCCAGGATCAGGGCGTCGGAGGCCCCGGGGAAGATGTTGCCCGCATAGCCGCCCGACACCGCCGCGAAGCCCGCCGCCAGGCCCGCCAGCGGGTGGCGGCCGACGGCGGCGAAGATCACTGCCGCCAGCGGAATCACCACGACATAGGAGGCGTCCGAGGCATGGTGCGACACCATGCCGGTGACCACCACGGCGGGGGTCAGGATGAAGCGTGGGGCGCTGAGCAGGGCGCCCCGGATGGCGGTGACGAACAGCCCCGTCCGCTCCGCCACCGACGCGCCGAAGATGATGGTGATGACGATGCCGAGCGGCGGAAACTCCGCCAGGGTCTTGGGCATGCCGATGAACAGCTTCGTCAAGTTCTCCGGGCTCAGCAGGCTCTTGGCCTTCATCACCTCGTCGGTGACCGGATTGACCGCCTGCCAGCCCAGGCTCGAGCCGACGATGCTGAGGGCGATGAGCCCGGCGATCAGCCACAGGAACAGGAAGACCGGGTCGGGCAGGCGGTTGCCGATGCGCTCGACGCCCGAGAGGAAGCGGGACGGAAGGCTGGCCATGGGAAACCTCGGCTGGTGGACCGTGCCCGGCTGGGCGACCTCAGGGCGGCTAGAAGATGGTGTAGCCGCCGTCAATCACCATGCTGTCACCGGTGTGGAAGCGGGAGGCGTCCGAGGCGAGATAGACGGCGAGGCCGGAGAAGTCCTCCGGATCGCCCCAGCGGCGCATCGGCACCCGGCTGATGACCTTGTCGTTGAACTTGTCGTTGGCCTGGGCGCCCGCGGTCATGTCCGAGCGGATCCAGCCCGGCAGCACGGCGTTGGCGCGGATGCCGTAGCGGGCGAACTCGACGGCCAGGCCGCGGATCATCGCCTGCACGGCCGCCTTGGAGGAGGCGTAGGCTTGGTTGCGCGGCGCGCCGTGGATGGCCGAAGTCGAGGAGGTGACCAGCAGACTGCCGCCCGGATCGCCGGTCTTGGCCCGCTCGACCATGTGTTTGCTGGCCTCCCGAAAGGTCCAGAAAACGGCATCGAGGTTGACGGTGGTGACCCGGCGCCAGCTCTCGGTCGTCATCTCGGTGAAGGCCGCGCCCTTGCCCACGCCGGCGTTGGCGGCCACGAAGTCGAGCCGACCCATCTCGGCCAGCGCCTCGGCGACGCCATGGACGATAGCCTGCTCATCGGACACATCGACCTGGCGGACCATCACCCGCTTGCCGTAGGCCTTCAGCGCCGCCTCGGCTTTGGCGTTCTTGTCGGGGTTCTGGCCCCAGATGACGACGTCGGCGCCGGCAGCCGCCAGGCCCTCGGCCATGCCCAGGCCGATGCCGCCGTTGCCGCCGGTGATCAGGGCGACCTTGCCGGTCAGGTCAAAGGGCTTGAAGGTCATCGGGCATCCTCCGGAGTATGGGTCGTCGCTCTAATGCCGGGGCGCCCCTAGGGAGGGCAAGGTCCCTCCCCTCATTTTCAGGCGGCGACCAGGCCCGGGATGTCGCGCAGGTCATCGGCCAGACCCTTGCCCATCATGGCGATGAAATTGTCGCGGAAGAACTTCCGCCGCGCCGTCGCCAACACCCCTTCCAGGCTCTCGTTGAAGCGCTTCAGGGGGTTTCGCCCGCCCTCGACGTGCGGGTAGTCGCTCGAGAACATGGCCATGTCCTCGCAGCCGTTGGCGATGATCCAGCCGACGTTCTCATGCGGGTAGGGGGTGGCGAAGAACTGGCGCTTGAGGATGTCGCTGGGCTTGGCTGACAGCTTCTGGATGCGTTCTTCCCGGTGGAAGGCGAGCGCCGCCGAATCCATGAACTGCATCAGGCTGGGCAGCCAGCCGGCTCCCAGTTCGATGGCCCCGAACTTGAGGTTCGGGAAGCGGTCGAAGACGCCGTCGAAGACCAGCACCGGCAGGGTCTGCCAGATCGCTGCCGGGATCGACATGAAGCTGACCGAGGTGAAGTTCTCGGCCCCGCCGTGGAAGTCCAGCACCCGCGGGCCGCCGTTCTCGAAATAGGCCGGGTCGGTTTTCAGCTCGCCGCCGACGTGGAACAGAATCGGCAGACCGGCCTCCTGCGCCAAGGCCCAGAGCGGATCGAAGTCGGTATGGCTGGGCGAATGATTTTTCGGAACCTGGCTGGGGATCATCAGGCCCTTGGCGCCCATCGCAATCGCTTCGCGGGCCACTTCGACGGCGCGGACGCGATCGACCAAAGGCACATAGGCGGTCGGCAGCAGGCGGCGGTCGACCGAGCAGTAGTCAACCATCATCCGGTTGTGGGCCCGGGCCGCCTCGACGGCCAGGGCGGGATCGTCGCCGTGCTCGAGGGTGAACAGGAACAGACCGGCGGTGGAGAAGACCAGCTGGCTGGCGAAGCCGAGCAGATCCACCGCCCGGGGCCGGTCGGCGCGGTCGAAGGCTCCCATGGCCTGGTAGTTCTTGCGCAGCAGCAGCGCCTCGTCGGCCCCGGCGCGGAACTCCGGGTCCTGCTGCATGGCGCGGGCCTCGTCGGCGAACCCGTCGGATTTCTTGCGCAGCTTCGCCGAGAGCGTCTCGCGGAAGGCCGGGTCGATGTACTGCTCGATGGTGCCGGGCAGCTCCATGACATGGGCGTCGGCGTCGTGGACGGTCTGGCCTTCAACGTAGGGCATCACGTTTCTCCCGGCTCTCTGGCGGAGCGTACCGCACATTCGAAGCCTGTCGCGACGCCGCGTCAAGCACGGTTCTCGCAGCTTGGGTCGGCGGCCGGCGCGCACTAGATTCCTTGTTGGTCGCTCTCGCTGATCGGCCAGGTGATTCCACCTGGTCGGCGAGCGCTCTAGGATCACGACCATGAGCGGGGACATCCTCTGGGACGACATCATCGTGGGGGCGGGGTCGGCCGGCTGCCTGCTGGCCAACCGGCTGTCGGCAGACGCGAGTCGCCGGGTGCTGATCCTCGAGGCCGGAGGCAAGGACGACTGGGTGTGGCTGCACATCCCGGCCGGCTACCTGTTCGCCATCGGCAATCCGCGCTCCGACTGGATGTTCCAGACCGCCGCCGAAGAGGGGCTGGGCGGCCGGGCCCTGGCCTATGCGCGGGGCAAGGTGTTGGGCGGGTCGTCGGCGATCAACGCCATGATCTACATGCGCGGCCAGGCGGCCGACTATGACGGCTGGCGCCAGTTGGGCCTTGAGGGGTGGGGCTGGGAAGACGTGCTGCCGGCCTTCCTGCGCCATGAGGATCACGTGGCCCCGCCCAACGACCTGCACCGGGCCGGCGGCGAGTGGCGAGTGGAATATCCGCGCGTTCGCTGGGAAATCCTCGACGCCATTCGCGAGGCGGCGCTGGCGGCCGGCCATCCCCGGATCGACGACTTCAACACTGGCGACAACGAGGGCTCCTCCTACTTCCAGGTCAACCAGCGACGTGGCCTGCGGGTCAGCGCGGCGACGGCCTTCCTGAAGCCGGTACTGAATCGGCCGAATCTCAAACTCGAGACCGGCGTGGCCGTCGATAGGGTGCTGGTCGAGGGCGCCCGGGCCATGGGCGTCGTCTATCGCCAGCACGGGCGGACAGTGACCGCGCGAGCCCAGGGCGAAGTGGTTCTGGCCGCCGGGGCCATCGGCTCGCCGGCCATTCTCCAGCGATCAGGGATCGGCGATCCGCTCCGGCTGCAGGCGGCGGGCATCGCGGTCACCCACGGCTTGCCCGGTGTTGGCTCCAACCTGCAGGATCATCTTCAGATCAGGCCGGTGTTCAAGGTCAGCGGCGTGCGGACGCTGAACACCGACTACGCCAACCTCATCCGGCGCGGGCTTATGGGGCTGGACTACGCTCTGTTTCGCAACGGTCCGCTGACCATGGCGCCATCACAGGTCGGCCTCTTCGCCAGGTCCAATCCCCGCTACGCCACCGCCAACCTGCAGTTCCACTTCCAGCCGCTGTCGCTCGACAAATGGGGCGACGGGATGCACCCGTTCGGAGCCTTCACCGCCAGCGTCTGCAACCTGCGCCCTTCGAGCCGGGGCGAGGTGCATGTCACCTCGCCGGACCCGGACGCGAGCCCGCGCATCGCGCCGGGGTATCTCTCCACAGAGGAAGATCGGCAGGTGGCCGTCGAGGCCCTGCGGTTGGCGCGGATCATCGTCGGGCAAGCGCCGCTGGCGAAGTATCGGCCCGAGGAATTCCGACCTGGCGCGGAGCTGACCTCGGACGCCGAGCTGCTGGAGGCGGCACGGCAGCTCGGGACGACCATCTTCCACCCGGTTGGCACCGCGGCGATGGGGCCGGACGGCGATCCGAACGCCGTGCTCGACGCACGGATGCGGCTGCGCGGCGTCGGGAGACTGCGGGTTGTCGACGCCTCGGCCATGCCGCGCATCGTCTCGGGCAACACCAACTCGCCGACCTTGATGATGGCCGAGAAGGGCGCGGAAATGCTTATCGCGGACCGGAGGTGAATAAGCCACGATGCCTGTGACCGCCTCGGAGTATCGCGCGTGAACCGACCCGACAACCGTCCGCCCTTGCTGTGGGCGGGAGGCCTATGCATGCTCGCAAGCTTACTGTGGTCGGCGACCGCCGCCGCCCATGGAGTGCCGGACGAGGAGGTTCAGCGCCTGATCAATGGCGGTCCGCTGGACTATTTGCGGTCCGGGGCCCTGCACATGGTGACGGGCTACGACCATCTGCTGTTCCTGTTCGGGGTGATGTTCTTCCTGACCGGGTTTGGCCAGATCGCCAAATTCGTCACCGCCTTCACCATCGGCCACTGCGTCACCCTGCTGGGCGCCACCCTGCTGGGGATCAAGGCGGACCCGTACCTGATCGACGCGGTGATCGCCGTCTCGGTGATCTACAAGGGCTTCGACAACCTGGGTGGCTTCCGCAAGACGCTGGCCGTCAATCCGCCCAACCTGCTGGCCATGGTGCTCGGCTTCGGGCTGATCCACGGGTTCGGGCTGTCGACCCGCCTGCAGGAGCTGCCCCTGCCCATGGACGGGCTGGTGGTCAGCATCCTGGCCTTCAACCTCGGGGTCGAGCTGGGCCAGATCGCGGCGCTGGTGGTGATGGTCGCCATCCTGGCGATCCTGCGGCGCACGCCCTGGTTCACGCTGTTCTCGAAGCTGGCCAACGCCGGCCTTGTTGCGGCCGGCATCCTGTTGTTCCTGTTCCAGATGCACGGCTGGCTGCATACCCACCATCCGGACGAGCTCGGCTTCAACGAGGACGCCCACTACCATTCGCACGAGGCCGAAAAGGCCAAGGCCGAGCGCGCCGCCGAAGCCGCGCGGGGCCGCGAGAGCCTGATGGCCCCCGAACCCGGCCTGTAGATTTTGGAGTTGAGATCCATGAAGCGTTTGCTCCCTCTCGCCGCCGTCCTGGCGCTCGGCCTTGTCGCCCCCGCCTTCCCGGCTCTCGCGCACCCGGGGGGGCACGGCGAAGAGGTGGTGACCATTCCCAAGGCCAACGCCGAGACCAAGGCCAGGACCGTCGTTGACACCATGATCGGCCGCGACATCCTGGAGCCCAGCTGGCGTGGCCTTAAGGCCTCCAGCGCCGACCTGCGCGAAGGCGACACCGGCGGCCTGGAGTGGGTGGTGACGTTCCGCAATCCCGCCGCCAAGGATGCGGCCAAGCGGGTGCTGTACGTCTTCCTGTCCAGCGACGGCATCTACCTGGCGGCCAATCACACGGGCAAGTAGCCGGAGCGTCGCCAAGCGCGCCCCGATGGTCGGCGGCCCACGGATCGTCTAAGCAAGACCCATGGCCGACTCCGCCGACATCTCCGCCCCGCCCCGGCCCGCCACCGCCCGCTTCGAGCGGCGCAAGGAGGCGGTGCTGGCGGCCGCCATCGAGGTGCTCAACAAGGAGGGCCTCAAGGGCATGACCCTGGCCGACGTCGGGGCCAAGGTCGACCTGACCACCACCAGCGTCACCTACTACTACCGGCGCAAGGAACTGCTGGCGGTCGACTGCTTCCTGCATGGCCTGGGCCGGCTGGACGCCATGGTCGAGGCGGCCGGACGGGAGACGGAACTGGCCGGGCGGATTGGCGCCCTGTTGGACCAGCACCTGGCCCTGCAGACCCGGGTGCGAGCCAAGGCCGAACCGCCTCTAACTATTTTCAGTGACGTGCGGGCCCTGAGCGACGAGCACCGCGCGCCGGTCGCCGAGGCCTATCGCGCCCTGTTCGACAAGGTGCAGGCGCTGTTCGCGGCGCCCGGCTATTTCCGCCTCGACCGGCTGGCCCGGGCGGCGCGGGCCCATATGCTGCTGGAGCAGCTCTACTGGTCCTCGGCCTGGCTGTCGCGCTACGACGTCGAGGACTTCCCCCGCCTGCGGGCGCGGATGTTCGATATTCTGTGCAAGGGGCTGGCGGGTCCAGGCCGAGCCTTCGCGCCGACGCCCCTGGCCATAGCGCCGCGCCTCGGCGACCCGGCCAGTGAGACCTTCCTTCGGGCCGCCACCCCGTTGATCAACGAGCGCAGCTATCGCGGAGCGTCGGTCAGCGGCATCGCCGCCCGGCTGAACCTGACCAAAGGCTCGTTCTACCATCACATGGAAGCCAAGGACGACATCGTGGTCGCCTGCTTCGATCGCACCTTCGAGGTGATCCGCGCCACCCAGGAAGCAGCCCTGGCCGGGGCCAGCGACCAGTGGCAGGCGCTGTCGAGCGCGGTGGCTTCGCTCGTCGCCCGGCAGGCGGAGCCGGACGGGCTGCTGCTGCGGTTTTCGGCTCTGCAGGCCCTGCCCGAGACCATGCGAGCGAGCGCCGTGTGGCGTGCCGACCGGGTCAGCCAGCGATTCGCTTCGATGATCGCCGACGGGGCGGCCGACGGCTCAATCCGCCCGGTCGACCCCTTCCTGGCGGCCCAGATGGTCAGCGCCGCCGTCAACGCCGCCGCTGACCTCATCGCCTGGACAGACGGCTTGACCCCCGAGCGGGTGACCGACGCCTATGCTCGACCGGCGCTTATGGGCCTGCTCGCCGCCTGATTCCTACGCGGAGAACGGGCTTTGCACGCCCGCAGACGCGACATTTTGGATTTTTCGAATTCCGGGTTTGTCGATGACGGCTTGCGCTGTATGTTGGAAACAGGGAGCAAGATCAGCATGAGCATCAGTCTGAACGGCAAGGTCGCGGTGATCACCGGGGCTGCCTCGGGGATCGGACGGGCCAGCGTCGAGCGGTTTGTCGAGGCCGGGGCCCGGGTGCTGGCGGCCGATATCAACGAAGACGCCGGCCGTATTCTGGAGGCCGCCTTCCCGGGACAGGTCGTGTTCCAGAAGTGCGACGTGATGAGCGAGGACGACATCGCCGTCACCATGGAGGTCGCGGCCCAGACCTTCGGGGGCCTCGACATCCTGTTCAACAACGCCGGGGCCGGCGGCTCGCCGACCCCCATCGAGGAGATGACCGGCGAGCTGTGGGACTTCAGCCAGAACCTGCTGCTGCGCTCGGTGGCGCTGGGCATGCGCTACGCCATTCCGCACATGAAGGCGCGGGGCGGCGGGGCCATGGTCAATACCGCCAGCGTCGCGGCCCTGTCGGCCGGCATGGGGCCGATCGCCTATTCGGCGGCCAAGGCCGGGGTGCTGCAGCTGACCAAATGCGGAGCGGCGGAACTGAGCAAATACAGCATCCGGGTCAACGCCATCTGCCCGGGCTTCATCCTGACCAACATCTTTACGCCGGGCGAGATGCCCAGCCAGATCCAGGCGGTGGTGAAGGCCTCTATGCGCGGCGCCGCCCACATGGCCCAGCCGATCAAGCGCCCCGGCGAGGCCGACGACATCGCCCAGGCAGCCCTGTACCTGGCCAGCCCGGCCAGCGGTTTCATCACCGGCACGCACATCGTCGTCGACGGCGGCATGCTGGTCGGCCCGCGCCACAGCTGGGACCCCGAAGAACAGGCGCGGCGGCTCAAGGAGCGCGAGAAACTCTGGGCCGGCGCGGCCGAGCTCGCAAAATCAGACGCTTGACCTGACCTAGCGGCAAACACCGACACTCACGCGAAACGACCAGGAACCTCCCCCGATGGCCGACCCCGCCGAAGCAATCACCGCCGACATCGACCCCGTCGCCCTGCGCGCCAAGTACCGGGCCGAGCGCGACAAGCGCCTGCGGGCCGACGGCAACCAGCAGTATGTCGAGATCGCCGGCGACTATGAGCGCTACCTTGAGGACCCCTATGTGACGCCGGGCTTCAGCCGCGAGCCGCTGAGCGACGAGGTCGAGGTGGTGGTGATCGGCGGCGGCTTCGGCGGCCTGCTGGCCGGGGCGCGGCTGCGCGAAGCCGGCATTGATCAGGTCCGCATGATCGAGAAGGGCGGCGACTTCGGCGGCACCTGGTACTGGAACCGCTATCCGGGCGCGGCCTGCGATATCGAGAGCTACGTCTACCTGCCGCTCTTGGAAGAGGTCGGCTACATGCCGGTCGAGAAGTACACCCGGGCCCCGGAGATCCTCGACTACTGCCAGCGCATCGCCCGCCATTTCGACCTCTACAAGGACGCCCTGTTCCAGACCGAGGTCAAGGACATGGCCTGGGACGAGCAAGCTAAACGTTGGGTCATCCGCACCAACCGCGGCGACGCCATGAAGGCCCGCCATGTGATCATGGCCAACGGGCCGCTGCATCGGCCCAAGCTCCCCGGCATCCCGGGCGTTGACAGCTTCAAGGGCCACACCTTCCACACCAGCCGCTGGGACTATGACTATACCGGCGGCGACCCGATGGGCGGTCTGACCGGCCTGGCCGACAAGCGGGTCGGTATCATCGGCACCGGCGCGACCAGCGTGCAGTGCGTGCCGCACCTGGGGGCGCACGCGAAGGAGCTGTTCGTCTTCCAGCGCACCCCCTCCTCCATCGACGTGCGCAACAACCGGCCGACCGATCCGGAGTGGGCCCAGGGCCTGGAGCCCGGCTGGCAGCAGAAGCGGATGGACAATTTCAACATCCTGGTCAGCGGCGGCTGGCAGAAGGAGGACCTGGTCAACGACGGCTGGACCGACATCATCCGCAACCTCGGCCTGGCCGCCGCGCGACGCGCCGCCAAGGGCGAGCTTGGCCCCGGCGATCCAATGGAACTGCTGCAGCTGGCCGACTTCCAGAAGATGGAATCCATCCGGGCGCGGGTCGACCAGGTGGTGGCCGACAGGCAGAAGGCCGAGGCGCTGAAGCCCTGGTACAACCAGTTCTGCAAGCGGCCCTGTTTCCACGACGAATACCTGGACGCCTTCAACCGGCCGAACGTCCATCTGATCGACACCGACGGCCAGGGGGTCGACCGGATCACCGAAAAGGGCGTGGTGGTGAACGGCGTGGAGTACGAACTCGACTGCCTGATCTACGGCACCGGCTTCGAGGTCGGCACCTCCTATGCGCGGCGGGCCGGCTATGAGGTGACCGGCAAGGACGGGGTGACCCTGAGCCAGAAGTGGGCGGGCGGGGTCTCGACCCTGCACGGCATGCATTCGGTGGGTTTCCCCAACTGCTACATCTTCGCCAACAGCCAGTCGGGGTTCACGGCCAACTACCCGCACATGCTGAACGAGCAGTCCAAGCACGCGGCCTACATCATCGCGCAGGCGCAGGCGCGTCAGGCGACGGTGGTCGAGGCGCAGCAGGAGGCCGAGGACGCCTGGGTGCAGGAAGTCATCGCCAGCGCCATCCAGCGCCAGAAGTTCGCCGAGGAATGCACCCCCGGCTACTACAACAACGAGGGCCAGCCGTCGGCCCTGGCGGCGCGCAACGGGCCGTACGGCAAGGGCTCGATGGCGTTCATCGCCTTGATCGAGGACTGGCGGAAGGACGGCGAACTGAAGGGGTTGTCGTTGAGCTGAGCTAGTCGCTCATCGGCGGAGTCTTCCAGGTGTATTCACCGGACTTGGGATCGTAGACCCAGAGAACCATGTCCAGTTCGTTGTTCGAACGGTACATCGGGATGCCAATGCCGGGCAGGCCGTCACGGGCTTCGCTGAAGTCGATGGTGACGCCGCCCTCCTCCTTGGCGAAGCCGTTGTTGCTCATGTTCCCGTCCATGGCCGGACGCCACTGGCCCTTGCTGTCCTCCAGAAAAACGACAACCTGGCAACCGGCCGAGCCGCACCAGTACGGGTCGTCGCCGAACTGGACGACGGCATAGCGGCGCCAGGGACCGTCCTGGGCCTTTCCGAAGAAGGCGCAGAATTTTCGCCGGTCGGCGGCCGCCTCCTGGACCAGGGGGTTGGCGCGGATGGCGTCGAAGTCCTGCTTGAAGAGCGGCGCTTCAACGCACTGGAGCTTGGCGACGGGGTAGTCGATGCCAAAGGCGTTGACCGACGACTGCGCCAACGCCGGGGTGGCAGTAAGGACAGCGGCGGCGAGGAGTATGGCGCGCATGAGAATCTCCGAAGATGCGGAGAAGATAGCGATGCCAGGCTGGCTGTAACGCCCCAAAGAGGGGGTTGATCAGCCCTCGTCGCTGTCCTTCGGCGCGTCGCCTTCGAAGCTCCTGGGCGCGCGGCGGCGCTTGGGCTTGGCCGGAGCCTCGGCGTCGGCGGCGGCCGGCGCGGGGGCCGAGCGGGAGAGGAAGCCGGGGAGTTCGGAGACGGCGCCGTCCTGGCCGCGCAGGCGCGGCGAGGGACGCTTGGGCTCGGCGGCCAGCGGGGCTGCGGTCATCGGCGTGCTTTGGGGCTCGATCACCGGCAGCGGATCGCGGGGCTCGGCGCGGGCTTCGGCGCGGTCCTCGCGGGGCCGGTCACGCTCATAGCGGCTGCGGCGGGGTTCCCGCTCGTCACGGGGGCGATCGTCGCGAGCGGGGGCTTCGCGAGGGGCGGCCTCACGGGGCCCCTCGTCGCGCGGCTGTTGCTGTTGATCACGAGGACGGTCGTCACGGTCGCGGAAACGGTCTTCGCGGGGCCGCTCGTCCCGGGGGCGATCATCACGCGGACGCTCGTCCCGCTGCTGCTGCTGCTGATCGCGGGGGCGGTCATCGCGGTTTTGCTGCTGGCCGCCCTGGGGACGGTCGTCGCGGTCGCGCCAGCGGTCGCGGGGCCGGTCGTCGCGGTTCTGCTGCTGCTGGCCGTCCCGCGGGCGATCGTCGCGGTTCTGGCGGTTGCCTTCGTAGCGATCACCGCGCGGACGGTCGTCCCGGTCGCGGCTCTGGTTGTTGTTGTTGTTCTGATTGTTGTTCGGGCGGTTCTCGAAGCGGGGACGGTCCTCGCCCTCGTCGGGTTCCGGCTTGTTCTCGGTGGCCTCGGCGATCTGGGCCTCGGTCGGCTCTTCGTGCTCGGCCTCGAAGTCGATGTCCATGCCGGAGCTGTAGACGTCGCGCCCGATGATGTCGGTGACCGGCCGGTTCGGCTGGATGGCCCGGATCAGGCGGAAATAGTGCTCGGCGTGCTGCAGGTAGTTTTCCGCCAGCACCCGGTCGCCGCCGGTCGTCGCATCGCGCGCCAGCTGCTGGTATTTTTCGAAAACGCTCTGGGCGGCGCCGCGGACCTTGATGCCCTCGGGTCCGTTGGAGTCGTAGGCGCGGTTGGCGTTGTGCTGCTGCGGCTTGTTACCGGTGTTCCGGTTGCGGCCGCGCTGCCGCTTCATGCCCTTGAAGTCTCTCATGGTGTTCCTGTCGCTCGGGCCTGGCGTTCGCCAGCCCGGAAGCTTGCCTTGTGACGTGTCGGACGCTGTGTGGCCCGTGACTGTCCAGTTGGAGTGATCCTTGGGTCCCTGCCCGGCTCGCGGCCTTTCGTGGCTCGCGCGCCCGCCGTTTCAGGTCGCCCCGGTACGGCTTTAAGAGAGGGAACGATTCAGGATGTAACCCCTCATCCAACTGTTTCCAAGGGGTTTTTGAAACCAGTGACGACGCGGTCGCGCACGCCGAGGTCTTTTGTGGTCCGCACCTTGTCCGCGCCGGCCGCATTGAACAGAGCTTCAACGGCCGCCGACTGGTCGTGGCCGATCTCCACGGCGAACAGGCCGCCGGGCTTCAGGACCCGCAGGATCTCCGGGGCCAGCAGGCGATAGGCGTCCAGGCCGTCCGGTCCGCCGTCGAGGGCCAGACGGGGCTCATGGTCGCGCACCTCCGGATCGAGGGTGTCGATGTCGCGGGTCGGAATATAGGGCGGGTTAGAGACCACCAGGTCGAACTGGGCCTCGCCCAGGCCCGCCGTCCAGTCGCCGTGCAGGAAGGCGGCCCGGTTGTTCAAGTCGAGATTAGCGGCGTTTTCGCGGGCCACGGCCAGGGCCTCGCTCGAACTGTCGATGCCCAGGCCCCTGGCGGCCGGCCGCTCGGCGAGGATGGCCAGCATGATCGCCCCGCTGCCGACCCCCAGGTCCAGCATCTGGAAGGCCATGGCCTCCGGAAAGGCCGGCAGGACGACGTCGAGGATGCTTTCGGTGTCCGGTCGCGGGGTAAGCACGTCCGGGGTGACCGAGAGCATGATCTTCCAGAAGCCCTTGCGGCCGAGGATGTGGCTGATCGGCTTGCGGCCGGCGCGCTGGCCGATGAAGTGGTCGAAGGTCGCCTGCTGTTCGGGGGTCAGCTCACGATAGGGGTCGGTCAGGATATCCATGCGGGTGGCGCCGGCGGCGGCCTCCAGCATCAGCCGGGCGTCGATCGACGGCTGGTCGACGCCGGCCGCCTTCAGGGTCACCTGGGCGGTCTTCCAGGCGGTGACGAGGTTGGTCATCGGACTTCCACAGTGTCACCCAACGCGATGGGGCCGCTGTCGGTGACGTTGATGTAGATGCCGCACAGCAGGTGGGCATAGTGCTCGAACAGGGCGGCGGTGATGTCGATGTCGCGCAGCGCGGTGACCGGATCGACGCCGGTGGCGGCGCAGCGGACGATGGGCTTGTAGACGGTGGCGCTGGCCCCGCCGAGCGACAGGCCGCGGCCCGCCCAGCCGTTCTCCGCCCAGGCCGGCCAACCCTCGACATAGAGGTTGGCCCGGAAGCGCAAGGGATCGACCGGGCGGCCGATCTTCTGTTCCAGGTCGCGCACGCTGGCCAGGCTTATGATTGAAACATGGCCCATGGGGTGGTCCATGAAGCGGTGGGCGCCGGGACCCTCGATGACGTTGAGCGGGCCACTGGCGGCTTCGCCGAGCAGGGCGGCAAGCCAGGCCTCGAAGGCGGCGCGGCCATCGGCGGTGTTCAGATCGCCGGTGAAATCGGGCTGGCCCTCGGCGCTGGCGCTGAGCACGCCGGTGGCCGCGTCATAGGCGGTGCGGGCCTTGGCCACCTGCGCGATCTGGGCCAGCACGGTGAACTTCGACTTGGAGATATGACCAGGCGCGGCGGGATCAAAGCCGCTCGGCCCGTTCTCGACGGCGAACAGCCGGTCGCAAGGAAAACAGGCGCCGGCGATCAGATCGGCGCCGTCCAGGGCCTCGGGCGTGAAGCCCTTGACCGGGTGGCGATACAGGCTGTCGATGATGGCGCGCATGACTTCCAGTGCCAAAGGCGCGGGCCCGCCGCAACCCCCGGCGACCTGCGGTGTTTGCCCATTGGAGGCGCTGGATGGCTTGGTTCAAGGGTGGGGGTCGCAAGACGTCCTCAAGGAAAATGGCTGGCGTGCTCGGCCGCGGCGCCTATGGGCTCGGCAAGGGGGCTGGCCGGGTGGTCGGCTGGACCGCAAGCCGCGACTGGCGGGCGGCGCCGGGCGCGACGGCGGAATGGGCCAGGAGCCGGCCCTACCATCTGCTGCCGTGGATCGCCCTGATCGCCGCCGTCGGGCTGTGGCCGAAAGCAACCCCCACGCTGGAGCCCGAGCCGGGCGGCAAGATCGTGCCGGGGGCTTCCGATCCGCGCCGGATGAAAAGCGAAACCTTTGCGGCCGAACAGCCCGGCCGAGGACGGGAGGCGGTGCGGCCGGCCCACATCCCCATGCTCGGCTGGCGCGACGTGGCCTGGCGCGTGCTCGGCGAGATTTCCCGGGACAAGCTGCCGAGCGTGGCCGGCGGGGTGACCTTCTACGCCCTGCTGGCGATCTTTCCGGCCATTGGCGCCTTCGTCTCGCTGTACGGACTGTTCGCCGACGTGGCGACGGTGCGCGACCAGTTGGGCGAGATGCGCGGGGTCTTCCCGGCCAGTGTCATCCAGATCGTCGGCGACCAGATGTTGCGGATCACCGGAACGACCGACGGCAAGCTGACCGTGGCTTTCGTGATCAGTCTTCTGGTCTCGGTGTGGAGCGCCAACGCCGGGATGAAGGCGATGTTCGAGGGATTGAATGTTGCCTATGACGAGACCGAGAGCCGGCCATTCTTCCGGCAGACGGCGCTCTCCTATGTCTGCACCTTTGGCGCGCTGCTGTTCCTGACCAGCGTGGCGGGCATCCTGGTGGCCTTGCCGGTGGCCCTGGGCTGGCTTGGGCTGGGCGAACTTTCGCTGGTGTCGATCCCACTGCGCTGGGGTCTGGTGCTGGGGCTGGCGGCCCTGGCCTTCGCCCTGCTCTACCGGATCGGCCCGTCGCGGGCCAAGGCCAAGTGGCGGTGGCTGAGCTGGGGAGCGGTGGCGGCCTCGGCGATGTGGCTGGTCGGCTCGTTGGGCTTCAGCTGGTACATGGGCAACATCGCCCGCCTGGACGCCACCTATGGGCCGCTGGGGGCGGTGATCGCCTTCATGCTCTGGGTGTGGTTCTCGGTGCTCATCGTGCTGGTCGGGGCCGAGATCAACGCGGAGATCGAGCACCAGACGGCGAAGGACTCGACCACCGGCCCACCGGCCCCGATGGGCGAACGGGGGGCGGCGATGGCCGACACGGTGGGAGAAAAGCTGGACTTGAGCGAGGAGATCGCCGGCGGGGTGGGGGCGGTGAAGGGGATCTGGAAGGGATTGATGACGCGTGGACGCTGAGGGAGGCGCTACGCGTCTTCCAGCGCCGACAGTCTCGCCGCCTGGTCCTCGGCGATCAGCGGCTTGATCACGTCGTCCAACGCGTCCCCCGGCATGATCCGTTCGAGGTTGTAGAGGGTCAGGTTGATGCGGTGGTCGGTGACCCGGCCCTGCGGGAAGTTGTAGGTACGGATGCGTTCGGACCGGTCACCACTCCCGACCTGACTCTTGCGAGCCTCGGAGCGCGCATCGTCGAGCGCCGTGCGCTGCAGGTCGTACAGCCGGGCCTTCAGGTTCTTCATCGCCTTGCGGCGGTTCTCGTGCTGGCTCTTCTCCGACGAGGTCACCACCACCCCGGTCGGAATGTGGGTGATGCGCACCGCCGAGTCGGTCTTGTTGACGTGCTGGCCGCCGGCCCCGCTCGAACGATAGGTGTCTATGCGCAGGTCGCTGTCGTTGATCTCGATCTCGACGTCCTCGGCCTCGGGCAGGACGGCGACGGTGGCGGCGGAGGTGTGGATACGGCCCTGGCTCTCGGTTGCCGGCACCCGCTGCACCCGGTGGACGCCGCTCTCGAACTTCATCCGGCCGAAGACGCCGTCGCCGCTCACCGAGGCGATGATTTCCTTGTAGCCGCCCATCTCGCCCTCGGAGATGCTGTCGACCTCGACCTTCCAGCCCTGCAGCTGAGCGTACCGCGCGTACATGCGGAACAGGTCGCCGGCGAACAGGGCCGCCTCGTCGCCGCCGGTGCCGGCGCGGATTTCGAGGATGGCGCTGGCGTTCTCGTCCTTGTCCTTGGGGGCCAGCATCAGGGCCAGGTCCCGCTCCATGTCCGGGAGGCGGTCCTGCAGTCGCTCCAGCTCGTCGCGGGCCAGCTCAGAGATGTCCGGGTCGGTATCGGCGGCCATGGCCTCCAGCTCCGGCATCTCGACGCGGACCTTTTCGAGGCCGGCGACGGCGTCGGCCACTGGCTTGAGCTCGGCGTGCTCCTTGGACAGCCTGACGATCTCGGGCCCTTCCGTGGCCGCGCCCATGCGCGCCTCCACCTCGCGGAAGCGGTCGAGCACCTGATCGAGACGGGCCTGGGGAAGACGCAAGGGGGACGAACTTTCGTAGCAGAGGGGTCGCATCCTCTACTCTTCTCAGCGTCCAAGCGGCAATCCTCTTGCCAAAAAGGTCGCCGTGAGGTTCGTTAACCATGGTTATCGGGAGGCGCTGTGGGCATGCGTGGGGTGAACACCATGAACTGTGGGGGCTTAGGGTCGTGAGCGAAGCGCCGCGCTGCTCGCTCGACAGCCGCTACGAGCGGGAAGGCATCGCCCATGCGGGGCACGAATCGCCTTCCCTGACGCCCGTGCCCTACGTGAGCCCGCATGCGGTTTCAGTCGGCGTGCCCGGCTCGCCCGGCAGCGTCTTCACCACCCCGATTTCCAGCGTCACCGGAGCCGGGGCCAATGTCTTCACCGGGGCGGTGACCACCGTGCCGATCGCCACCCCGGTCATGGTCCAGCAGCCGATGTTCGGCCTGCCGCTGGGCGGCATCACCGTGATCAACAACCCGCCGGCCGCCGGCAGCCCCTGCCCTGTCTGCGGCAAGCCGCTGGGCGACCAGGCCGGTCACAAGCCGCATGACCACCATGCCAAGCCGGCCGCGCCGCGGTTCAGCAAGGCGACCCCAGAGGTCTTCCGCGACGGCTTCAAGCCGCTGTGGGACGCGGCTCAATCCGACCAGGCCGCCTACGTGGTGGTGTCGGGCTGCAACAAGCTGATGAACATCCTGCTCAAGGAGCTGGAAGTCAAAGCCAAGGCCGAACGGTCGCCCGACGACAGGCCGAAGCCCGGCGGTGGCGGCGGCCTCTTCGGCTGGGGCAAGAAGGACGAGAAGAAGCCCACCTTCGCAGAGCGGATCGAGAAGCTGCAGAAGAAGGGCTACCTTCTGAAGAGCACGGTCAATGCGGCCAAGGAATCGGGCATGACCGACGTGCTGACCGAGAAGATCGACGCCTCGGCAGTGACCGGCGAGATGGCCAAGCGCTATGTGCAGCTGTTGTGGCAGGTGGCCGACCAGGGCTTCGAACAGCCAGGCTGGAGCCAGGACGGCATGTTCCCCAAGGCGGTGGCCGGCCCGGCCGATTTCCATGCGCACCACCCCGCCCCGCAGGCCGCCCACGCCGGCGGCGGGCATCTGCCAGCGCCGGAATCGCACCACCACTAGCTTTCTCCCTCCCCATAAAGGGGAGGGAGGATTTCTGATTCCCGCTTCGCTCGCCGCCCCGCTACGCTCCCCCAAAATCCAAGGGAGCCCGCCATGAAAGCCGCCGTCTATTACGAGAACGGTCCGCCGTCCGTCCTGCGCTACGAGGACGTCCCCGATCCCGTGTGCCACCCCAAGGGCGTGGTCATCCGGGTCGAGGCGATCAGCATCGAGGGCGGCGACACGCTCAACCGGTTCGGCGGGGCGCTGGTCGGCCATCCGCACATTGTCGGCTATCAGGCGGCCGGCGAGATCCTCGAGATCGGAGCCGAGGTCACCCACCTGCGGATCGGCCAGAAGGTCGCCACCGTCGATGGCTTCGGCAGCCATGCCGAACTGCGGGCCGTGCCGGCGCGAAGTTGCTGGGTCATTCCGGACGGCTTCGACGTGAGGCAGGCCTCAGCCATCCCGGTGACCTTCGGCACCGCCCACGACTGCCTGTTCGAGTTCGGCCGCCTCAAGCCCGGCGAGACCGTGCTGGTCCAGGCGGGCGCGAGCGGTGTCGGCCTGGCGGCCATCCAGCTGGCCAAGCGGGCCGGTGCGCGGGTGCTGGCCACGGCGTCGAGCGATGCGCGGCTGGAGAAGCTCAAGGCCTGGGGTCTCGACCACGGCATCAACTACCAGGTCGAGAGCGTGCCCGAGGCGGTGATGCGGCTGACCGACAAGAAGGGCGTCAACCTGGTGGTCGACAGCGTCGGCGGCGCGACCCTCAAGGGCTCGCTGGCCAGCCTCGGCTACCGCGGCCGGCTGTCGATGGTGGGCAACGCCGGCCGCGAGCCGATGGTGGTCGACGTCTCCAGCCTGATGGGCGGCAACCGGTCTCTGAGCGGCGTCTTCCTTGGCACCGAGATCATGAGCGACCGGGCCCACGACATGATCCAGACCCTGATCGAGGACTGCGCGCGCGGCGAGCTGTCGGTGGTGATCGACAAGGTCTTCCCGCTGTCCGACGCCGCCGGCGCCCACGCCTACATCGAAAGCCGGCAGGCGGTGGGCCGGGTGGTGATGGTTCCGTAAAGTCCTCCCTCGGCGCGCAGCGACGGGGGAGGGGGACCACCGCCGCGACGTCACCCAAGCTAGTGTGAGAAAAACCAGGGAACACGCCATGACCACGCCGACGCCGTTCACGGTCGACTGGAGCGAACAGGACGTCGCCGACATTCTGCGCCGGGTGCGTGAGTATCCCTTCCCAGTCGCCCCCATCGAGGGCGGCTGGGGCTGCGGGACCGATCCGCAGTTCCTGCGCGAGCTCTGCGCTCACTGGACGGACGGTTACGACTGGCGCGGCGCCGTGGCTGAGCTCAACCGCTTCCCGCAATTTACGGCGCGGATCGAGGACTTCGACATCCACTTCGTCCACATCGTCGGCGAGGCGGGTGGCAAGCGGCCGTTGCTGCTCAGCCATGGCTGGCCGGGCAGCCACTACGAGTTCTGGGGGGCGGCCGAGCGGTTGGCCTTTCCCTCGCGGTTCGGCGGCGACCCGGCGGACGCCTTCGACCTGGTGATCCCGTCGCTGCCCGGCTTCGGCTTCTCCTCGAAGCCGGCGCGGCCGTTCGGCCAGCGAGGCACGGCGCGGCTGTTCAACAGGCTGATGACCGAGGTGCTGGGCTACCAGACCTATCTGGCCCAGGGCGGCGACTGGGGGGCGTTGGTGACCAGCTGGCTCGGCCATGACCACGGGACGCACGCAAAAGCCATCCACCTGAACATGATCGGCCTGCGCCCGTTCGGCCCGCCGCAGGGCCAGGACGAGATCGACTGGATCGTCCGCACCGGCGCGGCCGGCGACATGATGGGGGCCTACCTGCGCCTGCAGGTCTCCAAACCGCAGTCGGTGGCCTGGCTGGGGGCCGGCAATCCGGTCGGCCAGGCGGCCTGGATCGTCGAGCGGTTCCACGACTGGGCGGATCTGCGGGCCAAGGCCTTCACCGACATCTTCAGCCTGGATCAGCTCATCACCAACGTCATGATCTACGTGATGACCGGCAGCTTCACGACCGGCGCCTGGTACTATCGCGCCCTGATCGAGGAGGGCGGCATCGTCCTTCCCGAAGGGGTCCGCTGCGAGACCCCCACCGCCTTCGCCAACTTCCCCGGCGAAGCGCTCTACTCGGCCCCGCCGCAAAGCTGGGCGGGTCGCGCCTACAACATCAGCCGCTGGCAAGACATGCCGCGCGGCGGCCACTTCGCGGCGATGGAAGAACCAGAGCTGTTCGTGGATGAGCTGCGTGCCTGGGGGCGAAGCGCTTAACCTCCCGCCCCGACTTGGGGAGGGCAGGCCCCCCGGGTCCGGCCGAAGGCCGGCCCGAGGACAGGCTACGGCCGGGTGGGGAAGTGGGTCACTACACCCGCCGCTTTTGTTCAATGGTCCTTGTGCTCTGGGAGCCTGTGGCCGGCTTCCCCAACCGACGCGCAACGCGCGTCTACCCTCCCCAATTCGGGGAGGGAGGTAAGAGCGCCGCCAAGTTGGGCTCGACCCACCCCCGCCGCGCCTCGACGCTGAACAGCCGCTCGCGGGTCCAGTGATTCAACAGCCAGTCGCTGCGGCCGTGGCTGCCCAGCAGGCGATGCAGCACCTCCACCGGCGAGCCGCCGTCGGCCACGGCGGCGCGAACCGCGTGGAGCGAGGCCTGGGTGATCGTCTCGTGGTAGCCGCCAGTGTCGGTGTTCGGCGTGTCGGTGGATTCGTTGTAGGCGCGGATCAGGCCGGGCAGGTCGCGCTCGGCCACCAGGTCCGGCCGGCGCATGACGATCCAGACGGCGCAGGCGAAGTGGGCGGCGTGGGTCCAGGCGGTTTTGGGCAAGGTTCGGGCGATGACGCCCTCGGCGATGGCGGCAAGGTCGGCGTCGGTGGTGAAGGTCATGGAAGGCTCCTCAGAAGATGGCGGAGCCTCGAAAAGCAAAACCCCGCCGTTGGGCGGGTTTGCGAAGGCGGTCGGACCGGCTGTGCGCCGGGGCTATTTCCCGATCCGGCCGGCCGCAACGGCCGCCAGTCTGTGCGACTGGCGTTGCTGCTGATTGGCGCGAGCGGGGTTGGCGACCATGGCGGCCAGATAGCGGCGATCTCTCGAAGCGTCAAATTCGCCACCCATTTGACAGTTTTATTTTTCTATTGTTAGATCAGCGAATGAACGCGCCCATGGCCCTGCTCGACGACGCCGACCGCGTGAGGACCGCCCTCTCGCCGATCCGCCGTCGGATGCTGACCGCGCTGCAGGCGCCTGGCTCGGCCGCCAGCCTGGCGATGGCGCTGGGCATGCCGCGCCAGAAGGTCGGCTATCACCTCAAGGCGCTCGAGGAGGCGGGCCTCGTTCAGCTGGTTGAAGAGCGCCAACGCCGCGGCTTTACCGAGCGGCTGTTCACCGCCAGCGCCGATGCCTATGTCGTCGATCCGGACCTGCTGGCCGGGCCGGCCCCCGAGGTCCTCACCCAGGACCGATACGCCGCCGACCACCTGATCCGCGCCGCCTCCGAGACCGTGCGCGACGTCGGCCGGATGCGACAGGCGGCCGATGCCGAGGGCCGCCGGCTGTTGACCTTCACCCTCGATGCGCAGGTCGCCTTCGCCGCGCCCGGCGACATCGAGCGGTTCGCCCAGCGGCTGACCGAGACGGTGGCCGCCCTGGTCGCCGAGTTCGACACCGCCGGCGGCCGACCCTACCGGCTGATCGCCGCCACCCACCCCGCCAAGGGCTCAAAGCTGAGGACCACCCCATGACCACGACCGACACCGGGGACCGCGTCCTCATCGACCTGACCATCGCCGCCCCGGTCGAGGCCGTCTGGCAGGCGCTTCGCGACCCGGCCAAGGTGGCGCGCTGGTTCGGCTGGGAGTCCGACGGCCTGGCCGACGAGGTCGCCTACATCTTCTTCGACCACGCCAAGGCCGATGATGCGGCCCACACCATCGGCTTCGACGGAACCACCGACCGCTTCGAACTGACCGCCGACGGGGCCGGCAGCCGCCTGCGGGTGGTCCGCGCAGGACCGGCCGACGGGACGCCCTGGTCGGACGTCTACGAGGACATGACCGAGGGCTGGATCATGTTCGTCCAGCAGCTGAAGTTCGGGCTGGAAAAGGAAGGCCTCGCCCCGCGCCGGACCCTGTGGCTCTCCCTGCCCAGGGGCGAGCGCGAGGGGACGCGGCCGCTGGCGGCCCTGGGCCTCGCCGACCTGGGCCGCGGCAAGGTCGGTGAGGCGGTCAGCCGGGCCCTGCCGACCGGCGATACGGTCAGCGGCAATCTCTGGCACCTCTCGCCCCATCAGGTGTCGATGACCGTCGATGCCTGGGCGGGCCTGCTCAACGTCCACGACGCCGGCGGCTGGACCAGCGGCGGCGGCCACGGGCCAGGCATGGTGATGATCACCAGCTACGGGCTCGATGAGGCGGCCTTCGCCGAGCTGGAGGGGCGATGGAAGGGCTGGTGGAACGCTTCGTTCCCTACGCTCGAAGCTTCGTAAGGCGTTGGCCGGTTTCCCTACCGGCGCTCTGCCGCTAAACCGCAATCCATGACCGACGCCCGCTACGATTTCGCCTCCGACAACGTCGCCGGGGCCATGCCCGAGGTGCTGGAGGCGCTGATCGCCGCCAATGCCGGGACCGCTTCCGGCTATGGAACCGACCATGTCTCAGCCCGGGCGGCGGACCTGATCCGCGCCGCCCTCGACGCCGACGCCGACATCCGGTTCACGGCCTCAGGCACGGCGGCCAATGCGGTGGCGCTGGCGGCGCTGGCCCGGCCGCATGAGGCGGTGCTGGCCCATGAGCACGCCCATGTCTGCACCGACGAGACCGGGGCGCCGGGGTTCTTCGGGGCCGGCGTCGGGCTGATCGGACTTCCGGGACCCTCCGGCAAGATCGATCTGGCCGCCCTGGCCCAGGCCCTGGCCCAACCGGACGTCAGCTATCGCCAGCCGGCGGCGGCTCTGTCGCTGACCCAGGCGACCGAATATGGCACGGTCTATTCGCAGGCCGACCTGGAAACCCTGATCCGGCCGGTCAAGGCCATGGGCTATGGCGTGCATCTGGACGGCGCGCGGTTGGCCAATGCGGTGGCCGCCGGGTTCGACCTCAAGGCCATCGCCGGCCTGGGCGTCGATGTCCTGATCATGGGCGGCACAAAGTCCGGCTCGACGCCGACCGAAGCCGTGGTGCTGCTCAACAAGGCCCTGGGCCGCCGGTTCGACGCGCGGCTCAAGCATGCCGGCCAACTGGTGTCGAAGGGCCGCTACCTGGCCGCGCCGTGGATCGGCCTGCTGGAGACCGGCGCCTGGAGCCGGCGGGCGGCGCACGCCAACGCCATGGCACAGCGGCTGGCGGGCTTGATGCCCTTCCCGCTGCGCCATCCGGTGGAGGCCAACGGCCTGTTCGTCGAGATGGACGAGGCGGCGCTCGACCGGCTGAAGGGCCAGGGCTGGTTCGTCTATCGCTTCCTGGATGGAACAGTCCGCTTCATGTGCAGTTGGGCCACCACGCCGGAAATGGTCGATGAGCTGGGCGCGGCGCTCAAGGCCATAAGCTGAAACCCGAAGTGACCGGGCGATACCCGGTCGCCCTTTCGGTAGGACTGCCGAAGGCGCATATGAGCGCCATGTCGAAAGCCTCCCCCAATCGACCCGTCGGCCTCGGCATCAAGCGCGGCCTCAAGCATCATTGCCCGAACTGCGGGGAAGGCGAGCTGTTCGGCCGCTACCTGAAGGTCGAGCCGGCGTGCGAGGCCTGTGGCCACGACCTGTCGCAATATCGCGCCGACGACGGCCCGGCCTACCTTACCATCCTGCTGGTCGGCCACCTGCTGGTCGCCCCGGCCTTCTTCTTCCCCTTCATGTGGGAAACCTCGCCGTGGATCACTGTCCCGGCCGCGCTGATGCTGCTGACCACCGTGGTGCTGCTGGTGCTGCCGCGCATCAAGGGCGGTTTCATCGGCCTCTTATGGGCCAACCGGGTAACCAAGGACCAGGCGGCCTAGGACCGAACGGGCCGTAAATCCTGGTGATCGGCTCGGCGCCGCGACGCCATGCCTCACGGAAGCGGTCTTCATGGCCCGGCTTCACCCGCCAGGCTTAGACGGCGACATACATTGCTGTCCTCTCGACTTACGGAACCGGGGCGGCCTTGAAGGAATTTAACGGCGGAGACTTCACGCTGTTCACGGAGCCAATCCCATGCTGGGCACAATTCTCATTATCATCCTGATCCTCGCGCTGGTCGGCTCCCTGCCGACCTGGGGCCACTCCAAAAGCTGGGGCTACTTTCCCAGCGGCGGCCTCGGCCTCGTGCTGGTCATCGTCATCATCCTGCTGCTGATGGGCAAGATCTGACGTTTTCGGACGGTTTGTGGACAGCGGCCGCAAACCTCCCCGTTCCCTTCGGATGGGAACATGGCTATAGCTGATCTCAAGACCCGCCCGGCCGAAAGGCCGGGCGCCGCTGTTTCTGGAGCATGCCCATGGCCGAACCGATCCTGATGCCGAAGGCCACCGCCGTCTGGCTGGTGGACAACACCTCCCTGACGTTCGAGCAGATCGCCGACTTCTGCGGGCTGCACCCGCTGGAAGTGCGCGGCATCGCCGACGGTGAAGTGGCGCGCGACATCCGCGGGGCCGACCCGATCACCAACGGCCAGCTGAACCGCGAAGAGCTGGACAAGGCTTCCAGCGATTCGAAGTACCGCATGCTGGTGCAGAAGAGCCGCCACGCCGAGCTCCTCAAACCCCAGAAGAAGGCCCCGCGCTATACGCCCGTGTCGCGTCGCCAGGACCGCCCGGACGCCATCGCCTGGTTCGTGCGCAACCACCCGGAAGTCACCGACGCCCAGATCTCCAAACTGCTCGGCACCACCAAGTCGACCATCGAGGCGGTCCGCGATCGCAGCCACTGGAACAGCGCCAACCTCAAGCCCGTCGACCCGGTGACCCTGGGTCTGGTCGGCCAGATCGAACTGGACACGGTTGTTCGCAAGGCCGCCGACAAGAAGGCCAAGGACGACCTCAAGAAGGGCATCGTCAGCGACGGCCCGTCGCTGAGCCCGGCCGGTCAGGTCGAAGAAGTCGCCCCCGAAGTGGTCGAGGACGAGGATGAGCGCGGCGGCCGCGTCGATCTGAAGAACGTCTTCGCCAACGCCGGTCCGGCCGTAGACTACGACGACGAAGACGAGGACTAGCCTTCGCGCTCGCGCGCCGTGCAGAATTGAAAACCCCTCCGCCGGATGCCGGCGGAGGGGTTTCTTAAATCTAGTGAGTTCGAGCCTTCAGGCCTTCGATCTCTTCCTTGAGGCGTAGTTTTTGCCGTTTGAGCTCCGCGATCCTGATGTCGTCGGACGCCGGGTGCGTCAGTTCCTCCTCGATGGTCCGGTCCAGTTTCCTGTGGCGGCTATCGAGCTCCCGCAGACGGGCTTCCAAGGCCATGGTATTTCGCCTCCTTGGCTATCTATGCACAGTGAGTGAACACCCGAGATCACGGGAAGTCTGTTCACATAACCGGGAGGCTAGACCAGCAGCATGGCGCAAAACGGGCGACTGATTGTCGGAATCTCTGGCGCCAGCGGGGCTTTGCTGGGCATCCGGGCCCTCGACGCCTGCCGCGAATTAAATGTGGAAAGTCATCTCGTTATGTCGAGATCGGCGGCGTTGACCATCACCCAGGAGACCGATCTCTCCGTCGCCGACGTCGCCGCCCGGGCCGACGTCGTACACAAGGTCGGTGATGTCGGGGCCTCGATCGCCTCGGGCAGCTTCCGCACGCTTGGCATGATCGTCGCCCCCTGCTCGGTGCGGACGATGGGCGAGATCGCCACCGGCGTGACCTCGACCCTGCTGACCCGGGCGGCCGATGTGGTGCTCAAGGAACGCCGCACCCTGGTCCTGATGGTCCGCGAAACCCCGCTGCACCTGGGCCATCTGCGGACCATGACCGCCCTGGCCGAGATGGGGGCGGTGATCGCCCCGCCGATGCCGGCCTTCTATGCCAAACCGGCCTCGATCGCCGAGATGATCGACCAGTCGGTGGGCCGCGCCCTGGACGCCTTCGGCCTCGACTGGGCGCCGGTCAAGCGCTGGGGCGAGGACCTGGGTTCGATCCGGAGCGAGTCGTGAGCGACGGCTTCTGGGATTGGGCTCTGACAGCCTACGACAGGCCAGGCGTCGCCGAGGCCTGCCTCAGCCTGCAGGACGACTTCGGTCAGCAGACGGCCTATCTGCTCTGGGCGGTCTGGGCCTCGCCGGACGACCGGGCCTTGGCCAACGGCGCGGAGCTGGCGCGGCACTGGGAGGCGGCGATCCTCGGACCCGTCCGGCAGGCGCGTCGCGCCCTGAAGGTCCCCCTGGCCCCGGTCGATGACGCGGGGCGACTGTCGGTGCGCGAATCTGTCAAGGCGGTCGAACTCGACCTCGAACGGCTGCTGATGACCTCGCTGGCGGGGCTCAGCACGCCGACGCCCGGTCCGGCGTTGGCCAGCCTCCTGCGGGCCGGCGAGACCTGGGGCGATCCGCCGACGATCGAGGCGCTGCAGAGGCTCGCAACGGCGCTGGCCTGATCGCGTTCGTCTGCTAGAGTCGCAGTGTTCGAGATCGCGTCTGGGGACGGTGGATGGCCGACAACGACGGGGAAATGATCCCCATGCCCAACGTGGAAATCCGCGCCCAGCTTCTGGAACTGCGCCAGAGGCACCAGGACCTGAACGCGGCCGTCGAGGCCCTTGGCCTGATGCCAACCCCTGACCAGCTGCAGATCGCCCGACTGAAGAAGCAGAAGCTGGTGCTGAGGGATCAGATCACCAAGCTGGAGAACATGCTGACGCCGGATCTGCTGGCTTGAGGCGCTGGATCGGCGATCTCGTTTCTCGGATCGCCTACCTCGCTGTTCTGGCGACCGGGATGATTTTCGGGACGGCCATCGCGCTTGACCATCATTCCCCCTTCCTGCTCGTCGGCGCCCTGCTGATCTTCGGTTCCTTGCCCTGGCTCCTGTATCGCCATCTGCCGAAGGAACTCCGCCGCAGTCAGAACGCTGCCGCAAAGGGCGACTATCAGGCCGCCAGGACGCACAGCCTGAAAATCCTTGATCAGTTGGGGCGATGGCCTGGCCTCGATCAATTCCTTCGTCTGGGTGTGTCCCTCGGCTCCGGATCGCCACGTGTGACAGCCCTCAACACCCTGGCTTACGTAGCTTACAAGGAAGACGACCTTGGGGAGGCCGAGAGCCTGCTGGACAAGGCTCTGGGGCTAGATCCTTCGAACATCTGGGGCCTGTTCCTGATGTCCGTGATCTGCTCCAATCGGTCCAGAGGCGATGAGGGTCGGGCCTGGATGGCCAAGGTTGCGGCGCAGGCGCCGCTGGGGCCTCATAGAGACCTCGTGCGGTTCGCGCGACACCCACCCGATCCAGGCGAAGACTACCAGGCCATCGCCGAGGCTGCCGTCAGCGTCCACCTGCCGCGTGAGGGTGCGGTGCAGGTGCGCATTCTCAATGACGACAAGACGCCGATGGCGTTCGTTGTGGCGGCGCTGGAGGACATCTTCGGCCTGGCCCACGTTGATGCGATCCGCGTGATGCTCGCCATCGACCGCGACGGATCGGCCGTTTGCGGCGCTTTCTCCGCGGAAGCCGCGGAGGAGAAGCTGAACGCGCTGCTTCAACGCGCCAAGGATGCAAACCTGCCTTTGCAGGCGGAACTGGTTCCGCCTGCGGCTTGATCACCACATATCGACCCAGCGCCGCTCCGGCTTGCGGCGCTTCTTCGAGCTCTGCAGCCCGGCCATCACCCAGCGGCGCGAATCGGCCGGGTCGATGACCGCGTCGATTTCCAGGGCCGCCGCCATGCTCGTCGCCTTGCCGCGGGCGTACATGTTGGCCACCAGCTTTTCGAACAGTTCCTTGTTGCGGGCCGGGTCGGTCTCGGCCTCCAGCTCCTTGCGGTAGCCGAGCTTCACTGCCCCTTCGAGGCCCATGCCGCCGAACTCGCCGGTCGGCCAGCTGGCGATGAAGTTGGGCGAACGAAAGCCGCCGCCGGCCATGGCCTGGGCGCCGAGCCCGTAGCCCTTGCGCAGCACCAGGGTGAACAGCGGCGGCCCGAACTTGGCCCCGGCCACGAACAGCCGCGAGACCCGGCGCACCGCCCCGGCGTCCTCGCTCTGCGGGCCGACCATGAAGCCCGGCGTGTCGCAGAGGCTCAGGAGCGGCAGGTCGAAGGCGTCGCAGAGCTGCAGGAACCGGGCGGCCTTTTCGGCCCCGTCGCAGTCGATGGCCCCGCCAAGGTGCTTGGGGTCGTTGGCGATCAGGCCCACCGGCCGGCCCTCGATGCGGATGAAGCCGGTGACCATGCCGGCCGCGAAACCACGCCGCAGCTCGAGGAAGGAGCCGGCGTCGGCCAGCCCCTCGATGACGACGCGAATGTCGTAGACCCGCAGGCGGTTCTCCGGGATGGCGCGGCGCAGGCCCCGCTGGTCCGGCGCGCTCCACTCGGCCAGATCGCCCTGGAACATCGACAGGGCGTGCTTGGCCAGCCGGGTGGCGTGGGCCTCGTCATCAGCCAGGATGTCGATGACGCCGTTGGCCCATTGGGTGGCGGCCGGACCGATGTCCTCCGGCTTGAAGAGACCGAGGCCGCCGCCCTCGATCATCGCTGGGCCGCCCATGCCGAGGTTCGAATCCTTGGTGGCGATCAGCACTTCCGACAGGCCGGCGATGGCGGCGTTGCCGGCGAAACAGCGGCCGGCGACGATGGCGATCTTGGGCACCTCGCCGGCCAGCTCCGCCATCTTGCCGAAGGTGGTGACGTCCAGGCCCGCCACGCCGATGGCGTCGGTGTCGCCCGGCCGGCCGCCGCCGCCCTCGGCGTACCAGATGACCGGCAGCTTCTGCTCGTCGACGATGCCGAGCAGGCGGTCGGTCTTCTTGTGGTTGAAGTGGCCCTGCGTGCCGGCCAGCACCGTGAAGTCGTAGGCCAGGGCTGCGACTCGCGCCTTCTCCGGGGCGAACAGCGCTCCGTTGACCGTGCCGATGCCGGTGATGATACCATCGGCCGGGGTGTTGGCGATCAGGTCCTCGACGGTGCGGCGGCGACGCTGGGCGGCGATGGCCAGCGCGCCGTACTCGATGAAGCTGCCTGGATCGACCAGGTCGTCGATGTTCTCGCGGGCGGTGCGGTGGCCGGTGCGGCGGCGTTTGGCGACCGCCTCGGGCCGGGCCGCGTCGAGGGTGAGGGCCTGACGGTCGAGAACCTCCGCCAGGTCGAGGCGGATAGCGTCCGGGTCGCCGGCGTCTTCCGCGACGGCCTCCAGACCCTCCACGTCTTCGGCCACCAGGAACAGCAGAGGCTGGCCCTTGAGCAGGGTCTGGCCGCGTTCCGCCGCGATGCGCATCACCCGGCCGCCGACCGGGGCGACCACGACATGCTCCATCTTCATGGCTTCGAGGATGGCGACGGTCTGGCCAGGGCGGACGAGGGCGCCCTCCCCCACCTCGATCTGGCCGACGGTGGCCTGCAACGGCGCCAGCACAGCCTGGGCGCCCGCCACCTCTTCGAAAGCTTCGACGACAGCCTGCTCGGCCATGACGATCTGGTTGGCCGGCGCCGGAGTGAGCGCCTCGGCCTGGGCCAGCAGGCGCTCCAGGTTTTCCTCCAGGAAGCGGGTGGTGGCCTTGCCCTGGGCGACGGCCGGATCTGCCAGCAGGGCGCGCAGCAGGGGGATGTTGCTGTCCACGCCTTCGAGGCGGAATTCCTTCAACGCCCGCGCGGTCTTGGCGGCGGCCGCGGCGTGGTCGCTGGCGCGGACGATGACCTTTGCCAGCAGGCTGTCGTAGGCCGGACTGGTGACGTAGCCGCCATAGCCGAAGCCATCGACGCGCACGCCTGGCCCTGTCGGCGGCTCGTAGGCGCGGATCAGGCCGCCGGCCGGCTGGGCCGTGCCGTCGGCGTTGAGAGTTTCCAGGTTGACGCGGGCCTGGATGGCAGCTCCCTTGAACGGCGGGGTCTCGGCCAGGCCGACCTTGGCGAGCGAGGCGCCGGCGGCGAGGTTGATCTGGATCTGCACCAGGTCGAGGCCGGTAACCTCTTCGGTGACCGTGTGTTCGACCTGCAGCCGGGCATTGGTCTCGATAAAGGCGAAACGGCCCGACGCCGCATCGACTAGAAACTCGACGGTCGCCAGGCCCTTGAGGTGCTTGGCGACGCACAGCTTCACCGCCGCCTCGTGCAGGGCGCCGCGCAACCGCTCGCCCAGGGCCGGCGCGGGGGCTATCTCGATGATCTTCTGGTGGCGGCGCTGCACCGAGCAGTCACGCTCGCCGACGGCGACGCAGGTCGCCGCGTCGCCGGCCACCTGCACCTCGATATGGCGGGCGTTGTCGACCAGCCATTCGGCATAGACCGCCCCGTCGCCGAACGCGGCGTTTGCTTCCCGCGAGCAGGCGGCGTGGGCCGCCTTCACATCGGCGCCGGGCCGCACGATGCGCATGCCCCGGCCGCCGCCGCCGGCCACGGCCTTCAGCATCATCGCCCCGTGCTCGGCGAGGAACAGTTCGGCCCCGGCCGCGTCGATAGCCCCGGTGCCCGCCAGCAGCGGCACGTTTAGCCTCGCCGCCAGGGCGCGGGCGGCGGCCTTGTCGCCGAAGGTCTCCAGGGCGTCCGGCGAGGGGCCAATGAAGACGATGCCGGCGGCGGCGCAGGCCCGGGCGAAGGCGGCATTCTCCGACAGGAAGCCGTAGCCCGGGTGGATGACATTGCACTTCGCGCCTTGCGCGGCGGCGATGACGGCGGCGATGTCGAGGTAGGCGGCCGGGCCGGATACAAGCAGCCCCACCGCCTCATCGGCGGCCCGGACATGCAGGCTGGCCGCGTCGTCCTGCGCGTAGAGGGCCACGCTGGTCAGGCCAAGGCCGGCGGCCGCCCGGGCGATACGGATGGCGATCTCGCCGCGATTGGCGATGAGCAGGCGCTTGAAAGCCATGAAGTCCTCGAACGAGCGTTTGAGGCGGCAACATAGCGGGTGGCGCCGACGTCGCCACCCCTCGCGGTCAGCCCATGGTCAGGTCAGGCGACCGCCAAGGTCACCTTCACATTTCCGCGCGTCGCCTTGGAGTAGGGGCAGACCTCATGGGCCTTGTGCAGCAGCTCTTCGGCCTGGGCCTTGTCGAGGTCCGGCGCGGTCAGGGTCAGCCGTACGCCGATGTGGAAGCTGGTGTCGTCCTTGATCAGGTCGACCTCACTATCGAGGCTGTGCTCGCCAAGCTTCACCCCCGCCCCGTGCGCCACCAGCCCGAGCGCGCCCAGGAAACAGGCGGCGTAGCCGGCCGCGAACAGCTGCTCGGGGTTGGTCCCGGAGCCGTCGCCGCCCATCGACTTGGGGTAGCCCAGCTTGACATCCAGATGGCCATCCTCGGACTTCGCCGTGCCGGCGCGGCCGCCGACGGCGTGGGCCTTGGCGGTGTAGATGGGGTCGGTCATGGGAGGCTCCTTGTGGAGGCCTAAGGTATGAAGCCTGACGCCGTCCGGAAAGGTGTCAGGGCCTGATGACGGGGAGTCCCGGCGATTTCGCGGCAGCGGCGATCAGGCCTTCGTCGAAGGTCGCCAGCCCTTCGCAGCCGTCAAGCGCCGAGGCCGCAGCGTAATGAAGCGCGTCGGCGAAATCCATTCCACGATCAACAGCAGCGAGCGCGTCGATCATCCGGCCAGGCGCCTCAAAGCCAATCGAGGGCAGACCGATCAGATATTGGAACGCCTCGACGATCCGCGCCGACGAATAGCCGTAGGACGCCCGCAACACCCATTCGAGCTCCAGCGCGACGGTCGAAGAGACCCACGCGCCCGAGGTGAGAACGAGCTTGGCCCTTTGGGCCTGATCCTCGTGATCACGGGTCAGGAAGCGAACAAGTACGTTAGTATCGACCGCGAGCATGCAGACGCCGAACCTCCTCGGCGATCGCCTCGTCCATCTCCGCGATCGTCTTCGGCGGCCCATCCCATTTCAGCATGCCGAACACCTCGTCGATGGTTTTCGGCGGGAACAGGGGCTGAGGCTTCAACAGGATACCGGCTGGCGTTTCCTCGACCTCGAACTCCATACCGGGCTTCAGGTGCTTACGGTCACGGGTCGCCTTGGGCAGTATGACCTGGCCCTTAGTGGACATCCGGGTCTTGAGCGCCTTGGCCGTCATGGCAGCCTCCTATCGAAGTAAGATAGTCGTCTTACCGAATTTGCGCAACGCTCAGGCTGTTTCCAGCACCACCTCGGGCACGGTTTCCTTGAGCCGCCCGCCGATCCGGATCGGCTCGATCCTCGTCGCCAGGCCCGTCCGGTCGTCGGTCTCGACATAGACGCCGCACACCGTCGCCGGCCCCTCGGCCGGCCGGTAGCGGCCCTGGCTGATCTTGGTAGTGAATCGGCGCAGCGGCTCTTCCTTGTCGTTGCCGATGACGCTGTTGTAGTCGGCGCAGGCCCCGGCGTCGGTCTGGTAGGCGGTGCCGCCGGGCAGGATCTGGGCGTCGGCGGTCGGCACATGGGTGTGGGTGCCGATCACCAGGCTGGCGCGGCCGTCGCAGAAGTGGCCCATGGCCATCTTCTCGCTCGTCGCCTCGCAGTGCATGTCGACAACCACGGCGTCGGCGATGTCGCCAATGGGGGCCTGGTCGAGCTCGCGGTTGGCGGCCGCGAAGGGGTCGTCCATGGCGTCCATGTGGACGCGGCCCAGCAGATTCACGACCAGGATGCGGCGGCCGTCGGCCAGCACGAACAGGTTCGAGCCCCTGCCGGGCGCGTCCGACAGGATCGGATAATTGGCCGGGCGGATCAGGCGGGGCTCGCGGACAATATAGGTCAGCGCCTCCTTCTGGTCCCAGCTGTGGTTGCCGAGCGTCAGGCAGTCGGCCCCGGCCTCGAACAACTCGCGGGCGGTGTTCTCGGTGATCCCGAAGCCGGCGGCGGCGTTCTCGGCGTTGACGATCACGAAGTCGAGCGCGAGGCGGCGGCGGAGGCCCGGCAGATGGTCGGCGACACCGTCACGGCCGGCCCGGCCGACGACATCCCCGAAAAAAGCGATACGCATCAAATATCCTTTCGCACCGCAGTATAGCCGGCCTCGGTCAAAATCCCATCCAGCGGCTGATCGAGCGGCCCGTGCGGCACGGCCTCGATCTCCTGGCCCTCGTAAGCCAGGCCGACGAATGGCGGCGGCCCGGGAAAACCGCGCAGGGACTCGAAGGTGCGGTCGTAGAAGCCGCCGCCCTGGCCGAGGCGATGGCCCATTCGGTCGAAGGCCAGCAGGGGCACGAGGATCAGGCTGGGGGCGACTGGCGGGGCGCTGTCGAGAGGAGCGGAGAGACCGGCCAGGTCGTGGCTCATCGGGTCGCCCGGCGCCCAGGCGCGGAACTCCAGGGGGCCTTCGAGGTCGATGACCGTCGGCAGCGCCAGCCGCCAGCCCTTGCGGGCCATGGCCTCGCCGAGCAGGCTGGGATCCAGTTCGGCGCCGAGGGCCTTGTAGAGGGCGACGACGCCGGGCTTGAGGCGCAGGCTGTCGATCAGTTCGTCGGCCCAATGGGCGACCATCCAGTCGGCTTGGGGACGCTGGTCCGGCAACGCCCGGCGCCGGCGGCGGGCCTCGATGCGCAGGGCGGCCTTCTGGGCGTCGAGGACGGGGTCTTTATGCATTGTCCTTAGGTGGCGGCGCCGCGAGGACCGTGAAAGACAGTTTTATCCCCTCAGACCCGGATAACCAGGTGGGCGCCATATGCTCGCGGCCACGGCCACGGACAGGGACAGCTCCCTTCGAGAGAATTAAGGTCAGAAGGATAGTTCGCTTCCGACGAGAACCGCAGCAACCGCCGACTGACAAGATAAGGCTTCGGGAGGCAGTTCTCAACCTCCATCCCCCTTATGGCTATGGGGCGCACGGAATTGAGTCGCTGACTTGGTGAGGGCGGGTCGGACGTTCGCTTGTGACCGGGAAAAATCGGGGCGCACCCTGCCCGGCGGAACTTCGGTTCGGCTCCGCCATTGGGCTTGCCATGGTTGCTCACCTCGACGCTCCGATAGACGTCCGCGCCAGACCCTGGATGTCCGATTTCGCCTGGTCGGACGGACGACTGGAGATTCGCAAGACCGGCATCCGGCTGAGCCTGAACGGCGACGTGCTGGCCGAGATCGCGGCCTGGGCCCTTTGGTTGGCCCTGCTCTGGCCTGCGGCCTGGTTCGCAAGGCTGAAGCGCCGCCGGCCGCTCAGCCTCTGGTTCGCGCCGGAACGGCCGCGCCCCTGGTATCTGATCCGCGCTGCCGCCATGTGGGCTGGCATTGATGTCGCCCGGCGGCCGGAAGAGGCGAGGGCCGCCTTCTATTTCGACGATGTCACAGTCGGGGTCCCGGAAAGCGCCGGGCCTCTCCGTGGCCTCAATTTCGGCTGCGCCGATGTCTCCAAGAGCCGTGTCGCCGCGGAGTTCGAAGCGGTGTTCGGCTATCCCCTGGCCGTCGATCCGATGACCACCGCCGGCCCCATCGTCGAGAAGTCGGAAAAGAACGGCGTCCATGACGGCCGTGTCGTCCAGGGACCGCTCGCGCCAAAGCCGGGCTGTGTCTACCAGAAGCTCGTCGATACGGCCGACGGGACCGGGGCCTGCCGCGACCTGCGCACTCCCTGCGCCGGCGGCGCGCCGGTGCTGGTCTGGATCAAGGTCAAGCCGGCGGGGCGCCGCTTCGCCATCCAGAATCGGCGGGCCACGCTGCACGCGCCGGCCGAGCTGTTCAGTCCGCGCGAGCTGGCGCTGATCGGCGATTTCAATGCGCGCATGGGCGCCGACTGGGGCGGGCTCGACATCCTTCGTGATCGCCACGACGGAAAAATCTACATCGTCGACGTGAACAAAACCGACCTTGGGCCGCTTATCGCCCTCTCGTGGATCGACAAGATCCGCTCGATGAGCCGGCTTGCGGTGGCTCTGGAAAGGTTGGTTGTGCGTGGGTGAGCTGAACAGAAATGAGCCGGGATTGGGCGAGCGGTTCGCCGCCTTTCTGGACGATTCATCGTTTCCGTGCGTAGGCGCCAAGTCGGCGCTGGCCCGGGCCGAACTCGAAATCATCGAGGCGCGGGATGTCCGCTCGGCCTGGGACGACACCACCATTTTCGCGGCGGTGACCCGCTTCGCCGCCCGCTACAAAGCCGACCCGCACCCGTTCCAGAGCCTGGCCGTGGTCTTCCACCAGCCCGACCAGATGGAGGAGACAGCGTTCGAGGCGGCGCTGTGGCAGCGGCTGCAGTCCCTGGCCGACAAGGACGCCTTCAATGGCTACCTGCCCGACCCGCGGGTCAGCGACGACGTGGCCAGCCCGCACTTCGCCTTGAGCTTCGGCGAGGAAGCCTTCTTCATCGTCGGCCTGCATCCGGGGGCCAGCCGGCCGGCCCGGCGGTTCGAGCGGCCAGCCATCGTCTTCAACCCGCACGCTCAGTTCGAGACGCTTCGTGAGCAGGGGCGCTACGACAAGCTGCGGTCCTCGATCCTCAAGCGCGACGTGGCCATCGCCGGCTCGGCCAACCCGATGCTGGCCGGCCATGGCGAAATCTCCGCCGCGCGACAGTACAGCGGCCGCGAGGTCGGGCCGCGCTGGAGCCCGCAGTTCAAGTCGCCATCGCCCCTGAAGTGCCCCTTCTCCGGCAACGCCAATGACAATTGAGATCGCCCCGCGCACCGGCGTCGCCTTCCGTCTGAACGCCGGCCAGCGGCTGCGGGTGATTGATCCGGAAGGTGAGCAGGTCTCCGACATGCTGGCCTTCCGGGCGGGCGACGTGGCCGAGGTCATCAGTTCGGGGCGAAGCCTCGACTATGCCAGCAAGCTCTATCTGACGACCGGCGATCCGCTCTATTCCAACCGCAGCAACGTCATGCTGCGCATCCTGGAAGACACCGTCGGGCGGCATGACTTCCTGCTGACGCCCTGCTCGAAGGACACCTTCCGGATCATCTATGGCGACACCGATCCGCACCGGGGCTGTTTCGGCAACCTGGCCGAGGCGCTGGCCCCCCATGGCGTGACGCCCGACCAGATCCCCACGGCCTTCAACATCTTCATGAACGTGACGGTCGATCCGGCCACCTCCGCGCTGACCGTCGAGCCGCCGCTCAGCAAGGCCGGCGACCACATCCTGTTCGAAGCCGAGATGGATCTGGTGGTGGCGCTAACCGCCTGTTCGGCGCTGCAGTCGAACAACTATGCGTTCAAACCGATCCACTACCTGATCGAGGGCTAGTCCCGCAGGGGACTGGTTCGCCGCCGCGCGGTTGATGCTCCAGAGCCCATGGCGGCTGGACCGGCGTACCTGTCCCCGGTCAGCGCCGAACGGGGACAGGAACGCGGCTCCAGCCGTCACTGCCCCAAACGCCCAACATCCCTGCGCCGCGATCCAGTCCCCAACCCCATTGACAGCCTCACACAGTATGCGCCATACACTGTGTGTCACACACTATGTGACGCCAAGGCGAAGCCGTGATGTCCGAGACCGACCTGTTTGAAAGCCTGAAGCTGGAGTTGCGCCGCGGATCGTTGATCCTGGCGGTTATGGCCCGGCTGAAGACCGAGCAATACGGCTATTCCCTGCGCGTCGCCCTGGCGGCGGATGGGCTGGAGATGGAGGAGAGCACCCTCTATCCCCTGCTGCGCCGTCTTGAGGGCCAAGGCCTGCTCGACAGTGAGTGGCGCGAGGAAGACCGGCGCAAGAAGCGGTTCTACCGCCTCTCCGCAGCCGGCCAGATCATGCTGCAGCGACTGGCGGCGGAGTGGCGGAACATCTCCGCCTCGCTCGACCGGATGCTCTGAAATCCCACATCAATTTTCTGCAAGGAGGGGGCAATGACCCTGCTGGACCAATATCTCAAGGCCGTGGCGGCGCAGCTGCCCAAGGACGTTCGCGACGACATCGTCGCCGAGCTGAAGGACATGATCCTCAACCGCTTCGAGGCAAAAGAGGCGGAACTTGGCCGCCCGCTGACCGAGACGGAAGCTGAAGCCATCCTGCGCGAGATTGGCCATCCGCTGGCCGTCGCCGGCCGCTATCACACCGGCGCCAATCATGTGGTCGGCCCCGAGCTCTATCCCTACTGGCTGTTCGCCGTAAAGATCGGGCTGGCGGCGCTGATCTGTATCACCCTGATCGCCACCGGGGTGCAGCTGGCGATCGGCGAGATCGGCTTTGGCCAGGCGATCGGCAAGGTCATCTCAAACCTGGTGCAGGGCGGTATCACCCTGATCGGCGTCGCAGCCATCGCCGGCTTCATCATCGAGCGGCAGGCCGAGAAGCCGAAGTTCCTGCGCGAATGGCGGGTCAAGGACCTGCACCTCTTCGAACTCGCCGCCTTCGACACCGAGGCTGTCGAGCGCACCTTCAAATCCGGCGGAACAGGCCACAAGTCTATGACCTGGAAGTCGAGTTCCCCGGCCGCCAACGCGCTGGGCGCGGCCATGGGCCTGACCGTCCTGCTGCTGTGGTGGACGGGCGTGCTGCCGATCGCCGACCTGCGTCCCGGCGCCGGCAGCTGGATCTGGGGCGGGGTCGACTACGGCGCCATCCTGACCAGCATCGTCGAGATCGGCTTCTGGCCCATCCTGGCCTACCTGGTCGCCCGGATTGTCCTGGAACTGTTCCGGGCTTGGCGTCCGGCGGCCGTGCGCGTGGCGGCGCTGGGCCAGCTGGCGCTGGCCGGCGTCCGGCTGGGAGGCCTGCTGTGGCTGTGGAATGTCTCGCCGCTGTCGCCGGTGATCCACGTGGGTTCGATGCAGGACCTGATCGACCGGGCGCAACAGCTGATCCATGGCCACTTCGACCCCGCCGCCCTGCTGACCCTGATCGCGGTCGGCATGATGATCGAGACGGTGGGGAATATCCTGGGCTCGCTCTGGCACCTGATCACCCCGACCCGGGAAGGACCGTCGCGGCTTAAGCCCAATCAACATTCGGCCATCTAAAACCCTTCTTGATCAACGGCTTGTTGAATATGTCTAGAAATATTCGCCGGCCTTGAAGGCCCTCGCCGAAGTCGGGGCGGGAGGGAAGCATCAGGCCAAATGGCCCTTAGTCGATCCGGGCCGGCTATTTGGCCCCGGCGATATAGCGGTCGATGACCGTACCCAGCACTGTCAGCGGCGTGCCGCCGGTGGCGACAACGGTGTCGTTGAAATCGCGGACGTCGAACTTGTCGCCCAGAGCCGCCCTGGCCTTGTCGCGCAGGCGGAGAATCTCGGTGTGGCCGACCTTGTAGCCGCAGGCCTGACCCGGGCTGGCGCAGTAGCGGTCAACCTCGCTGGTGATCGCCGTGGTCGAGCGGCCGGTGGCCCGGGTCATCCAGTCGATGGCCTGCTGGCGGGTCCAGCGTTTGGCGTGCAGGCCGGTGTCGACTACCAGCCGGGCGGCGCGGAAGCGCAGGGCCTGCAGGTAGCCGACGCGGCTCAGGGCGTCGTCCTTGTAGAGGCCCACCTCGTCGGCCATCTGCTCGGCGTAGAGGGCCCAGCCCTCGATGAAGGCGTTGAAGCCGATCAGCGAACTGATCGGATGAACCAGGTCGTGCTTCTCGGCCAGATAGGCGCCCTGCCAGGCGTGGCCGGGAAGGGCCTCGTGCATGGTCAGGCTGTTGAGGCTGTAGCGCGGCCAGTTGCCGGTGTCCTTGAGGTTCACATAGTAGATCGCCGGCCGGGAGCCATCGAGCGAGGCGAAGTTCATGTAGCCCAACGCCGCCCCGTCCTGGATGTCCTTGGGCACCGGCTTGATCTGCACCTCGGCCTTGAGGCCCAGCTTCGACAGCTGCGCCATGTGCGGCCGGATCTTGTCGAGCCCGGCGTTGAGATAGGCGATCAGCTCGGCCTTGCCGGCGTCGGTGTTGGCGTAGAGCTGTTTAGGGTCTTTCGTCAGGGCGCTGACCCGCTCACCGACCGAGCCGGTGGTGTAGCCTTCGCCCTTCAGCAGACTGTCCATCTCCGCGTCGATGGCGGCGCCCTGTTCGAGGCCCATCTGGTGGATCTCGTCGGCGGTCATGGTGGTGGTGGTGCCGATCTTCAGGGCCCAGGCGTAATAGGCCTCGCCCTGCGGCAGCTTCCAGACCCCCGCGTCGCCGTTGGCCGACTTGCGGGCCTCCTCGACGGCGGCGATCTGGCGGTCGATGGCCGGGAAGACTTTGTCGCTGACCAGAGTGGTGGCCGGGGCGGCGAAATCGCCGGTGATGCTGGCGGCCTTGGCGCGATCGACCACTGATTTCACCAGGCCCGTCTCGCCGGCCTGCTGGGCGCGGAAGCCCTTCAGCTGTCCCAGCAGATTGGAGAGGAGGTAGTCGGGCGGCACGACGCCCGCCGCGACGTCGGTCTTCATCCGCGCGGTTTCCTGGTCGATGACCCCGGACAGGGCCTCGGCGCGGGCCATGTAGGCGTCGACGTCCGACCTTGCCTTGATCAGGTGCTGGGAATTTAGGAACTCCGGAATGCCGCCGACCGCGCCATTCTGCTGGCTGAGGACGTAGGGGTTGGCGAAGTCGAGGCCGTAGGAGAAGGCCCCGCCCTCGGCGCCCAGCTCCTGGGAGGTCAGCACGGTGTCATAGAGGGTGGTGTCGCGTTCGCTGAGGCTGTTGCGATCGAGCGCCTTGAGGCGCGCGGCGCGGCTCTGGTAGCCCTCTACGGTCTTGCGACGGCCGGCGGCCGAGGCGTCGGAGAGCTTGCTCTTGAGGCCGGCCAGGGCGTCCTTGTCGAGGCCCAGCGAGGTGGCCGTCTCCGGCGAGGCCACGAGAATCTCCTGCACGAAGCTGTCGAGCAGCTGGCCAAGCTTGGCGTTGGCGACCGGGCCCTTGGCGGCGGCCTGAGGGGCGCAGGCGGCGAGCGGCACGGCGGCGACCGCGCCGACGGCGGCGGCGCCCAGCAGGAGCTGGCGACGGTTGGATTGCATGGGGTGAGCCTTCCTCGAGCGGGGCGGCCGTCTCTGCGAACGGTCTGCCGGAAGCGGCCACTATTGGCCCGCTCCGACAAGGCGTCGAGTGTCTTTTCTGTAAGGGAACGCTCCCGTCCGGGGCGACGGCGATTGACTCGGGAGGTCTCGCGTTAACCAATCGCGCCGGGGTTATTTGAGGGGCGTATTCATCATGGCTATTCATAGGCGCGCGGCGCTTGCCAGAGTGTTTGGGGCCGGCATCGTCGGCGCGGGACTGGCGGGCGTCGATCTGTCGATGGCCCAGTCCCTGCGGCTGCGGCGACCCGTCTCCAGCCTGACCGCCAATGATCCCGACCTGGCAGCCCTGCGCCGGGCCATCCCGCTCATGAAGTCGTCCGGCGTCTGGGAGCAGCAGATCGCCCTGCACGCCGACATGCGCCAGCGGCACCACTCCTCCTGGCGCTTCCTGCCATGGCACCGGCTGCAGCTGATCTGGTTCGAGCGGCAGGTGGCGCGGTTCAGCGGCCGGGCAAATTTCGCCCTGCCCTACTGGGACTGGGATGACGACCGCCTCCCGGCGATCGTGTCTTCCGATCCAGTGTTCTCAAGGCCCAACCGCCTGGCCAGCCCGTCGGAGTCGCTGCGGGCCTTCATGCGCCGCAACGGCCAGGTCTTCCGGGGCCGGATCACCGACGACTTTTCGACCTTCTTCGGCCGGGCCCGCAATGTCGGCACGCCGGCCCAGGGCGGCTATTCGGGCTCCTGCGAATGGAGCGGCCACAACATGATCCACGGCTTTGTCGGCGGCGACATGGGCCGGCTGGACCGCTCGCCCAACGATCCGCTGTTCTGGATGCACCACGCCAACATCGACCGCATCTGGACCGAATGGCACATGCGCAACAGCGACGGGCTGTACCCCAAGCCCTGGCGGGACGAGCAGTTCAGCGGCTTTGTCGATACCCGGGGAAGGCTGGCGTCGACCGTGAGCGCCGCCACGACAATGAACACCGCCAATTTTGGCTATGGCTATCCGGTCGATTTGAGCCCGCCGATCGTCTTCGCCGCCGCCCCGATGCGCAGGATGCAGTTGAAAAGCATCAACCTGGCCGGCGACATCCTGGAGCCGCGGAAGGCGCTGGTCACCGTGCCGCCCGAGGCGCTGGGCGCCAGCAAGGCCGAGGCGGTCGGCTTCCTGGAGGTCAAACCCGATCCGGACGCCGCGTCGGTGGTCCGGATCGTCGCCCTGGCCGACGGTCAGGAGGTCAGCCGCGAGACGATCTTCCTGGTCCCCTCCGGCGCCTGCGAGTCGCGCCAGGGGCTGCGGGTGAACCTCGACGGGGCCTGGAACGGCAAGGCGACGAAGACCCGGACGCTGGAGATCACGGTGGCGCCTCTGGAGGGCCGGGCGACGGCCACGACCACGGCCCTGCTGTCCTTCATCCTCGACGCCGAACTGACCTGGGTGGAATAGTCGGCAGGTATTCGCCCAGATTGGGCGACGGAAGACTCGCCTTTTTGGGGTGGCGATTCTCCAATAGAGCGAATTTCACGAGTCGATCAGCGTCATCCGCGCGACTCTCAATGTATTCACTTCCCCTGCCACGGGAATACCGCTGTTTTCTCTTGGCGGATGACTTGGCGAGACTATGGTTAACGCGGCTGAGGCAAGGGGTTGAACCACAATGGATACGTCGAAACTTTTGAGCGGCGTCGCGCTCGGCGCGGTGTTGGCAGCGCTGTCCGCCGGCGGCGCCATGGCCGGATCGCCGAGCGGCGACTTCCCGCCGAACGCGGTGCCGGGCAAATGCTACGAGAAGGTGCTGATCCCGCCGTCCTACGAAAACTACGTCGAGCAGATCATCGACCGCCCGGCCCGCACCGAGACGCGGATCATCCCGGCCGTCTATGGCGAGGAGTTGCGTCAGGTGCTGGTCCGCGAGGAGCGGACCGAATACATCACCCTGCCGGCCACCTATCGCACGGTGACCGAGACCATCATCCTGCGGCAGGCCAGCGTCCGCACCGAGACCGTCGCGGCCGTCTATGAAACCATCACCGAGCGGGTGCTGGTCCGCGAGGCCCACTACGAGTGGCGCCGCGGCGTGCCCAAGGATCAGCGGCCAACCGATCCCAACCACTACAAGGTGCTTTCCACCGGCGAGGTGCTCTGCCTGGTCGAGGTGCCGGCCGTCTACTCCACGGTCACCCGCCAGGTGTTGAGGACCCCCGAACGCACCGTGCAGATCCAGGTGCCGGCCGAGACGCAATTTGTCACCCGCCAGGTCATCGACCAGGAAGCCCGGGTCGACAAGCGCGTCATCCCGGCCGAGTACCGCTCGGTTCGCACCCGGGTGGTGATCACCCAGGAGCGGGTCGAGACCTTCACGATTCCGGCCACCTACAAGACCGTCACCAAGCAGCGGATGCTGCACGACACCTCGTTCCAGTGGCGGGAGATCATCTGCGCCGACAAGGTCAGCTATTCTACACCGCCGCCGCCTCCCCCGCCGCCGGCCGGCGGTGGCTACGGCAAGGATTGCTTCGACGGCTGCTCGGGGCCCCTGGCCCCGAAATACGCCCCCCCGAAATACGCGCCATCGGCCGGGCCGCGTCCCTACTCCGACAACGGCGCTTACCAGGTGCGGGTCACCCCGCAACTGGTCCGGGACATGCAGTCGGCGCTGGGCCTACGCGGCTATTACAGCGGCCAACGGGACGGGCAGTTCAACGCCAAGACCCAGGCGGCGCTGAGCCGCTTCCAGAGTGACCGCCGCCTGGCCGGCGGGGTGACTTCCGAGACCCTGCTGGCGCTCGGGGTCGGCCAGCCCTAGCAAAGCGGCGCTACCTCCCTCCCCTTCATGGGGAGGGAGGGAAACCTTCGTCCTCGGAGGTTACCGCGCCCATCCCATCGCCGGCGGGCTGGCCAGCTTCGACTCCGGTATCAGCGCCCGCATGCGTCGGGCGAAGCTCTTCAGCGCCACCTCGTTCTCGCTGAGCGGGCCCATGGCGTAGCTTGACGAGGCCATGCCCGCCTGCACCCGCTCGATCAGCGCCTTGTCCTCGATGTTGACCGTCCGGTTGATCCGCCAGTTGAGGTAGCGCGCCGCCTTCATCTCCCGCCGCTCATCCGGCAGGACATAGGCGATCTCGCGCAGCACGGTCCTGGTCGGGCTGACGGGGAGGAACTGCATGAAGTCGATCTGGTCGGGATAGACGTCGAAGGCGATGTTCGGCCAGAGCTTGAAATAGGTCCACAGGCGCTTTCGCTCAGCAGGCAGATGATCGACCGGCGGCAGGAACCGTTGGTACAGCCGCTCCGACCAGTTATCGGACGGGCTTGTCCGCAGGGCGCCCCACATCTTGTCGGTCCAGGGTCCTGCCTCCAGACCGTAGCCAACGCCGAACAGCCGGGTCAGGCCCGGGTGGGCGACGGTGATGTGCAGGCTGTCGGAATAGTTGTCGGAGACGTTCTTCCAGTTGACGTCCCGCTCCCGAAGAGTGACGCGGCCGAGGGGCTGGAGCTCCTCCATGCGGTAGTGTTCGAGCTCGAAATAGTAGTCACCGAGCATCTCCCTGACGCTCGGCAGGCCGCCCTTCAGCCGCACGAAGACGAAGCCCAGGCAGATCTCGTGCTCGACGGCGACGAGGCCCAGGGCCGCCCGGTCGAAGTCGCCGAACGCCTTGGCGTGCGGCATCCCGGCCAGGCGCCCGCGCAGATCGTAGCTCCAGGCATGGTAGGGGCAGGTCAGCCGCACCCCGCAATTGCCCGACGGCCCGTCGACCACCCGCGAGGCGCGGTGGCGGCAGACGTTGTGGAAGGCCCGCACCCGGTCGTCGTCGCCGCGCACCACGACGAGGCTCTCGCCGAGGAAGTCGAGGGTGTGGAAGTCGCCCTGCCCGGGGATGTCCGACAGGTGGCAGACGACCTGCCAGGAGGTGCGGAATACCGCCGCCTTCTCAGCCTCGAAGAAGTCGGCGTCTTGGTAGATCCAGCCCGGCAGGCCGAGATTGGCGAGGTCCGGGTTGGTGCTCGGGTGCAGGGGCTGGGCGGCGCTCATGGGCGGCAGTCTAGCGGGTCTGGCGGCGCTTCTCTACGCCCCCGGGACCTTCAGCCCCTTCGCCGCCTCGCTGATCCGCGCCTGCTCGGCCGGCGAACCCGCGAAGGCCGCCCGGCCCTGCTTCAGCGCCCGCGTCGCCGCCGCCGGTTCGCCCAGAACCATGCGGGCGCGCATCAGTCGGATCCAGCCTTCGGCGTCCCGGGGCTGTTCCCGCAGCCGGCCTTCGAGGCCTTCGACCATGCCGCGGATCATCTGCTGCTGGTCGTCCGGGGCCATGGTCTGGGCGGCGGCGATGTCGGCAGGCGTCGGGCCGCGTGGGGCGGCGGCGCCACCCAGCGGCTTGAGCTTGCCGGTCAAGTCGATGCCGCGCTCGCGGGCCAGGTCCTCGACGAAGCGGCGGACCTCGCCGACCCAGGGGGCGCCATCAGGGGCGGAATTGATCAGGGCGATCCAGTCGGCCATGGCCCCGTCCTGGTCGCCGGCCTGGTCCTTCTCGACGGCCAGGAAGTAGCGGGCGCGGGGATCGTTGGGGTTAAGCTTCAGCGCCTGGCGGAAGGCGGCGCTGGCCGATGGAGTCATTTGGCCCTGGGCGCCCTGGACCAGGGATTCGCCCTCGGCCGAACGATGCGCGGGATTGGTCGGATCGAGGGTCGCGGCCTTGTCGTAGGCCTCGGCGGACTCGGCGAACTGGCCGGTCTGGAAGTGGGCCCAGCCGAGCATGCGCCAGCCCTCGGCGTCGGCCGGGTTGCGGGCCACCTGGGCCTGGAGCTGGGCGATCATGGCCGGGATGTCGCCGCCCGGGTGGCTGGCGGGCGGCGCCGCGCCATCCGGGGCCTTGGCGGCCTGGGCGTTGGCCGAGGGGATGTCCGGCTTGCCCATCACCGCATAGAGGCCGGTGGCGCCCAGGGCGACCACGGCGGCCAGCCCGAGGGCCAGGTAGAGCAGGCCCCGCTCGCCGAGCGGCCTGGCCGGCGCCTCGGGGCCCTTGGCCTCCGCCAGCATGCGGCGCTCGATCTCCAGCTTCAGCCGGGCGGCGTCTTCGGGGGCCACCGAGCCGGCGGCGGCCTGGGCCTCCAGTTCGAACAGCTGGCCCTGGAGGATGCCGGTCGGGGTGGCGGCGGCGTCCACGGGCTTACGCGGGCGGGTCAGCGGAACGACCAGGCCGACCACGGCCAGGGCGACCAGCAGGGTAAGGACCATCCAGAGGATCATGCTGTCTCGCTGGGTTTCTCGCTGAGCAGGGCATGCAGCCGCGCCTGTTCGTCGGCGTCGAGCGGCTGCGGGACGGCGACCGACCGGCCGAGCCAGTAGCGCCAGACGCCAAAACCGCCGCCCAGCAGCAGCAGGGCCGGGCCGAACCAGAGCAGCAGGGTGGCGGGCCGCATCGGCGGTTTGAGCAGCACGAAGTCGCCGTAGCGCTGGACGAGATAGGCCTTGGCTTCGTCGTCGCTGTCGCCGGCCACCAGCCGCTCGCGCAGGATGGTGCGCAGGTCGGCGGCCAGGGGGGCGTCGGAGTCGTCGATGGTCTGGTTCTGGCAGACCACGCAACGCAGCTCCTTGGAGAGATGCCGGGCCCGGGCCTCGAGAACCGGATCCTTGAGTTGCTCCTCGGGCAGGACGGCGAGGGCCGGGCCGGCGACGACGCTCAGGGCGAGGATGAGCAGCAGGAGGCGCTTCATGCTTCCGCCTCCAGCTTGTCGAGCAGGGGTTTCAGCGTGCCGGTCCAGACCTCTGTGGTGATCGGGCCGACGTGGCGGTAGCGGACGATGCCTTTTGCGTCGATGACGAAGGTCTCCGGGGCGCCGGTGACGCCCAGATCGACGCCGGTGCGCCCCGTCGGGTCATAGCCGACGCGGTCGTAGGGGTCGCCAAACTGCAGCAGCCAGCGGGCTCCGGCGTCGCCCTTGTCCTTCCAGTTGAGGCCGTGGAGAGGTACACCCTGTGCCTCGAGCTGCATCAGAAGGGGGTGCTCGATCCGGCAGGAGACGCACCAGCTGGCGAAGACATTGACCAGCCCAGGCCGACCCTGGAAGTCGCGCGAGGCCAGGCCCTTGCCGCCGGTCTTGCCGCGCATGTCGGGCAGGTCGAAGGCCGGCAGCGGCTTGCCGATCAGAATCGAGGGCAGGATTTTCGGGTCGCGCCCGAGCCCGAAGGCCAGCACCCCTGCGATGGCCAGGAAAACCAGCACCGGCAGTATGAAGGCCAGCCGCCTCATGCCCGCGCTCCAGCCGTTCTCGCGCGAGACGCCTGAGGCGCGCCGAGGCGCAGCCGTCGGTCGCTGAGCGAGATCAGGCCGCCAAGCGCCATCAACACCGTCCCGCCCCAGATCCAGCCGACGAAGGGATGGTTCCACATGCGGATGACGGCCCGGCCACCCTCGTCCCGCTCACCAACCGAGATGTAGAGGTTGCCGATCAGGGAAGGGCCAATCGCCGCCTCGATGGTCTGGGTCTGGCTGGAAGGGTAGAAGCGCCGCTCGGAGCTCAAGAGTTTCGGCCCCCGCCCGCCGATGATGCGGAACGTCCCGCGGTCGGCCTGGTAGTTGGGACCGGTCACCTGGCCGAGGCTCTCCAGCACCACCGTGCGGCCGGCGAACTCGACCTGGTCGCCGGCCGCCATGCGCAGCACCTTGCTGGACTCGAAGCCGCCCATGGCGGTGACGCCGATGCAGGTGACGCCGAGACCCGCATGGGCCAGGGCCACAGCCCAGAGGGCGACCGGGGTGGTGCGGATGAGGGTCCAGCTGGCGCCGATGGCCTTCGATCCCAGGCCCCAGCGGCGGACCAGCAGCAGGCCGCCGGCGGCGATCAGCCAGACGCCGAGCGCGATGCCGAGGGCGGCGAGGACCTTGGCCGGGCCGAAGGCGACGGCGCAGGCGGCCAGGGCGATGGCGAACAGGCCGAGGGGCCAGCGCAGGCGGGTGAGGATGGGCTTCACCCCGTCCCGCTTCCAGTGCAGCAGCGGACCGAAGCCGACGAAGCACAGCAGCAGGGCAAGCAGCACGCCGCAGATCAGGTTGTAGAAGGGCGGCCCGACGCTGACCGCGCCATAGCCCATCAGGTCGTAGAAGACCGGATAGAAGGTGCCGACGAAGACCGCGAAGGTGACCACCACCAGGATCAGGTTGTTGATGGTGATGCCCGATTCCTTCGACAACACCCCGAAGGAGGCGCCCGTCCGCATGGCCGGGGCCCGCCAGGCGTAGAGGCCAAGCGCCGTGCCCGTGGCCAGCACGCAGAAGGCCAGCACATAGGCCCCCCGGGCGCTGTCGACGGCAAAGGCGTGGACGCTGTTGAGGATGCCAGAGCGGACCAGGAAGGTGCCGATCAGGCTGAGGCTGAAGGTCAGGATAGAGAGCAGCAGGGTCCAGCTGATCAGGGCGCCGCGCTTTTCCAGCACCAGGGCGCTGTGCAGCAGGGCCGTGCCCATCAACCAGGGCATCAAGGAGGCGTTCTCCACCGGGTCCCAGAACCACCAGCCGCCCCAGCCCAGCTCGTAGTAGGCCCAGTGACTGCCAAGCGCGATGCCCAGCGTCAGGGCCGTCCAGGCGAACAGCACCCAGGGCCGCACCCATCTGGCCCAGGCCGCATCGACCCGGCCCTCGATCAGGGCGGCGACAGCGAAGGCAAAGGCGACGCTGAAGCCGACGTAACCCAGGTAAAGCAGCGGCGGATGGCTGATCAGCCCGGGGTCCTGCAGCAGGGGATTGAGTTCGGTCCCCTCGGGCGGGGCCGGGAACAGCCGGGTGAAGGGGTTGGAGGTGAACAGCGAAAAGCCGAGGAAGGCGGCGCCCAGCAGGCCCTGAACACCGAGCACCCGGGACAGGAAAGTCGCCCGCAGGGTCCGGCCGAAGATGGCCAGGGCCCCGCCGTGCAGCGCCAGGATCAGAATCCACAGCACCATCGAACCCTCGTGGCTACCCCAGGTGGCGGCCAGGCGGTAGGCGAGCGGCTGGGTGGTATGGCTGTGGCGGGCGACCAGCTCGACCGAGAAGTCGAGCGTCGCATAGCCCCAGGCGATGGCCCCGAAGGCGATGACCACGAACAACAGTTGCAGCAGGGCGGCCATCCGGCCGAGCCCCATCAGGGCGTCATCGCGACGGTGGGCGCCCCACATCGTCACGGCCGTCTGCACCAGCGCCAGCACAAAGGCGAGGATCAGGGCGAACTGGCCGATTTCGGCGCTCATGATCCCCCGCCACGCTCCCCATCCACGCGATATACGTTAGCCGGTTATCAGGATACTGGTAAAGGCAGGGGTCGGCGAACCGGGGTCGCTGACGGTCGCCTGGACGCGTGTCCGGGCCTGGGGCAGGGGCATGGAGGGAGTCTACAAAGTCGCCATCCTGGGCTCGGGGCCGGCCGGCCTCAGCGCCGCCGCGCGCGCCGCCCGCCGGGGGATGAGCCACGTCCTGCTGGAGAAGACCGACCGCCTGTCCGACACCATCTTCCGCTACCAGCGCGGCAAGCACATCATGGCCACCCCGACGCAGCTGGTGCTGCGCTCGGACATCAGCTTCGAGGCCGGCAGGCGCGAGACCATCCTCGATCGCTGGAACGACGAAACCAGCGGTCACAAGGTCAATGTCGCCTACCGGGCCGAGGCCGCCTCGGTCACCGGATCGCGCGGCGACTTCACCATCACCCTGACCGACGGCCGGGTGCTGAAGGCCGAGACGGTGGTGCTGGCCATCGGCACCCAGGGCAACCCTAACGTCATGACCATGCCGGGCAGCGACCTGAAGCACATCCAGTATACCCTCGACGACCCCACCGAATACGTCGACGAGCACATCGTCGTGGTCGGCGGTGGCGACGCCGGCATCGAGAATGCGCTCGGCCTGATCGCAGACCAGGCCCAGGGCAACACCGTCACCCTGCTCAACAAGTCGATGGACTTCGCCCGCGCCAAGGAGGCCAACGTCAAGGCCCTGACCGACGCGGCGACGGCGGGACGGATCACCATCCTGGCCGGCTCCAGCCCGGCCCGCGTCGATCCCGGTTTCATCACCATCGACACCCCCGAGGGCCAGCAGTCGATCCGCTGCGACCGGGTCATCGCCCGCATGGGCTCGGCCCCGCCGCGCAGGTTCGTCGAGGCCATGGGGGTAGTCTTCACGAGCCCGGACCGCGAAGCCTTTCCGAAGCTGTCGCCAACCTTCGAGACCACCGTGCCCGGCATCTACGTCATCGGGGCCCTGGCCGGCTATCCGCTGATCAAGCACTGCATGAACCAGGGCTACGACGTCATCGAGTTCATCACCGGCAACCTGGGCCTGAAACCCGCCGATGAGCCGATCCTCGAGGCCAAGCTGTCGGCCCTCCCCGGCGGCCAGTCGGTGGCCGAGTGGCTGGAGTTCCTCCGCACCCGGATCGAAATCCTGCGTGGGCTGTCGACCCTGCAGATGCGGGAGTTCCTGCTCGATTCCACCGTGCGGGTCTGCCAGCCGGACGAGGTCATCTTCCAGCGCAACTCCATCGGCAGTTCGATGTTCGGCATCGCCGCCGGCTCGGTGAAGGTCGAGGTCAATCCGAAGAACCGGCGGGAGACGGTGCCGATCGGCCAGGGCTCGATCTTCGGCGAGGTTGGGCTGATCTCGGGGCGCCGGCGCGGGGCGACGATCCGGGCGGCGGAGGCCTGCATCCTGCTGGAGATGCCGCGCACCGCCTCCCTGCGCCTAATGGCCCAGAACAAGGACGCGCGCGAGACGGTCAACCGCATCACCACCGAACGCCAGGTGCTGCAGATCTTCGGCTCGGGCCTGACCAAGGAAGACATCGTCGAGGTGCTGACCAGCGCCGAGCTCATGCAAGTCAAGGCCGAGGACGCCATCATCAACGAGGGCGAGGACGGCTACGACATCTTCATCATCCGCTCCGGTTCGATGACCATCGAAAAGCAGATCGGCGGCAAGACGGTGTTCCTCAACTACGTGCCGGCCGGCAGCTACGTCGGCGAGATGGCGCTGATCGACGGCGGGCGGCGGGCGGCCACGGTGCGGGCGGCGATCCGCTCGGAGGTGGTGCGACTGGACGGCGACCTGTTCCGCCGGCTGCTGGCCCGCAAGCCCGAGCTCGAAGCCAAGATGCGCGACGACATGCGGGCCCGCAAACAGATCAACAGCTACATCGAGGACCAGAAGGACCGCTTCAGCGGCGTCGTCGATCTCTACTCATCGGTAGCCGACTTTCTCGTTGACCAGGGCATCGGCGAGGCCACCGACGTGCTGCTGATCGACGAGACCCTCTGCGTCGGCTGCGACAACTGCGAGAAAGCCTGCGCCGACGTCCATGACGGGCTGTCGCGGCTGGATCGCGAGGCGGGCCGCACCTACGCCCACCTGCATGTACCGACCAGCTGCCGCCACTGCGAGCACCCCTACTGCATGACCGACTGCCCGCCCAACGCCATCCGGCGAGGGGCCGACGGCGAGGTGTTCATCGACGAGACCTGCATCGGCTGCGGCAACTGCCAGCGAAACTGCCCCTATGGCGTGATCCGCATGGACAGCCCGCCTCCGGACAAGCCGGGCCTCTTGAGCTGGTTCCTGTTCGGGGCCGGGCCGGGGCCGGGCGAGCCGGACCTGGAGTGGAAGACCAAGGCCAAGAAGAAGCACGGCGAAAAGCCCAAGGTCGCCATCAAATGCGACATGTGCGCCGGCATCGACGGCGGCCCGGCCTGCGTGCGTGCCTGCCCGACCGGGGCGGCGATCCGCGTCTCGCCGGAAGACTTTTTGACCGTCACCCGCGTCCGGGGTGAGGGCTGAGATGGCGCCACCAAACGACAAGAAGGGCCCGCGCAAGGGAAAGCGGTCGAACGCCCAGGTCCATGTCGGCTTCCTGCGCCACGCCGGCTATCGCTGGGCCTGGATCGGCCTGGCTTTGAGCATCGCCGCGGCGGTCGGCTATGTAATGGCCGACGTGCATCCCCGGCCCAATGGCGGCAGCTGGTATGGCTATACATTGGGAACCATCGCCGCCCTGCTGATCGTCTGGCTGACGGCGCTGGGCATCCGCAAACGGGTGATCACCAAGGGCGACTGGTCGCTGAAGGCCTGGGTCTCGGCCCACGTCTATCTGGGGATAGCGCTCGTCGCCATCGCCACCCTGCACAGCGGCCTGCAGTTCGGCTGGAACATCCATACCCTGGCCTATGCCTTGATGATCCTGGTCGTGCTGTCGGGCGTCTACGGCATCATCGCCTATGCGGGCCTGCCCAAGGCGCTCAGCAACAACCGCGGCGAGACCACCCAGAAGCAGATGGTCGAGACCATCCGCTCCCTCGACCGGCAACTCAATGACGCGGCCCAGCCGCTGAACCAGCGCCAGGCGGCGGCCGTGCGATTGTCGCTGGAGAAGAGCAGGGTCGGCGGCAGCTTCTTCCGTAGACTGAGCACCAAGCCGGGAGACTGCGGCAGCCGGCGAGCGCTGCGCAAGCTCAAGGGGTTGTCGCGCAAGGCGACGGAGACGGAGGTCGCCGCCATCGCCCACGTCACCGCCCTGCTCGACCGCAAGAGCGCCGCCCTGCTGCAGCTGCGCAGGCATCTGCGCATCCGCACCCTGCTGGCAGCATGGCTGGCCATTCACGTCCCCGCCTCCATCGCCCTGCTGATGGCGCTGACCGCGCACATCGTCAGCGTCTTCATCTACTGGTGAGGCGGCGATGAGCTTCACCCTTCGCCAGATCACCAAACGGGCCGCCGGCGGCGAGATCGTCCGCAAGAAGACCTATGCCGAGGGGCCGCTGCGCATCGGTCGCGGCGCCGACTGCGAAATCCGGGTTCCGGACCTGGCGGTCAGCATCCACCACGCCACCCTCTCCCAGGAAGGCTTGGGCCGCCTGCGCATCGAGGCGGTCGGCGACCAGCCGTTCGGCGTCGATGGCCGCTTCACCAGGAGCGCCCTGGTCAAGATCGGCGACATTCCCGAACTCAGCTTCGGCGACCACCTGCTGACCATCGGCCAAGGCGAGGGCGACGAGGTCATCCTGACCCTGACCCGCGTCGAGGCCGCCCCCGGCCAGGGCGCGGCGGCCACCCCGACCCAGCTGATCCCCCGCGCCCGCGTGCTCGGCAAACGGCGGCTGGCGTGGACCGGCTTTACGCTCATCGCACTCCTCTGCCTGATCCTGCCGGTGCTGGCCGTGTACGGCCTGTTCGGCAGCCATCCGAAGATCGACCTCGACAGCCAGTGGTCGTCCGGCCCGCTGTCCAAGACCCACGCCTTTCTCGAGAACGATTGCCAGGCCTGTCACCAGCAGGCCTTCGTCTCAGTCCGCGACAACGCCTGCCAGACCTGCCATTCGGCCGATCAGACACCGGCCCAGCTGCAGGCCACGGTGGCCCGCCTAAAGACCAAGGGGGCGCCTGACCAGCCCTTGCGCACCGTCGCCGACCACGCCGGCCTGCGCCGACTGGTCTGGGGCACGCCCCCGCCAGAGGGCTGGAGCGAACAGGTCTTCGACTACGCCCGCAAGGTCTTCAACCGGCCCCAGCAGCGCTGCGCCAGTTGCCACGTCGAGCACATCGGCGATCCGCTTACGGGCGCCGACCACGCCAGGCCGACCCTGCAGACCGCCCACAGTTGCACGGCCTGCCACGCGGCCTTGGGCCAGCGGCTGAAGGATACGCAGCTGGCCAACGTCGCCGACTGGGGCCGCCACCCTGATCTGCGTCCCTTGGTCACCGTCTCGCCCGCCCCGCTGCAGGTCCGCCGCATTTCCTTGGCCGCCCGTCCGGCCGAGAACAGTGGCCTGATCTTCCCGCACGACCTGCACCTGTCGGCCAGCGGCGGCCCGGCCCGGATGGCCGTCAGCCTCGGCCGATCGCGCGGCTACGGCGCGCCGCTGGACTGCCAGAGCTGCCACAGGGAAGAGCCCAGGGGTGGCAATTACCTGCCGGTCCAGATGGAAGCGGCCTGCGGCGCCTGCCATGCGATCGGCCGACTGCCGCACGGCGATACCCGAAAACTGGTCTCCTTCTTCCAGGGAGACGGCGGCGTCGTGGCCCGCAGCGGCCCGACCATGGGGCGGCGGCGGCCGGGCGATCCGGAGGTCTATAGCGGCGTCACCGCCAGCGCCGCCCAGCGCATTCGCGGCCTGTTCAGCCCGGGCGGGACCTGTTTCGGCTGCCACGGCGCCTCAGCCCCGGTCGACGGCTCGCTGGTCTGGCGGGCCGGGCCGGTCAAGCTGGCCGACGCCTGGCTGACCAAGGGGACCTTCAACCACGACGTTCCCGCCCACTCGAAAGGGCCTGACGGCCAGCCGGCCTGCGAGACCTGCCACGCCGCCGACAAGTCGGGCACGGCTAAGGACCTGCTGCTGCCGCGGCTGGCGACCTGCCAGTCGTGCCACGGCGCCGACAAGGCCAAGGTCAAACAGGCGGCCGGGGCCGACTGCGCCGACTGCCACAGCTATCACGCGCCGACCAGGCCAGCCCGCAGAGAGCCGGCCGAGGCCGGCGACAAGGGGGCCGCCGTGGCCGTGCGCAATCGCGCCATCTCCTGGGGGACGGGCCAATGAGCGAAAAGAAGCCGCGCAAGCCCCGTGCCGGCCAGAGCGCTGGCTTCGTCCAGGGACTGATCGCCGCCGCGCCCGGGCTGGTGGTGACCCTGGTGATCGCCCTGATCCACATCTGGCAGCCGTCGGTGCTGGGCAACCTCGGCAACCTGGTGTTCGACAGCTACCAGCGCATCTGGCCGCGGCCCTACGAAGCCGCGCCGGTCCGGGTGGTCGACATCGACGACGAGACCATTCGGCGCCTTGGCCAATGGCCCTGGCCGCGCACCGACACAGCCCGATTGACCCAGGCCCTGGCCGACGCCGGCGCGGGCGCCATCGCCTTCGACGTCGTCTTCTCCGAGCCCGATCGCACCTCTCCGGCCCGGGCGGTGGAGATACTTCGCAGCAACCCGCAGGCCCGGGGCGACTACTCGGAGATTGCCGCCCTGCCCGACCACGATGTGCTGTTCGGCCAGACGATGGCCAGCGCCCCCACCGTGGCCGGCTATTTCATGACCCTGTCGCCCAACAAGGTGCGGCCGTTCGAGCCGGCCGGGGTGGTGGTCAGCGGCACGCCTCCCATGAGCGTCCTGCCCGCCTTTACCGGCTCCATTCCGACCCTGCCGAGTATCGCCGAGAAGGCCGCCGGGGCGGGTTTCGTCAACGTGCTGAACAGCCGGGACGGTATCATTCGAAATGCCCCGCTTGTCGCGCGGATCGACGAGCGGATCGTGCCATCACTGTCGCTGGAGGCCCTGCGCGTGGCGCAGCAGGCTGGGGCGATCATGGTCAAGAGCAGCGACGCCAGCGGCCAGATGTCCGGCGGCCAGATGTCGGTGGTGGCGGTCAAGGTCGGCCAGTTCGAGGTCCCGACAACCCAGGACGGCGCCCTGTGGATGCACTACACCGAGGACCGGCCCGAGCGGGTGGTTCCGGCCTGGAAGATCCTGACCGGCGCCCTATCCGACGACGAAATGCGCCGGCTGTTCGAGGGCCATGTGGTCTTCGTCGGGGCCGGAGCGGTGGGTCTGCGCGACCTGGTTTCCACGCCCCTGCGTGAGCGGGAACTGGGCGTCAACGTCCACGCCCAGGCCGCCGAGCAGATGATCCTCGGCAAGTTCCTCAGCCGCCCTGATTGGGCGCTCGGCGTGGAGCGCATGCTGCTGCTCCTGGTCGGCCTGGCCCTGGCCATCCTCGCTCCGACCCTCGGCGCGCTGCGCAGCGGTGTGATCGCGGCCCTGTCGTTGGCCGGCATCGTGGCCGGCTCCTGGGTCTCGTTCCGCTACGGCGGCCTGCTGCTGGAACCGACCATCCCGGTGCTGACCATTGCCCTGGTCTACACCATGGTCACCAGCTTCTCCTTCTATCGGGAGGAGCGTTCCAGGGCCTACATCCGCCGCGCCTTCGACCGCTACCTCTCGCCGGAGCTGGTCGAGCGAATCGCCCGCGACCCTGGCCAGCTTGAGCTGGGCGGCGAGGAGCGGGACATGACGGTGCTGTTCAGCGACATCCGCAGCTTCTCGCGCATCTCCGAGAAGATGGCGCCCCAGGAACTGATCAACTTCCTGATCGAGCTGCTCACCCCGCTTACCGAGGTGCTGCTGGCCCGCAAGGCGACCATCGACAAATACATCGGCGACGCCGTGCTGGCCTTCTGGAACGCGCCGCTGGACGATCCTGACCAGTATCGCAACGCCGCCCATGGCGCCCTCGACATGATCGATTCCATGAAGGAGATGAACGCTCGCAAGAGCGGCCTGGTCGGCCCCTGGCCCGGTGACATCGCCATCGGCATCGGCGTCAACGCCGGCCGCTGTTGCGTCGGCAACATGGGCTCGCGCCAGCGGCTGAGCTACAGCCTGATCGGCGACGCGGTGAATCTCGCGTCGCGGCTGGAGGGGCTGACCAAGGTCTATGGCGTGCCGATCCTGATGGGCGCGACCCTGGCCAAGGAAATTCCCGAGTTCGGGCAGCTGGAAGTCGACCAGGTGAGGGTGGTCGGCCGCGACGCCCCCGAACGCATCTTTGCCCTGCTCGGCCGGCCGGTGATGGCCGGTGACAAGGACTTCAAGGCGATGAAAATCGCCTTCGCCGAGCTGCTGACGGCCTATCGCGGACAGCAGTGGGCGGCCGCCGAAGCCGCCTTGGGTCGCGTGAGCGAGACCGGTTCGGTGTTCGGTATCAAAAAACTGGCGGGACTCTTCGCCGAACGTATCGCACGATACAGACTGAGCCCGCCGCCCGCGGACTGGGACGGGGTTTATCAAGCCGAAGAAAAGTAGGCAGAGGCCGTCAGGCGGAAGTGTTTGCGGTTCCGCCGCCCGACGGGCGACAAAGTAAGCGTGGGAGGGCCGCGTTCGGGCCGGACGATGACAGCGAAGGGGGCTTCATGCTGATCGCCCAGATCACCGACCTGCACCTGGGCTTTGGCCCCGGCGGGGACTTCGAGGACAACGCCAGGCGCCTGCGCCTGGTGGTCAGGACCCTGAACGAGCTCGCGCCTCGGCCGGACCTGGTGCTGGTCACCGGCGACCTGACCGACCACGGCGACCTGCCCAGCTACAAACGGCTGAAGAAGACCCTCGACAGGCTGGCCATGCCGGCCCTGTTCTGCATGGGCAACCACGACAACCGCGACGTCTTCCGCCAGGTCTATCCGAACGCCCCCTTCTCGGGCGGCTTCAACCAGTACGCCGTCGACAACCTGCCCCTGCGCATCCTGGTGCTCGATACGCTGGAGATGGGCCGCCACGGCGGCGGCTTCGACGAGACTCGCGCCGCCTGGCTCGACGCGCGGCTGGCGGAATCCGACCGGTCGACCCTGCTGGTCATGCACCACCCGCCGATCGACACCGGCATCGAGTGGATGACAATCGGACCTGCCGAGGCCTGGGTCGCCCGCCTTGAGCCCATCGTCGCCCGCCATCGCAACATCGTCGCCATCCTTGCCGGCCACGTGCACCGACCGATCATCTCGGCCTTCGGGAACACCACCGTGCGAGTCTGCCCCTCGACCCAGCCGCAGGTCGTCCTCGACCTCGATCCGATGAACCTGGAAAGCCCCGACGACCGCCCGATGATCGTCGCCGGCCCGCCCGGGATCGGCCTGCACTGGTGGAACGGCAAAGCCCTGGTCAGCCACTACACCGACACCGACGAACAGGGCCGCGCCAAAATCCTCGCCCGCTATACGGTCAAGATGCAGGGGTTCCTCAAGCACCTGGCCCATGAGCGGGGCGAGGGCCATTGAGCAGACCGCCGAGACGATAATCCGGGATAATCCGGGGACACTATATAGATTTCAGCAATGCCGACGTCCGCCGCAATCTGATCAGTCGGAAATCTATATAGTGTCCCCGGATTATCCCGGATTATCTGGACGAAGACGAGGCGGTGTCTCGTGGCGTATCTCGCCGCCGTGTGATCCTTGCTCAGGCTGTCGCGCCGATATCACGACCGCGCACCGGACGGCGGGGTTGCCCCCTCCGCCCGGTGCTCAGTGTTTAAAGCGATGGCCCGTTAGCGATGGTCGTGTTCGGGTTCGCCATCGTCACGATCGTCACGATCGTCACGATCGTACCGGTCATTCCTGCGGTAGTCATTGCCGCGGTAGTCCCCGCGGTCATATCCGCGGTAGTCTTGGCGGTTGTGGCCGCGTTGATGGGCGGCGTGCATGATGGCGTGCAACCGAGCGATCCGCTGCCGCAGGTCACCGGCCTCTCTGCCGCCCACCCGGCCGTCGTTCGCCCGATAATAGGCTTCGAGGCGGCGGAGGTTCTGGACCTCCCGGAAGAACTGACGGGCCTCCGAGCGCCGGTAGGAGCCGTCGTTCATGCCGTGCTGGATACCGGCGTAGATATGGTCAAACTCGCGGTTGAAATTGGCGCGACCGCCCCGTTCCCAGCCGTTCGACCAGCCGAAGCCGTATTGATAGCTGTTGCCATATCCCTGGCCATAGCCCTGATTGTAGCCGGACCCAGGCCGGTAGTCATGGCCTTGGCCGTAGGACTGGGCGGCGGCGGGCAGCGCGACAGCGATGACCGTGGTCGCCAACAGGCCGATTGCAAACCTTTTCATGCGTCACCTTCAAAAGCTGGACGGGGAACCCGTCTCTGAAAGGGACAGTGTCAGGCCAACGATGAGCCGCCTCTGACGCGATTTTTAATCTCCCGTTCATCTCCCTCCTGCGTCCGGACTGCCGGGTCGGGGTCAAAGAGGAGCCCTACGCCGACGGCGTCGAAAATCCGGATCGTCTCGGGTCCATCGATATGCCGCGGCGCCTTAGTGCCGGCTGGCCACCATGTCCCTGTTCAGGGTGCGCGCGGCCAGGAAATAGAAGAGGGCGGCGGGGATGAAGATCAGCGTGACCGCCACCAGGGACTGGCGCAGGCCCTCGCCATAGGCCGCGCGGCAGATCAGTTGCTGCGCTTCCGGCAGGGCTGACAGGTCCCTCGCCCGACAGATCGCGTTGCTCAGGCCCGCGCCCGCCCCGTGCCCCTGCAGCTGCAGGGTCATGAAGGTGTCGGACAGGATACCGACGACCTGCGGCCCGATGCCATTGCCGATCAGGGCTACCAGCACCAGCAGGATGGCGATGGCGGAGGCGCGGGAGCGGGACGACACCACCCCCTGGCCGATGGTGTACTGGGCCCCCAGGTAGGCGTAGTGGAACATCGCCCCGATCCCCCAGGCGATCAGGGCCGGCCAATGGCCTGTCACCTGCTTGGCGCCGTCCGCCGCCGTGACCACGCCGGCGTGGTCCATCTGGTAGAAGCCGGTGATGTAGAAGGGGATGGCCAGCAGCAGGCCGACGCCGGGGATCACCGCGACGGCGGTGCTGAAGCGCGCCGACAGCCGCGCCGTCAGCCAGCCGCCCAGAAAGGTGCCAAGCGCCGAGATCAGGGCCAGCGGCACACCGAAGACAAGGGCGAACTCACCAGGTCCGATACCGGCGACCCGCTGGGCCATCGGGGCCTGGAAGCCGAACAGGCCGTAGCCGACGAAGGCGACCAGCGACGCGCCAGTCGCCATGGTCCAGAAGGTCGGCTTGCTGGCCAGCTGGCGCAGGGTGTCGATGATGCTGGCCTTCTCCATCTGCACCGTTCCCGGCGGGTCGGAATACCCGCGTGGCGGCTCCTTGACGGTCAGGAACATCAGCAGCGCGATGAGAAGTCCGGGGATGCCCAACCCGATGAAGGCGAAACGCCAGCCGTAGGCGCCGGTCCATCCCATGTTTGCGGGCAGGTCCGCCAGGCCCAGGGGGGCCAGCAGCGCCAGCACCGCTTCGTTGGTCAGCCCGCCGATCGGGCCGCCGAAGCCATAGGCGAAGGCCCCGCCGATGGTGACACCCATGCCGAACACCCCGAGGGCCGCGGCGCGGCTGCGCGGCTTGAAATAGTCGCCGATCAGGGAGTTCGACGGCGGCGTGCCGCCCGCCTCGCCGATCGCCACCCCGACCCGGCACAGCAGCAGGAAGATGAAACCCGGCGCGAAGCCGCACAGGGCGGTCATCAGCGACCAGATCGCGATACAGAGGGAAATGATCGCCACCCGGTTGAACCGGTCGGCCGCCATGGCGATCGGCACGCCCATGAAGGCATAGAACAGGGCGAAGGGCGGGCCGGTGAGGAAGCCGTACTGGGTGTCGGACAGTCCGAACTGGTCGATGATCGGCTGCGAGACGACGCCCAGCAGGTTCCGGTCGATGAAGTTCAGCGTATAGACCGCCGTCAGGGTGATCAGGACATAGAGCCGGTAACGCGGCGTCCCGAAGTCCCTGCCCCCGGCCGGGGCTTCGCCCGCCGGAGCCGAAAACGTGGCCAAGGCGCCCTCCACCATTCCGGCGGCTGTCACCGCCCTCATCTTGTTGCCGGTAAGCTTAGCGAGCGGCGGCGTGGGCGCAAGGCCGACAGCGGTTTTTGTGGGCCTGACGGAAGCGAGGTCGGAGAGCCCCCGGGAAGACACTCAGATCACGTCAGCCACCCTCCAGCGGGGTAGCTAATCGTGAACCAGTAGTGAGGTACTTTGCCGTGAAGAAACATCTGAGTGGGTGGGTCGGAGCATGACAATAGGCAGCGCGGCGTACAAAGATCGACCGGTCCCGGCCGGTGGTTTGCATCCCGCACAAGCTTGGGGGATGACCCAGTCGCTAAAGCTTCTCGCGGGCAATGATCCGCTGCCGGTACTGCTCGATGGCGTCACCAGATGTCTGGAAGCTGTGCATGCCGGCGCCTTGGCAAGCATCCTGCTGCTCGACGAAACCGGCGAGCGGCTGCTGTTCGGCGCGGCGCCCAGTCTCCCCGATTTCTACAACAAGGCCATCGACGGCGTGGTGATCGGCCCGGACGTCGGGTCCTGCGGCTCCGCCGCGTTTCACAATCGAACCGTCATCGTCGAGGATATTCAGTCTGATCCGCGTTGGGAAAACTTCAAGGATCTTGCGCGTCAGGCCGGCCTGGCTTCCTGCTGGTCCCAACCCGTCCGGAGTTGCGATGGCCGGGTGCTTGGCGCGTTAGCCCTGTACCGGCGGGATGTCTGCCATCCCTCGGAGATTGACCTTGAAGCCATCGAAAGCGCTGCGCAGTTGGTCGCAATTGCCATTGAACGGCACAGGAACCGGGAAAAACTGATCGACAACGAGGAACGGCTTCTGCGGTCGATCGCCGAAGGCGAAGAAACGGCCCGGCTGTTGAGAGCCGCCGAGGAAGCCTCAAATCAGCAGAGGGACTTCTACGGCAAGATCATCGAGATGCTTCCCGCCCTTCTTATGGTGAAAGACGCCCGCGAAGGTCGGTTTGTCTTGTTCAACCCCGCGGCCGAAGCCGCGACGGGCCTTGTCGCCGCTGAAGCCATCGGCAAGACCATGTTCGAACTTTTCCCGCGCGACGAAGCGGAACGGTCCAGAGCTGAAGACCTCGCCGTCGCCCGGTCTACGGAGATGGCGGTTGAGTTCGATGCGCCTGTTACCGGGCCGGATGGTCGGTTGCAATTCTGGACCACGCGAAAAGTAGCGACCCACAACGCGCGGGGCCCACAGCTCATCATCACCGTTGGCGAGGACGTGACCGAGCAGCATCACGCCAGGCTGGCGCTGTCTGAGGCCCTGGTCAGGGCTGAAGAGGCAAGCATCGCGAAATCAGCCTTCCTCGCCAACATGAGTCATGAACTGCGAACGCCCTTGAACGGGATTGTCGCTGCAGCCGACCTTCTTTCCAGAAGCGCCCTGGGCGCCCGAGAGCGGGAACTGGTCGATCTGGTGGCCACCTCCGGAGGCGCTCTGACCGCACTGCTGTCCGATTTGCTCGACATGTCCCGGATTGAGGCCGGAGCGGTGGAGATCGACACCGAGCCGTTCGACTTGCGGGCGATCGCCCGTTCGACCGTTGAGCTGTTCCAGCTTCGGGCCGACGAGAAGGGCATTTCAATCCAGCTATCGATCTCCGAAGACGTGGCGCCCTGCTACATCGGAGATGCTTTGCGGATTCGACAGATCATGTCGAATTTCCTGAGTAATGCCGTGAAATTCACGGATGCGGGAGTCATTCACGCAGAGCTGTCAACGGCTCCGGCCGGCGCCGTCATATATTCCGTAAGGGATAACGGGCTGGGCTTCGACGAGCATACCAAGGATCGCATTTTCGACCGCTTCCAGCAGGCGGACTCGTCGATCACTCGCAGATTCGGAGGAACCGGACTCGGTCTGGCCATCTGCCGAGACCTGGCGGGCCTGATGGGCGGGGTCATCGATTGCGAAAGCCGCCGGGGAGAGGGCGCCAGATTCTGGCTGGAAGTTCCCCTGAAACCCATTGCGACTGCCGGGCCGGAGCCATACCAGGCCAAGCCCGTCACTATCGAGAACCAACAGCTCAGGGTGCTGGTCGCCGACGATCATCCAACCAACCGCAAGGTCGCCGAATTGATGCTGTCGGGGATGGCGGAGGTCGTCACCGTCGAGAACGGTCGGGAGGCCGTCGAAGCCGCGAGCCGTGAGGTGTTCGACCTGATCTTCATGGACATGCAGATGCCCGTGATGGACGGGCTGACGGCCATCCGTACAATCAGGTCGTCAGGGTCTCCCGGTCGAAATGTGCCCATCATCATGATGACGGCCAACGCCCTGTCTGAGCACGTCCAGGCGAGCCATGAGGCCGGCGCCAACGTTCACCTTGCCAAGCCAATCACGGGGGAAAGCCTGCTGGATGCCATCAACCAGGCCCTCGCGGGGCTCGAAGTCGAAACTATGCCGTGCCACGACATTGGGAAGAGATAAAAAATCACGGTCTAAATTCAGTAAATATTGAATTTTGTCCGCCTTCTATTGTAACAATTGACTGAAAAGGCCACTCCATGGCACTCTACAGTTTGATGTATTACAGTCGAGCCACATCCCACACTATCAACTCAATTTCCCTCGCGATGAATTCAATACTGTCCAATTCAGTTCTCAACAACGAGAGATTGTCCGTAACGGGCGCTTTGCTTTTCTGCGACAGTTGGTTTTTGCAGGTGCTGGAAGGTGATCGGGCCGATGTCTGCGAACTGTACGAGACGATCAGCAGAGATTCTCGCCATAGCCGGCTGCAACTGGTCATGACCAAGGCAATTGAACAGCGCCGATTCGACGGTTGGCGCATGTGCGGCCAGACACTCTCCCTGACTGATGATGCAATTCTCCGTATGCTTGATAAGGAAAAGCTGTTCGACCCTGGGACCCTGACCGAGAACTCGGCGCTCTGGTTGCTGGACCAGGTGCGAGATATTCAGTCTAGAAGCTCGCACTACATTCGAATATAGCGCGCCATTGTTTTCGCGATATCCCAAGCGGCGATAATTCGATCTGATCTTGAGCGGCATGTTTACAGTCTGGCCAACCGTGGAAGGCGCCATATTGTCCCCGGCTCGACAAAACCAATTCGTCCCCGCAGTATTCGAAAATCCAGCATCAAGGGCATCAGAGCGTGGCAGAAACCAATCCGTTTGCCTGCATCCAGCAATTGTCGGCGGCCTATTTTGCATCGCGGTGCCTTCACGTCGTCGCTGACCTCGGGATTGCCGACATGCTGGGGGAAGGTCCCGAGACCGTTGCCACCCTGGCCAGTTCGTCCGGCGCTGACGCGAACGCGCTTGGGCGCGTTATCAGGCTGCTCGACAGTCACGGCGTCTTCGAGCTGAGGGATGGCCAGGTCCGCCATACCGAGGCCTCTCGGCTGCTTCGATCCGACCACCCCAGGTCCATGCGCGACTTCGCCCGCATGTTCGGGCTGACGCTCAATTGGCGAAGCGCGGAACGGCTTCACCATTCTGTCGCTACGGGTGAATCCGCGGCCTCCGAGGCCTTCGCGGGCGGCTTCTGGGGGAGACTTGAGGAGCAACCCGACGAAGCCCGCATCTTTGATGGCGCCATGGTGGGGAAGTCGATGGGCCAGATCGGGGCCATCACCGCCAATTATGATTTCAGTTCATTTGGCCACGTCGTCGACGTCGGCGGTGGCCAGGGGCATCTCATTCGGGCGATCCTGCAGGCCTGCCCGAGGACGACCGGCACGTTGTTCGATCTACCCCATGTGGTGGAAGCTGCCAGCCAGGGCGGCGACGAGGGCGGCCGACTGTCTTTCGTTGGTGGCGATTTCTTCAAGGACCCGATTCCGGCGGGTGACGGGTACATCCTGATGGAAGTCATCCACGACTGGGATGATGAACACGCGTCTCAAATATTCAAGGCGGTCCGCACCAGCGCGTCAGATCAGGCGAAACTGTTGCTGATCGAAACCGAGGTTCCTGAAGGCGGCGAGGCAGATTGGTCGAAGACCCTCGACATTGTCATGCTGACGCTTTTTGCCGCACGGCAAAGGACAGCGGCCGAGTACGAAGGCCTGTTGCGTCAGCAGGGGTTCGGCATCAAACAGCGATCAGATACCGGGGCCGGGATTACTGTGTTCGAAGCATCTTGAAACGCTGAATGCGTCATTCGGAGGCATTACGATTACGGTGAGAGTGCATCCAAATATGCGCTTCTATATCTGGCGGCTACCCCTTCAGGTCAGGCCGTGAGGCCAGATATAGAAGCGCATATTTGGATGCACTCTCACCGTAATCGTAATGCCTCCGAATGACGC
>JBKJSF010000203.1:0-27193 GCA_046595895.1 Caulobacter sp. | reverse complement strand
AGCCGTGGCCGTCCTCGGCCTCGCCCATGCCGGTCTCCAGCGAACCGAGCACACCGATCTCGCCCTCGACCGAGACGCCGCAGCTGTGGGCCATGTCGACCACCCGGCGGGTGACGTCGACGTTGTACTCGTAGGAGGCGGGGGTCTTGGCGTCTTCTTCCAGCGAACCGTCCATCATCACGCTGGTGAAGCCGTACTGGATGGCTGTGGCGCAGGTGGCCGGACCATTGCCGTGGTCCTGATGCATGCAGACCGGGATGTTGGGATAGATCTCGACCAGGGCGTCGATCAGCCGGGCCAGCATGATGTCGTTGGCGTAGTTCCGCGCCCCGCGGCTGGCCTGGATGATGACCGGCGCGTCGACGGCGTCGGCCGCCTCCATGATCGCCAGGCCCTGTTCCATGTTGTTGATATTGAAGGCGGGCAGGCCGTAGTCGTGCTCGGCGGCGTGGTCGAGCAGCTGGCGCAGGGTGATGCGGGCCACGGAGAACTCCTTGCGGGGGTAGTGTTTTGATTTTGTGGGGCGGGTTTAGACGGGGGCGGGCGTGGAGTCACCCCCGGCTGTCACGGCTGCGTGATCACGATTGGGGCGGCCGGGGTCAATGGAAGCTCGGGACTAGCCAGGCCACGCGAAGCCTGGCTTCTGCTTCCGCCGTCTCGGGGGAATCGTAGAGGCCACAATCGAGTCCCTCGGCGGACCAGCCTGCGCCCTCGGACCACTGGTGGCGATAGGTGAACAGGCCGTCCGGCCGCAGCACGATCAGAACCCGCTCACCGCCGTCGGGCTTGTCGAGAACGGTGATGATGTGGTCGGCCATGGCGTTCGTGACTACAGTCCTTCCTGCGGCAGGCCGTCGGCGATCTCGTAGTAGTCGCCCTTGTCGGCGACGAAGATGTGCTTGGACAGCTTCAGGCCGGTCGGCTTGTCGAGCGCCCCCATGGCGAAGGCGATACGCTTGCCGTGGATGGGGTCCCAGAACAGCTGCGAGCCGCAGGTCCCGCAGAAGCCGCGGCGGACCTTTTCGGAGGAGGGGTACCAGCGGAGCGCATCCTCACCCTCGATGGTCAGGGTCTCCTTGGGCACGTCGGCCGAGGCCCAGAAATGGCCGGACGCCTTGCGGCACATACTGCAGTGGCAGGCGTCGGAATGGTCGATGGCGGCGGTGGTCGAGAAGCGCACCGCGCCGCAGAGGCAGGATCCCTTGTGCATGGCGAGGATGGCGCCGGCCGTCGGGCCGGCGCCTGGTCCCTAGGCCGGCAGGCGGTGCATGGCGCACAGCTTGTTGCCGTCCGGATCGCGCAGATAGGCGAGGTACATCTTGCCGACGCTGCCCTCGCGCACGCCGGGCGGGTCCTCGATGGCCGTGCCGCCGGCCGCGAGACCGGCCTCATGCCAGGCCTTGGCCTGTTCCGGCGAGTCGCAGGCAAAGCCGATGGTGCCGCCGTTGGCGAAGGTGGCCGCCTCGCCGTCGATCGGCTTGGAGACGCCGAACACGCCGGTCTTGGTGATGTAGAAGAAGCGGTGGCCATCGACCGTCGCCGGCCGTACGCCAAGCGTGCCGAGCAGGGCGTCATAGAAGGTCTTGGCGCGATCGAGGTCGTTGGCGCCGATCATGATGTGCGAAAACATTGGAATCTCCCCTTGGGCGTCGTTGGCCCTGACGCAGGGATGCGACAAGATCGCGCCGCCGACAAGGGCGACGCTACGTCAGGTCTCGAACAGGTCGCTGATGGCGTTGAGGGCGCTGGCGCCGAGGGTGGCGTGGGCTGGGTCCATCACCCCGTCGCGGCCCAGGTAGGCCCAGTAGAGGAAGGTCGCCCGTTCGCTGGCGCGCGCCGCCTCAACCCCCGAGGCGGCGATCAAGTCGGCGATGTAGTCAATGCGCCGGGTGTCGACGGCGGCGACGGCCGAGGCCACCGCGCTGTCGTGGCTCGCCCAGGCGCGCACCGCCCGGTCCAGGCCACCCCGGTCGTGGAAGGCGCGGCGCAGCAGGAAGCGCAGGCGGTCGGGGCCGGCCTTCTCGCTCTCCAGAAGTTGGATGGTCTGTTCGGTGATCCGTTCCTGCCAGGCGGCCAGCAGGGCGGCATGAAAGGCGGCCAGGTCGGCGAAGTGCCAGTAGAAGCTGCCGCGCGAAACCTTCAGCGCCGCCGAGAGGGGGCCGGCCTTGAGGCCGTTCGGCCCCTCGGCGGCCAGGGTTTTCAGGCCGTGGTCGATCCAGTCGGACCTGGAGAGGCGGTCGCTCATCGGCCGACCATACACAGATGTATTGACTCGGGCCACGGCGGGTTGCACAAACCAACCATACAGGAGTGTATGGTGATGGATATCCACAGCGTGGCCCTGACAGCGGCCGGGGTTATCGGCGGCGGGACGGCCGTCATCCACGGGGTCCTGACCCAGAAGCTGATGGTCCGGCCGTTGGCGGCGGTGGCGGCCGGCGACCGGCGGATAGGCGTGGTGATCCAGCGGCTGGTTCCGGTGCTCCTGCAATACAGCACCTTCAGCTGGCTGCTCTGTGGCCTGGCGCTGGTCTGGGCGGCGAACGCGGCGGGGCCCGAGGTGCGGTTGGCGGTCGGCGTTCTTGCCGGAGGCCAGTTCGCTTTCGGCGCTATCGGCAACGCCTGGGGCACACGCGGGAAGCACCCGGGCTGGATGCTGCTGGCGGTGGCGGTCGGGCTGATCGCCTACTGGGTAGGCTAGACCTGCAACGCCTCGACGCCGGGCAGGACCTTGCCTTCCATCCATTCGAGGAAGGCGCCGCCGGCGGTACTCACGAAAGTAAGCTCCGCCGCCACGCCAGCATGGTTCAGCGCCGCGACGGTGTCGCCGCCGCCGGCCACGGCGACCAGCTTGCCGGCCGTGGTCAGCTGAGCGGCGTGTTTCGCCGCCGCGACGGTGGCGGCGTCGAAGGGGGGCAGTTCGAAGACGCCGAGGGGGCCGTTCCAGATCAGGGTGGCGGAGGCGTCCATGGCGGCCAGCAGGCGCTTGGTGGTTTCCGGGCCGGCGTCGAGGATGCGGTCGGCGGCGGCGAGGTCGTCCAGCCCCTGGACCTTGTGGGCGCCGCCGGCCTTGAACTCGGTGGCGGTGACGACATCGACGGGGAGGAGGAGTTCGCAGCCGGCTTTTTGCGCGGAGGCCATGATTTCGCGGGCGGTGTCGCCGAGGTCGTGCTCGCAAAGGCTGGCGCCGACGTCGATGCCTTGCGCGGCCAGGAAGGTGTTGGCCATGCCGCCGCCGATGGCCAGGCGGTCGAGTTTGGTCACCAGGTTGTTGAGCAGGTCGAGCTTGGTCGAGACCTTGGAGCCGCCGACGATACCGAGCACCGGGCGCCTGGGGGCGCCGAGGGCGGCGTCGAGGGCTTCCAGTTCACGCTGCATCGAGAGGCCCGGATAGGCCGGCAGCAGGCGGGCGATGCCGTCGGTCGAGGCGTGGGCGCGGTGGGCGGCGCTGAAGGCATCGTTGACGTAGAGATCGCCGAAGGCGGCCAGTTCGGTGACGAAGGCGGGGTCGTTGGCCTCCTCGCCCGGATGGAAGCGCAGGTTCTCCATCAGGGCGACGCCGCCGTTCTCGAGTTTGGTCACGACCCGATAGGCGGGCTCGCCGATGCAGTCGTCAGCGAAGAAGACCGGCTGTTCGAGCAGGGCCGACAGCGGCTCGGCGATGGGGGCCAGGCTCATCGCCGGCACGCGCCTGCCCTTGGGCCGGTCGAAGTGGGCCAGCAGGATGGTCTTCGCGCCCTTGGTGCTCAGGTAGCGGATGGTCGGCAGCACGGCGCGCAGGCGGGTGTCGTCGGTGATCGCCCCGTCGGCCATTGGCACGTTGAGATCGACCCGGACCAGGACACGCTTGCCGGCGAGGTCGGCGGTTTCGAGGGAGCGGAAGGGCATGGTCGGGCTCACATCAGGGTAAAGGTATGCCAGCCATAGCCGGCGACAGCGACGAACATTGCGGCGCAACCGATGGCCGCTATTGGAACACGGCGCCCGTCCATGAAGGCTTTGCGCCAAAGCCAAATCCAGAGGCCCCCGCAGATCGAGACGACAGCGACGCCGAGCCAAGGCTGGCCGCTCAGGCCGAGCGGCATCAGTTGGGGATTTCTGGCGATATCCTCCTGGTGAATCCACCAGGCCCAGAGCGCGCCGCAGGCGGTTCCGACAAAGTGGGCCAGCAGGTAGGTGGCGGCGACCATCAGGACGATGATCCCCGCCAGCCGGGCCATCAGAGGAACTTCGCCATCACCAGTGCGGTGTCGCTCATCCGCGTCGCGAAGCCCCATTCGTTGTCATACCAGGTCAGCACGCGGGCCAGCTTTCCATCGACAACCTGGGTCTGCGGCAGGGCGGCGGTCGAGCTGGCGGCGACGTGGTTGAGGTCGATGGAGACCAGCGGCTCGTTGGTGGTCGCCAGCACGCCGCTCATCGGACCGTCGGCGGCTGCCTGCAGGGCGGCGTTGATCTCGGCGACGGTGACCTCGCGGCCGGCGACGACCTTCAGGTCGACGACCGAGACATTGGGGGTCGGCACGCGGATCGAGGACCCGTCCAGCTTGCCCTTCAGTTCCGGCAGCACCAGGCCCAGGGCCTTGGCGGCGCCGGTCGAGGTCGGGATCATGCTCAGGCCGGCGGCGCGGCCGCGGTAGAGGTCCTTGTGCATGGTGTCGAGCGTCGGCTGGTCGCCGGTGTAGCTGTGGATGGTGGTCATGTAGCCGCGCTCGATGCCGAACAGGTCGTTCAGGACCTTGGCGACCGGGGCGAGGGCGTTGGTGGTGCAGCTGCCGTTGGAGACGACGATGTCGTCAGCGGTCAGGGTCTCGTGGTTGACCTTATAGACGATGGTCTTGTCGGCGTTGTCGGCCGGAGCGCTGACCAGCACGCGGCGGGCGCCGGCGGTGAGGTGGGCGGAGGCCTTGTCCTTGGCGGTGAAGATGCCGGTGCATTCGAAGGCGATGTCGACGCCCAGCGCCTTGTGCGGCAGGTTCGCCGGGTCACGCTCTGCGCTGACCTTGATCTTGCCCATGCCGACGTCGATCCAGTCCTCGCCGGTCGTCACCGTGCCCGGGAACCGGCCATGGACGCTGTCGTAGCGCAGCAGGTGGGCGTTGGTCTCGACGGGACCGAGATCGTTGATGCCGACAACCTCGATGTCGGTGCGACCGTGCTCGGCGATCGAGCGGAGAACGAGACGGCCGATACGGCCAAAGCCGTTGATGGCGACGCGGATGGTCATGGGTGAAGGGCTCCCGCCAACGATGTTCTGAGTTGGCCGGGGTTTTGCGTTTGGGGGGCGGGAAGTCAACCCCGACGGGGGTCAAGGAGGGTTACGGCATGTAATCCGCGTCCGTCCCGAATGGGCTCAGGTGGCGACGACCCGCACCTTCGCGGCGGCTGCAGTGGCCCGCGCCCGCGCCTCCTCGGTATCCGCCCCGCGCGCAATGGCCACCCCCATGCGGCGGCGTTCGAAGGCCTCCGGCTTGCCGAACAGGCGCAGGTCCGCCCCTGGCACGGCCAGCGCATCGGCAACGCCCTCGAAGCCGACCCCGACCGCTTCCATGCCGCCGTAGATCACCGCGCTGGCCCCTGGCCGCTCAAGGGTGACATCGACCGGCAGGCCGAGGATGGCGCGGGCGTGCAGGGCGAACTCGCTGTAGGTCTGGGTGGCAAGTGTGACCAGGCCGGTGTCATGCGGGCGGGGGCTGACCTCGCTGAACCAGACGTCGTCGCCTTTCACGAACAGTTCGACCCCGAACAGGCCGCGGCCGCCGAGGGCGGCGGTGACCTTGCCGGCCATGTCTCGGGCTCGGTCGAGAGCCAGGGAGCTCATCGCCTGGGGCTGCCAGCTTTCGACGTAGTCGCCCTTGACCTGGCGGTGGCCGATCGGGGCGCAGAAGCTGGTCTGGACGTTTCCGGCGGCGTCCAGCGAGCGGACGGTCAGCAGGGTGATCTCGTAGTCGAAGGCGATACGGCCCTCGACGATGACCTTGGCCTCGGCGACCCGGCCGGCCGACAGGGCGTAGTCCCAGGCGGCGGCGACGTCGGCCGGAGTCTCGACGTAGGACTGGCCCTTGCCGGAGGAACTCATCACCGGCTTGACGAAGCAGGGGTAGCCGACCTTTTCGGCGCCGGCCTCGAGCTCGTCCTGGCTGGTGGCGAAGGCGTAGGGGCTGGTCGGCAGACCGAGCTCTTCGGCGGCCAGGCGGCGGACGCCCTCGCGGTGCATGGTCAGCTGGGTAGCGCGGGCCGTCGGGATGACGACAGCCAGGCCATCGGCCTCGATGCGGGCCAGTTCGTCGGTGGCGATGGCCTCGATTTCCGGCACGATCAGGTGTGGGCGCTCGGCTTCGACGAGGGCGCGCAGGGCGGCGGCGTCGGTCATCTGGATGACGTGGGACCGGTGGGCGACCTGCATGGCCGGGGCATTGGCGTAGCGGTCGACGCCGATCACCTCGACGCCGAGCCGTTGAAGTTCAATCACCACTTCCTTGCCGAGCTCGCCGCAGCCGAGCAGCATCACCTTGACGGAGTTGGGCGCGAGGGGCGTTCCGAGTTTCATTGGTAGTGCTTGGCTTTCTTGGCGGCGTCGATGGCGTCGGTCAGGGCCGGCTTGGCGCCGCGCTGGCGCAGCTCGTCGGTCTTCATGATGACGGCCTCGTTGCAGGCCTGAACGGCGTGCGGGACGCCGGCCATGGCCATGGCCACGCCCTGGGCCTTGGCGTCGATCCACAGGTAGAGGCTGGTCGCGCCGTCATAGACCTCGTCGCAGTCGCGGTCCTTGCGCTGGGCCTTGGCGGCGGACTTGTAGAACTCCAGCAAAGCCGGGGCCTGGACGGCGCCCAGCTGGCTGCCGTCGCCGGCATCGACGAGGATTTCGGGCTTTACCAGCTCGGCCGGCAGGTATTCGGCCCAGTTTATCGGGCGGCCTGTACCCAGGTCGTAGGTCAGATGCGTCTGGTTGATCGACGGGTGAGCGCCGCCGCAGCTGGCGTAGTCGCTGGCGGTCAGACTGAGGAAGGGTTGGCCGATCATCGGGGCGGTGATGGCCCGTTCGAATTCGATGTCCTTGCCCTTGCCGCAGTCCTTCATGGCCTTCTTGCCGCGGGCGTCTGCGCGGGTCAGGGCCTGGTTGATGCGGTCGATCTTGGGGCCGGTGGGGCCCACGATCCGTGGGAAGGAATCGGCCGTGTCGGAGAGCGGGTTCTGGCCCTGCAGGGCGACCGGACCGGCGGCGTAAGCCGGTAGTGCGATGGCGGTAGCGGCGAGGACGGCGAGGGTCAGGCGGCGCATGGGTCAGTCTCCGAGCAGGTCACCGGCGGTGGGGCAGTAAATCCGGGGACACTATATAGATTTCCGATCGTCGGTGTTTCCGCGCCAACCAGCGGTGCGGGAAATCTATATAGTGTCCCCGGATTTACTGCTGCTCGGCCCGCTGCGCCACCTTCTCCCGACAGGCGGGAGAAGGGAAGCTATTGGGTGAGTTTCGCCTTCGCGGCTGCGACCACAGCCTCGCTGGTGATGCCGAACTCCTTGTAGAGGCGCTCGAAGGGGGCGCTGGCGCCAAAGCCGGTCATGCCGACGAAGACGCCGTCCTCGCCGATGAAGCGTTCCCAGCCGAAACGCACCGCGGCCTCCACGGCGACGCGGCTCCTGGACTTGCCGATGACCTGCCGGCGGTAGGCGGCGGGCTGCTGTTCGAACAGTTCCCAGCAGGGGGTGGAGACGACCCGGGTTCCGATGCCCTCGGCCTCCAGCTGGCCGCGGGCCGACATGGCCACCGCCACCTCGGTGCCGCTGGCGAAGATGGTCACCTGGGCTTCGCCGGTGGCCGGCGCCAGTTCATAGGCGCCCTTGGCCGACATGTTTTCCGGCGCGAAGGTGCGCCCGACCGGGGACTTCTGGCGGGAGAGCGCCATGATCGACGGGGTGGTCTTCTGCTCCAGCGCCGCGCGCCAGCATTCGGCGGCTTCCACCGCGTCGGCCGGGCGGAAGACGAGCAGGTTCGGCATGGCGCGCAGGGCGGCCAGGTGCTCGACCGGTTGGTGGGTCGGGCCGTCTTCGCCAAGGCCGATGCTGTCATGGGTCATCACATGGATGACGCGGACGCCCATCAGGGCGCCGAGCCGGATGGCGGCGCGGCTGTAGTCGCTGAACACCATGAAGGTGCCGCTGAACGGGATGACACCGCCGTGCAGCGCCATGCCGTTCATCGCCGCCGCCATACCGTGCTCGCGCACGCCGTAATGGACGTAGGTCCCGGCGTAGTCGGGAGCGTCGAAGGGCAGCATGCCCTTGACGTAGGTGTTGTTGGAGCCGGTCAGGTCGGCCGAGCCGCCGATCATTTCCGGAATGGCCGGGGTCAGCCTGCTGAGGGCCGAGCCGCTGTGGACGCGGGTGGCGTTGGCCACCGGCTCGTTCAGCAGGTCGGCGACATAGGCGTCGAGGGCCTTGAAGGCGTCCCTGGGCAGGTCGCCCTTCATGGCGCGGGTGAAATCGCCGCCCCTGTCGCTGGCCTTCAGGCGGGCGTCCCACTTGCGGCGGACCGACGCGCCTTTGCGGCCGGCCTTGCGCCAGGCCTCGGCGATGTCCTCGGGAACCTCGAACGGCGGCAGCGGCCAGCCCATGGCCTGGCGGGCCAGGGTCGCTTCCTCATCGAACAGGCTGTAGCCGTGGCCGTGGACGTCGCCTTCCTTGGGGCCGGCGCCCTTCGAGATCAGGGTCCTGCAGGCGATCATCGTCGGCCGGTCCTGTTTCGTTGCCCAGCGCAGGGCGGCGGCGATCTTGCCGTGGTCGTGGCCATCGACCGCCTTGACCGCCCAGCCGGCGGCCTTGAACCGGGCCAGCTGGTCGCCCGTCTCGGAGATGGTGGCGGCCCCGTCGATGGTGGTGTTGTTGTCGTCGAACAGCACCGTCAGCCTGGCGAGCTTCAGCCGCCCGGCCAGGCTGATGGCCTCGTGGCTGACACCTTCCATCAGGCAGCCGTCGCCGGCGATCACCCAGGTGCGGTGATCGACGAGGTCGTCGCCATAGCGGGCCTGCATCGAGCGTTCGGCCATGGCCATGCCGACGGCCGTGGCGATGCCCTGGCCCAGCGGCTCTGTGGTGGTCTCGACGCCGGGGGTGTGGCCGTACTCGGGGTGGCCGGGAGTCTTTGATCCCCACTGACGGAAGTTCCTGATCTCATCCATGGTCACGGCCTTGGAGCCGGTCAGGTGGAGCAGGCTGTAGACCAGCATCGAGGCGTGGCCGGCCGACAGTACAAAGCGGTCGCGATCGGCCCAGTCGGGCTTGGCCGCATCGTACTTGAGGAACTTTGTGAACAGCACCGTGGCGACGTCGGCCAGGCCCATGGGCGCGCCCTGGTGCCCCGATTTCGCCGCATGGACCGCGTCCATGGAGAGCACGCGAATGGCGTCGGCCATCTTCACGGGACTGACGGACATGGGGGACTCGCTGTTGCTGCCGATGCCGGGGGCGTTCGCATGGGAAGGGCTTTGGCGCAACCGCCTTCCGGTCTTCGCCCAACCCAGTCTATAGAGAACCCGTGATCAAGGAGCGCGACGAATGAGCGGAGAGTCGGAGGGCAGCGCCCTCGACCTGGCCGCGCGCCGCCTGGAGCGGGCGCTGGGGGTGCTGGAGCAGCGGATGAGCGAACGGGTGCGCGAGGCCGGCGGCCTGTTCGACGCCGACCGCGCCCGGCTGGCCTCCGAACTGGACGCGTCGCGGGCCCGCGAGCGGGCGCTGGAGGAGGCCGGGACCCAGGCCAGCGAAGCGCTTGGCCGGGCCATCGGCGAAATCCGTTCGGCGCTGGGAGAGGGCTAGATGGGCCAGCTCAATGTGACGGTGAACGGCAAGTCCTTTCTGGTCGGCTGCGAGGACGGCCAGGAACGCCACCTGATGGACCTGGCCGCCGCATTTGACCAGCAGGTGCGGCAGGTCGGCCAGGACGTCGGCCAGCTGGGCGAGACCCGGCTGTTCTTGATGACCGCCCTGCTGCTGACCGACGAGCTGTCGGATTTGAAGCTGCGGCTGACCCATATGCAGAACGAGCTGGCCAAGGTTCAGGCCGAGCAGGCGCGGGTCGAGATCAAGGCGGCGGCGGCGCTCGAGAATGCAGCCAAGCGCATCGAGAAGATGGCCAGCGGCAGCGAAGGCTGACGGTTTCTAGCCTACCCCCAGACCCTGGGCCGCCGGTCCTTCCACGGCATTTCCTTCTCCAGCTGTCCGGCCAGCCGGTACAGCGTGCCCTCGTCGGCATAGCGTCCGGTGAACATCATGGCGATCGGCAGGCCGTCTGACGATTGATGCAGTGGCAGGCTCAGCGACGGCTGGCCGGTGAAATTGAACGGCGGGGTGAAGGGGAAGGTCGCCGCCTGGGCCTTGTCGAAGGCCTTGAGGTCGTCGGTCTGGGTGTCGAGGAACTCATGCTTGGGTGGCGTCGTCGCCAGCACCGGCGTCAGATAGACGTCGAAGCTCTCGAAATTCCGCAGGATCTCGCGGTTCATCAGCCGCAGCTGCTGCCAGCCCCACATCGCCTGTTCGCCGGTGATCCGCTTGCCGGCCTCATAGCCGCGCCGCGCCAGGTTCCCGATCTCTCCCTCGCCGGGCTCGCGGCCCAGCATCTCGACCCAGCGCCGCACCCCGGCGGAGAAGTTGCTGGCCGAGACCAGCGACTGGGCCCGGTAGAGGGTGCGATAATCGATCCCCAGCCCCTGCTCGACCACCTCGTGGCCCAGCGCCTTCAGGGTGGCCGCCGTCTCGGCCAGCTTGGCCGCCACCTCCTCGGAGATAGGCTTGCCGTTCGGGGTCTCCGGGGACCAGAAGATGCGCAGGCTTCCGGGCGAGCGGCTGACCTCGTCCAGATAGGGCCGGTCCTTGGATGGATGGGCGTAGGGGCTGGCCGGTTCCGGATAGCCGGTGGCGTCGAGCATGGCGGCGCTGTCGCGCACCGTGCGGCTGACCACGTGATCGACCGAGAAGCCGATGGCCCGGTCATAGTCCTCGCCGCCGTTGGGATTGCGGTCGCGGGTGACCTTCATCCCGACCAGACCGCAGCAGGCGGCCGGAATGCGAATGCTGCCCAGGCCGTCGCTGGCGTGGGCCAGGGGCGCCATACCCGACGCGACCGCGCTGGCCGCGCCGCCGGAGGAGCCGCCGCTGATCCGCGTCGGGTCCCAGGGGTTGGAGCACTTGCCCAGGCGCCGGCTGTTGGTCACCCCTGGAATGCCGAACTCCGGGGTGTTGGTCTTGCCAACCAGCACCACGCCCGAGGCGCGAAACCGCCGCACCAGTTCGCTGTCGTCGGCGTCGGCGGAAACCTGAGCGAACATCGAGCCGGAGGTCCGCGGCCATCCCTTCACCTGCGCCCCCAGGTCCTTGATCAGGAACGGCACGCCCTTGAACGGCCCGTCGGACAACTCGCCGGCCGCGACCTTGCGGGCCTCGTCGTATTCCTTGTGGACCACGGCGTTGAGCACGCCGTTGTGCGCCTCGATCCGTTCGATGGCCGCCTCGAGGACTTCCCCAGGCGAAACCTTCTTCGCCTTCACCAGCGCCGCCAGCCCCAGTCCGTCATGCTCGGCGTATTCGGTGAAGGCCATGTCTCTCTCCCGGTTGGATCTGATTTTTTTCCAGCTTGTCAGCGCGCGGCCAGGAAGGCCAGCTTCTCGACAGGACCGAGGGAGCCGGCGTCACGCCTGAGGTCGCCGAACGCCGCTTCCGCCGCATCGAGCGCGCCGTCGATGTCCTGCCGCGTCATCGCCGCGCAGAGGAACATGTTGTGCCAGGGATGCACGTACACCCCGCGCGCCAGCATGGCGCTGGCCCAGGCGAAGCCCAGCCGCAGGTCGGGGTCCTCGTCGAACAGGAACAGCGGCATGGTCTCCGGCCCGGTCTGACGCAGGCCGAACCCCGCCGCCGACGCCCTTTCCTGCAGGCCGCTGCGCAACCGCATCCCCAACCCCTGCATCCGCTCCAGATAGTCGGTCTGCCGCACCAGCCGCAGGGTCTCCAGCCCCGCCGCCATCGCCGCTCCAGCGAACCAGAAGCTGCCTGTCACATAGATCGAGGCCGCCGCCTTGCGGGCCTTGTCATTGCCCAGCAGGGCCGAGATCGGATTGCCGTTGGCGATGCATTTGCCCCAGGTCGACAGGTCCGGGTCGACCCCCAGCACCGACCAGCTGCAGTCTCGCGCCACCCTGAGGCCGCCGCGCACGTCGTCGACCACCAGCAGGGCGCCGCGCTCATCGGCCAGCTCCCGCGCCCGCCGCGCATAGGCCGGGTCCGGCGCCGCCTGGTCGATGAAGGCGTCATGCCGGAAGGGCGCCGCGAAGATCGCCGCCAGGTCGTCCCCGGCCGCGACCACCGCCGTCTCAAGGCTCTCGACGTCGTTGTAGGCGCAGAAGTGCTGGTGGGCCTTGTCGCTGGGGACCACCCCGGCCGGCCTTGGCGTGCACCAGGGAGCGGCCCCATGATAGGCCCCTCTGGCCAGCACCAGTCCCTTGCGCCCGGTGTGGGCCCGGGCCGTCATCATGGCCATGGTGGTGGCGTCGGTGCCGTTCTTGCAGAACATCGCCCAGTCGGCGTGGCCGACCATGGCCACCATCGCCTCGGCCAGCTCTACCATCAGCCCGGTCGGCCCGGTCAGGGCGTCGCCGATCTCGAGCTGGCGCACATAGGCGGCGTTGATCTCCGGATGGCCGTAGCCGAACAGGTTGGGCCCATAGGCGCACATCAGGTCGAGATAGCGCCGGCCATCGACGTCAGTCAGATAGGCCCCGTCGCCGCCGGCGAAGAACTGCGGATAGTCGTCGGGCAGCAGGCCGACCGACTGGTGGCCATACATGCCGCCGGGAATCACCGCCTCGGCCCGCGCCCGGAGGCTCTTGTCGACTGGCCCGCTCATCGCCTGTTCCCGCATTTTTTTGGCCCGCTTTTTTTGAACGATACCCGCCTTCACGGGCACGGCAACCTCACATCAGGCCGCGCGCCTGTTCGACGACCGCCAGGAACAGTTCGACATTGGCCTGCAGGTTCTGGCGATGCACACCGCCGTCGAACACCAGATAGCGGCTCAGGGTCAGCACCTTGGGGTCATCGGCCCGCACCGCCACGGCCGCGAAGTCCAGTCGCTTGACTGCCTCCTGCGCCTTGACCGGGGTGTCGTAGGTGACAAAGGCCATCAGCACCGCGCCCCGGCAGCGCAGTTTCTCGCAGGCCGCCCCCTGGACCAGGAAGGCCGTGCCGGTGACGGCGCGCATGGCCAGCACCGGGTCGCCGTTGTCCAGCCGCGCCTCCTGGGTGACGGTCAGGCCCATGCCCTGGGCCAGCGCCCTCATCTCCGCCGGCGTCCAGCTGGAGACCAGTGGCGCGGGCGTAGCCACGGGCGGCGCGGCCATCGCCTGCCCCGCGGTCAGCATCACGACCAGGAAAACGGTCGCAAGCTTCATCCCGGATGGCGCCTCAGCCAGCTCGCGGCATAGCCGCAGATCGGCACGATCTCTTCGCCCTTCTCCAGGGCGTCGGCCTGCAGCCCACGCATCAGCCGGTCGCTGGTTCCCTTGCCGCGCAGGAGCACGGGGGAGAACACATAGTCGATGTACAACCGGCCGCCCTCGCGGCGGTAGTCGGCGTAGGCGGTCTGGCCCTCTTCGATCAGTTCGAAGCGGCCGGCGGCGACGTTGTCGATGACGTTAGGCATGGTTCGAATATAGCGCCTCGCGCGCCCGTCCGATCCCCGTTATCCTCTCGGAAAATCTGATCTCGGGGAAAAAATCCATGCGCGCAGTTCTTGCCGGTATTTCGCTGATCGGCCTTCTGTCCCTGACCGCCTGTGACAAGGGCGCCGATCCGGGCGACGTGAAGGGGGATGACGCCAAGCCGGCCGTCGCCGAGGCCAAAGTTCCGGAAGGCCCGCCCAAGCCGAGCTTCGGCCAGTGGGAATACAAGAACACCCTCAAGGGCCGGACCATGGCCATGAAGATGTGCGTCGACGCCAAGTCGTCGGAGGCGGTGTCCTGGGTTAACCCGGCGGCCACGGCCGAGGACTGCTCCAAGCGCGAGTACAGCAAACTGCCTGATGGGAGTTGGACCTTCTACACCGTCTGCCGCACCACCATGGGTGGCGAGACGACTTCCTCGGGCGCGGTCAAGGGCGACTTCACGCGCAACTTCACGGTCTTGGTCACGGTCAAGACGGAGGGCGCCAGCAATGCGGCGGCCAACGGCGTGATCGATATGAAAATCGACGCCAGTTACATCGGCCCCTGTCCGGCCGGCCAGCGGGGCGGCGATGTGGTGATGCCCGGCGGCCAGATCATGAACGTTATCGACGCGGCCCAGAAGGCCGGCGCCGCGCGCTGACCCGGCGGGCCTAGACCAGCTCGACCGCCATGGCGGTGGCTTCGCCGCCGCCGATGCACAGGCTGGCGACGCCCCGCTTGCCGCCTCGTGCCTGCAGCGCGGCCAGCAGGGTGGCCAGGATTCGGGCCCCCGAGGCGCCGATGGGGTGACCCAGCGCCGTCGCCCCGCCGTTGACGTTCAGCTTGTCGCGCGGAATGCCCAGCTCCCGCTGGGCGATCATGGCGACCACGGCGAAGGCTTCGTTGACTTCGAACAGATCGACGTCCTCGACACTCCAGCCGGCCTTCGCCAGCACCTTGCGCATGGCCGGGACCGGGGCGGTGGTGAACTGGCCCGGCTCATGGGCGTGGGCCGCATGAGCGACGATGCGGGCGACGATCGGCATGCCCAGCTTCTGGGCCATCGACTGGCGGGTCAGCACCAGGGCGGCGGCGCCGTCGCTGATCGAAGAGGCATTGGCGGCGGTGATCGTGCCGTCGGCGGCAAAGGCGGGTTTCAGGGTCGGGATCTTGCCGGCATCGCCCTTCGGCGGCTGCTCGTCCTGACTGACGATCTCAACGCCCTTGCGGGTCTTGACCTCGACGGCGACGATCTCGGCTTCGAAGGCCCCGCTCGAAATAGCGTGCTGGGCCCGGCTCAGGCTCTCGATGGCGTAGTTGTCCTGGTCCTCGCGGGTGAACTGGTAGCTACGGGCGGAATCCTCGGCGAAGGCGCCCATAAGCTTGCCTGGGGTGTAGGCGTCTTCCAGCCCGTCCAGGTACATGCTGTCCTTGATGCTGTCGTGGCCGATGCGGGCCCCGCCGCGGTGCTTGGTCATGAGGTAGGGCGCGCCCGACATGCTCTCCATGCCTCCGGCGACGATGATGTCGGCGCTGCCGGCCGCCAGGGCGTCATGGGCCATGATCGCCGCCTGCATCCCGCTGCCGCACATCTTGTTGACCGTGCAGGCCTCGACGCTCAGCGGCAGGCCGGCGCCCAGCGCCGCCTGACGGGCGGGGGCCTGACCCAGGCCCGCCGGCAACACGCAGCCCATGATGATCTGCTCGACCTTGTCGCCGCTGATCCCGGCCCGCTCCAGCGCCGCCCTGACCGCCACGGCCCCAAGCTCGGTGGCCTTCACGGTCGACAGCGCCCCCTGGAAGCCGCCCATCGGGGTGCGGGCGAAGGAGGCGATGACGACGGGGTCGGATAACATGCGGGTGTCCTTCGAATTCAGGCGGGGTTCAGGCGCGGACTGTCACATGATGCATCAACAGGTCCTCGGCAAGTGCGCCGGGAGCCGAGTGGCTCGGCCGCACGTTTCGTCTGGTCACATGCACAGGAGTTACAAGATGCTCAGGTCCGCCCTGCTGGTTTCCGCCGCCCTCTCGGCCCTGACCCTGGCCGCCTGCGACCAGCAATCGGCCCCCAAGGCCGAGGTCCCGAGGACCGAAGGCGTGGTCATCGCCGAAGCCGATGACATCGCCCCGTCGGTCGAGGCGTTGCCGGAAGCCCCGCCCGCGCCCCTGGCCCCCGCCGCGGCGCGGTCGGTCAAGCGTGACTACTGGTCGGACGTCCAGCGGGTCGATCGCGACTACGGCGATGAAGCCCCGGACTACGAATACGATTACGGCGACTCCGAGCCTTCCTACTGGGAAGAGGAAAACGGCAGCCGCCGTTACCTCGAGCGCCTCTCGGGCGGCGGCGAGCGCTGGTACTACTACCGCCAGGGCGAGGAGCAGCCCTACTTCGTCCGCGATCCCGACTACGGCTATGCCTATGACAGCGGTCAGCTGGCCGTGCTTTACGACTCGGGTGGCCGCCGCCTCGACCGGGACGCTGCCTATGGCCGCCGGAACTATGCCGGCCGTTACCTGGCCCGGGCTCGCGACTTGAGGCGGGCCCAGGCTCAGGCCGAACGCCGCAAGGTCGAAGAGAACGAATGGCGCCGCCGCGAGCGGCTGGCCGAGGCGGCTCGTCGCCAGGCCGACGCGCGCCAGGACCGGATCGATGACCTCCGCGATGATCGCCGGGACGACCGCATCGACGACCGCCGCGATGATCGTCGTGACGACCGCATGGACGATCGCTGGGACGACCGTCGTGATGATCGCTGGGACGATCGCCGTGACGGCGGCCCGCCGCCGCCCGTGATCTTGCCGCCCCGCGCCGATGATCGTGGCGACCGCCGAGGGGACCGTGAGGGTCGCCGGGGCGATGGTGGGCGCACGCCGCCTGTCGCTCAGCCCCCTGTCGTGCCGCCGCCGGTCATCAGGCCCCCTGTCGCCAAGGTGGACCCCCGTATCGCCGCGGAGGCCCGCAACGCCGAAGCGCGCAGGGTGGCTGATGCCCGCAATGCGGCCACACGCGCCGCCGCTGTCGCCAAGCAGGCGGAAGCCAAGGCCCAGCGTGACGCGGCCACGGCCGAGCAGCGGAAGGCCCAGGCTGACGCCCGCAACGCCGAGGCTCTGAAAGCGGCGCAGGCCCGCAACGCGGCCACCCGAGAAGCGGCGCTCGCCAAACAGGCGGCGGCCAAGGCCCAGCGCGACGCGGCGATCGCCGAGCAGCGCAAGCAGGCTGCCGAGGCCCGCGCCAAGGCGGCACAGGAGAAGGCCGCCGCCGCCAAGGCCGCCCGCGAGGCTGCCGCCAAGGCCAAGGCCGAGGCGGCGGCCGCCCCCGGCGCCGCCCAGCAGTAGGGCCTGACCAAGGCCACCCCGGGTCTGTCCCGGGGTGGCCGAGGGGGTTCTCAAAAGAAACCCCCTTGCCTTCCTCCTGGGGAAGGCACAATTTGACGGTCATGGGTCGAACCGCCGATTATTCCCGCCAGAGCTGCCCGATCGCGGCGACCCTCGAGGTTGTCGGCGACCCGTGGACCCTGCTGATCCTGCGCGACGCCTTCAACGGCACACGCCGTTTCGAACAGTGGCAGGAGCGGCTGGGTGTCGCCCGCAATGTCCTGGCCTCGCGCCTCAAAGCCCTGGTCGCCCACGGCGTACTCGAGCCGCGGCAGTACTCCGACCGCCCGCCGCGCCAGGAGTATCTCCTGACCCCCAAGGGTCGCGATCTGCGCCCGCTGCTGCTGACCCTCTACGACTGGGGCGAGCGGCATGTGTACGGCGAGGGCTGCGGCCCCAACCACATGACCCACAACGGCCACCGCTTCCGGCCCAAGCTGGTCTGCGCCACCTGCGACGAGGTGGTCGGCGACCGCGAACTGCGCCGTGTCGATCAGGACACCGCCACCCCGACGGTGGGCGAGGCCCTGTCCCGGGCGGTCGGCTGAGCCGCCGCCAACCTCGCCTGGATCTTCCCAACTTGGTGGGGGCCGCGCTCGCGGCGTCGCTGATCGGTTGCCCGGCCCTGGCCGCCGCCTGCTGGTTCGAGAACGGCGCGGTGGTGGCCCCCGCCAGCGTCGCCGGCATCGCCGGCGACTATCTGCTCGACCCCAGCGCGCCCAGGACCCTGATCCACGAGACCCGCGCCCAAAGCGAGGGCATCACCGCACTTGAGCTTATTGCCCCGGTCCGCGTCGCCGGCCTGGCCCTCGCGGCCCTGCCGGTCAAGATCGTCGATCTCGACTTCCGCGCGCCCGGGTTCGACACTCCCATCGCCGGGATCATCGGGGCCGACGCCCTGGCCGGCCAGGTCATCGACCTCGACTTCGCCCCCTGCCGGGTGCGCATCCACGGGCCAACCCGCCAGCGCTCCCGTGGCCGGGCGATTCCCCTGACTCTGGTCGGCGGCGTGCCGACCCTGCGAGCCGCCGTTTCAGACGACGACTCAGCCTTCGCAGGCCTGTTCGCCGTCGACTGGAGTTCGGCCGGCAAGGTGCGGCTGAGCGACCGGCACGCGACCTTCCGGCCGGCTTTGGAAGGCTATGACCCGCTGGCCCGCAACGACGCGCGCGGCCGTCTGCGGGCCTTGTCGTTCCTTGGAGAGCTCAGCGAAGAGACGCCATCCGGCCTGATCGGCGGGCTCGACCCGGCGATCTCGGGCTCGATCGGCACCGATGTGTGGTCGCGCTGGAAACTTCGGCTGGACATGTCCCGGCGACTGCTGACCCTGTTGCCGAATTGAGCGTTCGCCGGTCAGGTGGAATCAACTGACCGACCAGCGAGAGCGACCAACAGGGACTTTCGAATGTTCGGCGCCTCATCTGCGGCGTCGAACACCCTAGGCGCTGGCCTCGCTGGAGCCCTGCTCCTCGACCTCATCCGCCGCCCAGGCCAAGGCCTCGTACAGCGCCATGGCCTGGATCGGTTTCGAGACATGGGTGTCCATGCCCGCCGCCAGATACTGGCTGACGTGGTGGGCCATGGCGTTGGCGGTAAGGGCGATGATTGGTGTTCGGCGGCGTCCCGTGGCGGCCTCGGCCTCGCGGATGGCGCGGGTGGCGGCGACGCCGTCGAGGACGGGCATCTGGACATCCATCAGGATGACGTCCCACTCGCCGCTGTTCCAGGCATCGACGGCGGCCTGGCCGTCATCGACGATGGTCGGCGACACTCCGACCTGGCCAAGAAGGGTGGTCAGGACGATCTGGTTGACCCTGTTGTCTTCGGCGGCCAGCACACGCAGGCTGAGCGGGGCGGCTTCCGCTTCGTCCACCGCTTCCTGCGCCTCACCCACTTCGTCGCCGAGTCGCTTGAGTGGCAGGCGCAGCGTGAAGGTCGAGCCGACGCCGGCAAAACTGGTGACGGCGATCTCGCCGTCCATAAGTTGGGCCAGCTCATGGCAGATGGACAGGCCCAGACCCGTGCCGCCAAACCGGCGGGTGGTCGAGCTGTCCAGCTGGTCAAACTTGCCGAACAGTTTGCCGAGGTTGTCCTGTGAAATGCCGACGCCGGTATCGGTGACCCTGATCTCCAGGTGGCCGTCGTCATAGCCGGCCTCGATCCGCACCTGGCCGTCGTCAGTGAACTTCACAGCATTGGAGACGAGATTGTAGAGGATCTGCCGCACGCGCGTCGGATCGCCCAGGTAGCAGCCCGCCGCCGAACCCAGGTCCAGGGTCAGCGTCACCCCCTTGGCGCGCGCCAGGTCGGCGAACGCCGAACAGGCGGTGCCGGCCACACTGCTCAGCTTGAAGGGGATCTGTTCGATCTCCAGCTTGCCGGCCTCGATCTTCGACAGGTCGAGCACGTCGTTGAGAATGGCCAGCAGGGCCTCGCCGGACTGCTGGATGATTGCCAGGCGCTCGCGTTGGGTGGTGTCGAGGCCGTCGGAAGCCATGGCCTGGGCCATGCCGAGCACCCCGTTCAGGGGCGTGCGGATTTCGTGGCTCATAGTCGCGAGAAAGGCGCTCTTGGCAGTACTGGCGGCGTCGGCCTGGCTGCGGGCCGCCTTGAGGCGACGGCCGCCCCGGAACAGCAGGACCGCCGCGAAACTGGCTCCCAGCGTCAACAGCACGCCCAGCAGGATCACCCAGCCCTGGGCGCGAACGGCGGCTTCCTTGAGCTGCGTTTCCTTGCGGGCGCTGATCAATTGGGTCTCCAGCGAGCCGGTGATCTGGCGGACGCCGCCATAGATGTCCTGCGAGGTCTGGAAGCGTTGGGCTCGCTCGTACTGGCGGAACAGGGTGAAGGCTGCGGCGCCGTCGCCCCTGGCCAGCAGCAGTTCGGCTTCGATCTGCGGCAGGCGCTTGAAAGCCGCCGCGTCGAACCGTTTGGAGGCTTTGAGGGCGCGCAGGGTCTCCAGGTCGCGGGCCGCCATCGCCGGCTTGCCGGAGCGGGCGCTGGCGATCGCCCGCATGGGTAGCAGGCGGGGGGCCAGCAGGCCGGTATCCTCGATCGGCTGGGTCAGGCCGCCGGTGCATTGCAACACCTGGGCCGGGCCGCCAAAGGCCTCGGCGTACATGCCGCATAGATAGGCATCCCAGGCCATCAGGTTGCCGAGACCTGATCGGACAGTGAGGTCGTGGTGCACGGCTACCAGCTTGCGGGCCTGGACCTCATCGCCCAGCCGGATGGCCAGGTCGCCCATATTGTAGACGGCGTCGAAATCGGGCCGCGGCCAGTTGGCGTCGGCGAACTCGAACTGCGAGCGCTGGAAGGCGCGGGCGCTGCCGTCCAGGTCATTAAGCCCCATCAGGGCGATGCCGATGGTTTCCCAGATTTCCGATGCCGCATGCCTTGCGTCGGCGTCCTTCTGATCAATCAGCAGTTCGGTTTCATAGAGCAGCTTTAGCGCCGCCCCGGTCTGCTGGCGGTTGATCAGCACCACGGCCCACAGGGTCTGGGCGTGGGCGCGGACGTACCAGTCGTCGCTGGCGTTCTGCCGCGCCTGCAGTTCGGCGACGGCGGAGGGGTCGCCCTGACTCATCCGGCCGACGACGCGATTGAGGTCGGCGATGGTTAGGTAGCGGTCGTCGCCCTGCCGCCTGGCCTGCTCGGCCATGGCGTCGTTGTAGCGGGTGAAGAGCTCGAATTCCGACTGGTTGCGGAACACCGTGGCCACATAGTTCAGCCGCCGCAGGGCCTCGCGGTCCTTGCCCAGCATGGCCTCATCGCCGAACCGGCGCAGGTCGGCGAAGCTGGACGCCTCGGCCCGACCCTCGATGGCCGACGCCAGCTGGGCTGGGGTCATGGCCTGCTTGGCGATGGCCGGAGACCCCGCCGCCAGCAGCAACGCAACTATTCCGCAGATGATGGCCCGCATGGGGTTCCCTCAGGATCGACCTTCCTAGTGGCAGGCAAGGGGTTGAGATTCCGTGTTCCTCGGTTTGGGTCAAACGGCTCGGGGCCGGCTGTTTGCCAAGCTATGTCACCGGTGTCATATGCCCGGAACCCATCAAGAGCCGTGACCATGAACCAGCCGCTTCTCCTGAACCCCGACCGACTGTTCCCGATCGACGCCAACACGCGGGCGGTGGCGCGGCGGCTCCATGCGGAGATCAAGGGGCTGCCGATCATCAGCCCGCACGGCCATACCGATCCGGAATGGTTCGCCACCGACGCGCCGTTCGCCAATCCGGCCGAGCTGCTGATCACTCCCGACCACTATGTGTTCCGCATGCTGTTCAGCCAGGGCCACAGCCTGGAGAGCCTCGGCCTCCCGCGCGTCGACGGCGGGCCGGTCGAGACCGATCCCCGGGCCATCTGGCGGCGGTTCGCGGAGAACTACCCCCTGTTCCGGGGGACGCCGTCGCGGATGTGGCACGACTGGGTCTACGCCGAGGTGTTCGGCATCGACGTGCGATTGACCGCCGAAACAGCGGACCTCTACTACGACACGATCGACGCGGCCCTGAAGACCGAGGCGTTCCGCCCGCGGGCTCTGTTCGAGCGGGCGAACATCGAGGTCCTGACCACGACGGAGTCGCCGATCGACGACCTGCGGCATCACAGGGCCATTCGCGCATCGGGCTGGAAGGGCCGGGTGCTGACCGCCTACCGTCCGGACCCCGTGCTCGATCCCGACTATGAGGGCTTTCTGGACAACCTGAAGATCCTCGCCGACCAGACCGGCCGCGACACCGCCAGCTGGTCCGGTTACCTGGACGCCCTGCGCGACCGACGGGCGTTCTTCATCGAGATGGGCGCCACCTCGACCGACCACGGCCACCCCACCGCCTTCACCGCCGATCTCTCGAAGGCCGACGCCGAGGCCCTGTTCGGCCGCGTCTCCAGAGGCCCGGCCAGCGCCGCTGACGCCGAGCTGTTCCGCGGCCAGATGCTGACCGAGATGGCGGCCATGAGCCTCGAGGACGGGCTGGTCATGCAGCTGCACCCCGGCTCGTTCCGCAACCACAACGCCGTGGTCTTCGAGCGTTTCGGCCGCGACAAGGGCGCCGATATCCCGACCCGGACCGACTATGTGCGGGCGCTCAAACCCCTGCTCGACCGGTTCGGCTCGGACCCGCGCCTCAGCCTGATCGTCTTCACCCTCGATGAGACCAGCTACGCCAGAGAACTGGCCCCGCTGGCCGGCCACTACCCGGCCCTGAAGCTGGGTCCCAGCTGGTGGTTCCATGACAGCCCCGAGGGCATGCGCCGGTTCCGCGAGCAGGTCACCGAGACGGCCGGCTTCTACAACACCGTCGGCTTCAACGACGACACCCGCGCCTTCCTGTCGATCCCGGCCCGCCACGACGTCGCCCGGCGGATGGACTGCGGCTTCCTTGCCAAACTGGTCGTCGAACACCGGATCGAGGAGGACGAAGCCCATGAGGTGGCCCGCGCCCTGACCTACGACCTGGTCAAGGCGGCCTACAGGCTGTGATGCACCTGAGCGCCCGCACGCTGGCCGACCTGCCGACGGACGTGGCGCGGCCGTCCTACGACCGGGCCAAGGTGCGGACCGGCGTCGTCCACCTCGGCATCGGCGCCTTCCACCGCGCCCACCAGGCCGTGGTGTTCGACGACGCCCTCAGCGCCGGCGACCTGCGTTGGGGCGTGCTCGGCGCCTCCCTGCGCTCGCCGGCCGTGGCCGGGCAGCTCAAGCCCCAGGACGGCCTCTACACCCTGGTGGTCCGCGATGGCGCGGAGGAGCGCCTACGGGTCATCGGAGCGGTGCAAGAGGTGCTGGTCGCGCCGGACGATCCGGCCCGCGTGGTCGCCGCCATGGCCGCCGCGGAGGTCCACATCGTCACCCTCACGGTGACCGAGAAGGGCTACCGCCTCGACCCGGCGACCGGCGCGTTGCAGCTGGGCGATCCGGCCGTCGCCGCCGACCTCGCCGATCTCACGGCGCCGCGCACCACGCCCGGTTTCATCGTCGCGGCCCTGGCCGCGCGCCGGGCGGCGGGCCTTTCGCCCTTCACCGTCATCAGCTGCGACAACCTCCCCCACAACGGCGCGAGAATCCGCGAGGCGGTGCTGGCCATGGCCCGCCGCATCGATCCGCCGCTGGCCGACTGGATCGAAGCCTACGGCGCCTTTCCGCATACGATGATCGACCGCATCGTCCCGGCCACCACGCCTGACGACATCGCCCGCCTGGCGGCGCGGCTGGGCGTCGAGGACCGGGGCATGGTCAAGGCCGAACCCTTCACCCAATGGGTCATCGAGGACCGCTTCGCCGGCGAGCGGCCGGACTTCGCCGCCCTCGGCGTGCAGCTGACCGACGCCGTCGCCCCCTGGGAGGACGCCAAGCTGCGCCTGCTCAACGGCGCCCACTCGGCAATTGCCTACCTCGGCGCTCTGTCGGGCCATGAGCACGTTCATGAAGCCCTCGCCGTCCCCGCCTTCGCGTCTTACGTCGAGGCCCTGTGGGACGAGGCCCAGACAACCTTGCACCCGTCGCCGGGGCTCGACCTCACCGCCTACCGCCGCGCCCTGTTGGCGCGCTTCCGCAACGCCGCCCTAATGCACCGCACCCGCCAGATTGCCATGGACGGCTCCCAGAAGCTCCCTCAGCGCCTGCTGGTCGGCGCGGCTGAGCGGCTTGAGCAGGGACAGGACATCGCCGCCATGGCGCTTGGCATCGCCGCCTGGATGCATTGGCAGTCGGGGGTCAGCGAGGCCGGCGAAACCGTCGTGGTCGACGATCCCCTGGCCGGACGCACCGCGCGGCTGCTGGCCTCGGCCAGGACGGATGACGCCAGGGTCGCGGCCCTGCTCACCCTCACCGCGGTCTTCCCGCCGGCCCTGTCCGCCGATCCCCGCTTTGTGGCGGCGGTCACCCAGGCCTATCTTTCCGTGAGCCAGTACGGCGCCGTCGAAGCGGCCCGGCGCCTGGCGGAGTCCGCCCGATGAGCCGTGTCCTGATCCTCAATCCCGCCGACGACGTCGCCATCGCCCTGGACGACATCGCCAGCGGCGAGACCCCGGACGGCCTGGACGCCCCCGCCCGGGCCGTTGTCTCCGCCGGCCACAAGATCGCCCGCCGGGCGGTGGCGCAGGGCGGCGTCGTGCGCCGCTACGGCCAGGTCATCGGCCGGGCCAGCCAGGCCATAGCGGCCGGCGACCATGTCCACGTTCACAACCTGGCCATGACCGACGACGGCCGGGAGGCCGAGGTCGGCGTCGACGCCCATCCGCCGCAGCCGGCGACCGGCGCCACCTTCGAGGGCATCGTCCGTCCGGACGGACGGGTCGGCACCCGAAGTTACATCGGCGTCCTGACCAGCGTGAACTGCTCGGCCACCGTCGCCCGCCGCATCGCCGACGCCTTCCCGGACGCCGCCCTGCCGGCCGGCGTCGATGGCGTGGTGGCTTTTACCCACCAGGGCGGCTGCGGCGGCTCTTCGCTCAGCGCCGACATCACCGTGCTGCAGCGGACCCTGGCCGGCTACGCGAGCCACCCCAACTTCGCGGCCATCCTGATCGTTGGTCTTGGCTGCGAAGCCAACCAGATTCCGGCCTGGCTGGCGGGCGAGGGCCTGACGGCCGGATCTCACCTGCGCACCCTAACCATCCAGGAGGCCGGCGGCACGGCCCGGGCCATCGAGGGCGGGGTCGCCATCGTCCGCGAGCTGGTCGAGGAGGCCGCCGCTGTCCGGCGCCAAACCGTCTCGGCCGCCCACCTGACCGTCGGCCTGCAGTGCGGCGGCTCCGACGGCTGGTCGGGCGTCACCGCCAATCCGGCCCTTGGCGTCGCGGTCGATCTGCTGGTCGCCCAGGGGGGCTCGGCCATGCTGTCGGAAACCCCGGAGATCTGGGGGGCCGAGCACCTGCTGCTGCGCCGCGCCGCCTCGGCTGCCGTCGCCGACCAACTGAACGCCCGGCTCGACTGGTGGCGCGACTACGCCCGGCGTCACCAGATGGAGCTCAACAACAATCCCTCGCCGGGCAATCTCAAGGGCGGTCTGACGACCATCCTGGAAAAGTCGCTGGGGGCGGTGGCCAAGTCCGGCTCGACGCCGCTCAATTCGGTCATCGGCTACGCCGAGCCCCTGGTCGCCAAGGGTCTAAGCTTCATGGACAGTCCCGGCTACGATCCCTGCTCAGCCACCGGCCAGATCGCCTCCGGGGCCAATCTGATCGTCTTCACCACCGGCCGCGGCTCGGTGTTCGGGGCCAAGCCAACCCCGTCGATCAAAGTCGCCTCGAATGCCACGCTGGCCAGCTGGATGGACGAGGACATGGACATCGACGCCTCTCCGGTGCTGACCGGGACGCCGATGGAAGAGGTCGGCCGGCTGATCTTCGACCAAATGTTGGCCGTGGCTTCGGGCGAGCCATCCAAGTCCGAGGCGCTCGGCATCGGCGACAACGAGTTCGTCCCCTGGCAGGTTGGCGGCTACCTCTGAGGCCCAAGAAAAAGGGCCCGGAGCGATCCGGGCCCTTCATCTGCTTGGTTGTCCGAGCCTCTAGTGGCTCTCGTTCTTCCAGACCTTGCGGTAGCTGACGTAGAGCAGGCCGCTGAACAGGATCAGATAGATCATCACCGGCAGGCCCATCTGGTTGCGCTCTTCCAGCTTGGGCTCGGCGGCCCACATCAGGAAGGCGGAAACATCGACCGCCTGCTGGTGCGCCGTCGACTTGGTGCCGTCGTCGAAGGTCACCTTGCCGTCGGCCAGCTGCGGCGGCATGGCCACGAAGCCGCCGCCCGGCGCATGCTCCTTGTCGCCCGTCCATCCGGCCGAGACATCACCCGGGAAATAGGAATTGTAGTACTGCCCGGCCGGCACGGTCAGGCCCTTGGGCGGGGTCTCGAAGCCGGTCAGGAAGGCGGCAAGATATTCCGGACCGCCTTCGCGACCCTTGGCGATCACCGAAAGGTCCGGCGGCAGGGCGCCGCCGTTGCCGGCCCGGGCCGCGTAGTCATTGGCGTAGGGCGAAGGAAAGCGGTCGGCCGGCAGCGCGGGACGGGTGATGGCGTCGCCGGTTTCGGTGTCGATGTCCGGCACCTGGATCTCGGTGGCCAGCGCCTTCACATAGGGGTTGTCGTTGGGGTTCTTGTAATCGGCGTCATAGAAGGGACCGCCCCTGTCGCCGAGGTTGCGGAACGACAGCAGCTTCATCGCGTGGCAGGCCGAGCAGACCTCGCGATAGACCTTGTAGCCACGTTGCAGCTGGGCCTTGTCGAACTTCCCGAAGGGACCTTCGAAGCTGTAGGCGATGTCGTGCGGATGTTTGGCCTTGCCGGACGCCAGGGCGGGGCTAGCCGCCACCAGCATCGTCAGGGCCGCCGCGATCAGGGTGAGTTTGCGCAGCATCGGAGGCTCAGCCCTTCTTTTCGGCGTCGGCCGTGGCGCCCGCGGGCGTCGTGGCGGGGTGGGACAAGGCCGGCGAGGCGATGGTCTCGGGCGTCGGCAGGGGGGTCTCGATGAGGCCCAGCAGCGGCATGATCACCACGAAGTAGGCGAAGTAGTAGGCGGTCGCCAGGCGCGACAGCCAGACCCAGCTGTTGAGGTCGCTCTCCAGGACATTGAAGGTCACCAGGCCGGGGATCACGGGATCGTCCGGCAGCTTGGCGCCGCAGAAGCCGAGGATGATGCAGACCACCACCAGAATGATGAAGTACAGCTTGGCCATCGGCCGGTAGCGCATGGAGCGCACCTTCGACGTATCCAGCCAGGGCAGGGCGAACAGCACGCCGATGGCGCCGAACATGGCCAAGACGCCCATCACCTTGTCCGGCACGGCGCGCAGGATGGCGTAGAAGGGCAGGAAGTACCATTCCGGCACGATGTGCGCCGGGGTGACCAGCGGATTGGCCTCGATGTAGTTGTCGGCATGGCCAAGCGCGTTCGGCATGTAGAAGACGAACACCGCGAAGAGGATCAGGAAGACGCTCATCGCAAAACCGTCCTTCACCGTCGCGTACGGGGTGAAGGGCAGGGTGTCGTGCTTCGACTTGGGGTCGATGCCGGTCGGGTTGTTCTGGCCGACCACATGCAGCGCCCAGACGTGCAGGATGACCACGCCAGCGATCATGAAGGGCAGCAGGTAGTGCAGCGAGAAGAATCCGTTCAGGG
>JBKJSF010000095.1:0-3924 GCA_046595895.1 Caulobacter sp. | reverse complement strand
CCGTGCAGGCCTGCCTGCTCGGTCTGAACGACGGCGATCTCGTCAACTACGAGCTGGAACAGGACCGCCGCTCCGGCAAGCTGTCCGCCGGCCAGCTGGTTGTCACCGGCAGCGGCCCGCCCCCGAGTGGCGGCGACCGTGGTGGTGGTGGCGGCGGCTTCGACCGGCCGCAGCGGTCGTTTGATCGCCCGCCGCGCTCGTTCGACGGCCCTCGGGCCGGCGGTGGTGGTGGTGGCGGCGGCGGCAGCGCGCGTGACCCGGCCGGTCCGGGTTCGGGCGTGGTCAAGTGGTTCAACGGCACCAAGGGCTTCGGCTTCATCCAGCCGAACGACGGTGGCGGCGACGTGTTCGTCCACATCTCGGCGGTCGAGCAAGCCGGCCTGCGTGGCCTGAACGAGGGCCAGGCCGTCTCCTACGACCTCGAGCAGGATCGTCGCAGCGGCAAGACCTCGGCGACCAACCTCAAGATCGACTAGAGCTTTCAGGGGCCGGACCTCACAAGGGTTCGGCCCTTTCTCTTGTGCCTGCATTTCGGGTGAGCCACCGAGTGACTCCTGCCCCAACCTCCGCGCCGGTGCTCGAAACCGAACGGCTCATCCTGCGCGGCCATAAACCATCAAACTTCGATGACTGCCTGGCCCTGTGGGGTGATCCGGAGGTCACCCGATTCATCGGCGGCCGCCCGGCCGTGGGCGAGGAGGTCTGGGCCCGCACCCTGCGTTACATCGGCCACTGGCAGGCTTTGGGCTACGGCTTCTGGGCCATCTTCGAGAAGGCATCGGGGCGCTTCGTCGGCGAGGCCGGCTTCGCCGACTTCCACCGCGAGATCTCCCCTAGCCTGACCGGCATGCCTGAGATGGGCTGGGCCCTTCAGCCCTGGTCGCATGGCAAAGGCTACGCCACCGAGGCCATCCAGGAGGCCATCGCCTGGGGCGACACGATATTCACCGCCCCGACCTGCTGCATCATCTCACCGGGCAACGGCCCGTCGGTCAGGGTCGCCGAGAAGGTCGGCTTCAAGGAACTGGTCCACACCACCTATCACAACGAACCAACGGTGATTTACCGGCGGGAGCGGCCCAGCGCTTCGGCGTGAAGCGGCACTCTTGCCCCTCTCCCGCAAGGGAAGGGAAGGATAGGTCGGCCTGTATTGGCTCTCGCCGCTATCGCACCGGCCGCAGCAGATAGTGGCTGACGCCCCACTCCTGCCCGTCGCGATGGCCGAACAGCCCGGCCGTGGCCAGGAAGAACAGCCGCCAGCGCCGCCGCCAGACACCCGCCTGGTCGCCGTAGGTCGCCTTCATGATCCGGCGCACCGCCAGGTCTTCACGGTCCATGTTGGCCAGCCAGTCGAGGGCCGTCCGTTGATAGTGGCCGCCGTTCCACTTCCAATCCTCGATCACCTCGAACATGTCGCCAAAATCGCGGATCAGGTCATGGCTGGGCATGAAGCCGCCAGTGAAGAAGTACTTCCCGATCCAGTCGTCCTGGTCCTCATGGCTGAACCGATAGGGCTGGGCGCGGTGACTGAAGATGTGGATGAACAGCCGCCCCTCCGGTCGCAGCCAGTCCCGCACCCGCCCAAGCAGCTGGCCCCAGTTGGCCATGTGCTCGAACATCTCGACCGAGACCACCCGGTCGAAGCTACCCTCCGGCTGGAAGGCGTTGGCGTCGGCTGTGATGACCTTGAGGTTGGTGTAGCCCCGCGTCCTGGCCTGGGCCTCGATATGCTCGCGCTGCCCGTTGGAGTTGGAAACGCTGGTGATCCGGGCGTTGGGATAGCGGGCGGCCATCCACAGCGACAGCGAACCCCAACCGCAGCCGAGCTCGAGGATGTCCTGGCCGTCCTCCAGCCGGGCGTGCTCGCAGGTCGCCGTCAGAGCCCGGTCCTCGGCCTGGGCCAGGGTGCGGGCGCCGTTGTCATACAGGCAGCTGGAGTATTTCAGCCGTGGGCCGAGCACGAGACGGAAGAACTCGGCCGGCACCTCATAGTGCTGGTCGTTGGCCGCGTCGGTATGCTCGGCGATGGGGCGGGTGCGCATGTCCCTGGCGAACTGCCCGGCCAGATCGTCGGGCAGACCCAGCAGTTCCAGCCGCTGCTTCTCGACCAGCCAGCTGATCGCCGCCTTGCGGAGCAGGTCGGGCGCGGGGAGGCTCTCGGCGGCATTGATGGCGGTCTTCAGGAGATCCATGGAGGCCTCAGGCTTTGGGCGGAAGGGGGAAGAAGGCGGAGACGCGGGCCTGGTAGTCGGCATATGCCTGGCCACGGGATTTCAGCATGGCTTGCTCGAGCGGCGGCAGGCCGGAGACCTTGATCAGCAGCCAGGCCATGAAGGCCGGCCCGATCAGCGCCAGCCAGCCCCAGGGCCAGGCGGTCAATCCGGTCCCCAGCGCCATCAGCGGCCAGGCTAGCCAGATGGTCCATTCGAAGAAATAGTTGGGGTGCCGCGACCAGCCCCACAGCCCGACGTCGCAGACCTTGCCCTTGTTGGGCGGATAGCTCTTGAACCGCGACAGCTGCGCGTCGGCCAGACTCTCGCCGGCGATGCCGCCGGCCAGGATCAACCCGGCGACGATGTCACTCCAGGCCAGGCCCGGGGCCGGATTGCGCGCGGCGACCAGGATGGCCAGGCACAGCAGGGCGCCGGCCACCGCCTGCGACTGCAGGAAGCCGAACATGCGCGGCTGGAAGGCCTCGCCCCAGGCCTTGCGGAAGCCGGTGTAGCGCGGGTCCTCCGGAGTGCCGGAGACACGGCGGCGCAGGTGCGCGCCCAGCCGCACCGACCAGAAAAGTATGAGGGCGCCCGCGATCCACTGGCGAGGCGTGGTCTCGTCACCTAGCGGCCAGAGGGCGCTGACGACGCCCGCCGGCCCCATGCCGAAGCTCCAGAAAACATCCGTCCAGCCGCCATTGCCCACGGCCCGCTGGTAGGACCAGGCGATGGCCATCCAGGCGCTCAGGCCCAGAGCCACGGCGACGGCGAGAAGGATCATGTCCATACCTACGCGCCGCGCCTCCGACTGGATGTCTGCTCAGCCCTGAAACAGCCTCCAGGCCTGGTAAAGATAGATCATGCCGACACCGGAGACGATCCAGCGGGTCCAGGTCAGGAAGCTCTTGTCGGTCAGCCTGTCGAGGATCCGCCCGCCGACCATCGTGCCCGCGATCGACAGCGGCGCGGCGGCCAGGAACACCCACCAGGGCGGAACCCCCTCCCCGCCCAACTGCAGCAGGGGCGCGCCGAACACCACGATCTTGGCCAGATGGCTGAACACCTGGGTCCCGGCCTTGGTGGCGACGATCTGGTGGCGGGTCATCTCGGTCCGCACGAAGAAGATGTCGAGCAGCGGCCCGGCCACGCCGGCCAGCAGATTGAGACCGGTGACCAGCAACCCGCAGGCCAGCGCCTGGGGCGGCCTGGCGGCGTCGAGCGAGATCAGGCCGCGCGGCAGCCAGACCAGGATGGGGCAGAGGCCCAGGAGCAGGAACAGCACTGCCTTTGACGGGCTGTAGCTGACCGCGGCGACAATCAACCCGGCTGTCAGGGCGCCGACCGCGTAGAGCCCGACGATCCGCCAGTTCAGATGCCGCCGGTGCAGGATGGCCCTCGCCCCGTTGGCGACGATCTGGATCACCCCGTGCGTCACGAACGCCGCCGACACCGGCAGCACCAGCGCCAGCGCCCCCATCAGCACCAGCCCGCCCGCCAGCCCGAACACACCCGTGAGGACGGCGGTCAGAAAGGCGACAACGAGGATGAAGGCGCTGGTGGCGGCGGTGATCTGGCGGTCCCCCCAAGTGGCGCGTAGGCGGCGACGGGTTCGAACCGCCGACCCTCTCGGTGTAAACGAGATGCTCTAACCAGCTGAGCTAGCCGCCCTGACCGTTCGGTCTCTTTGCCCGTCTCGGCTCAGCCGTTCAAG
>JBKJSF010000082.1:0-10822 GCA_046595895.1 Caulobacter sp. | reverse complement strand
ACGGCGACGAAGGTCGCCCCGACGCCGCCCGCCAAGGTCGCGACCGCGCCGGTCGTCCCGGCCGCCAAGGCCGGCGGCGCCTTCCTGGTGCAGATCGGCGCCTTCTCCTCGGCGACGCTGGCCGACAAGGGCTGGAACGACGCTGCCGCCCTGGCCCCCGGCGCCGCCGCCGGCAAGGGCAAGAAGGTTGAAACCGTCGAAAGCGGCGGCAGGACCCTGTACCGCACCTCGGTGACCGGCTTTGGCGACCGGGCTGCCGCCCAGGCCTTCTGTGACCGGCTGAAAGCGGCCGGGAAAAGCTGCTTCGTCCGTTGACCGACAGCGCCGTCATCTTCGGATGCGCCGGGACGGTTCTGACCGCCCGCGAGGCCGATTTTTTCCGGGAGGTTCGTCCCTGGGGCTTTGTGCTGTTCAAGCGCAACGTCGAGAGTCCGGCCCAGGTCCGGGCGCTGACAGCGGCCCTTCGGATAACCGTCGGCTGGCATGCGCCGATCCTCATCGACCAGGAAGGCGGCCGCGTGCAGCGGCTGGGCCCGCCGCACTGGGCCAGGTATCCGCCGGGCCGGGCCTATGGCGCGCTTTCGACCAATGATCCGCTGGTCAAGCGGGAGGTGACGCGGCTCGGCGCGCGGCTGATCGCCCATGATCTGCTGGATCTCGGCATCAACGTCGACTGCGTGCCGGTGCTCGACGTGCCTCAGCGCGGGGCCCACGACATCATCGGCGACCGCGCCTATGGCGACACCGTCGCCGAGGTGGCCAGCCTTGGCCGGGCGGCGGCCGAAGGGCTGATCGCCGGCGGGGTGCTGCCGGTGATCAAACATATCCCGGGACACGGCCGGTCCATGGCCGACAGCCACCACGACCTGCCGGTCGTCGACGCCTCCGTCGCCGAACTGAGCGAGATCGACTTCGCGCCCTTCCGGGTGCTGTCGGACATGCCGATGGCGATGAGCGCCCATGTGGTCTTCACCGCCCTCGACGCCAGGCGGCCGGCCACCCAGTCGAAGACGGTGATCCGCGATATCATCAGGGGTGACATTGGCTTTGGCGGCCTGTTGATGACCGACGACCTGTCGATGAAGGCGCTGCAGGGCGACTTCAGCCAGCGGACCCGCGCCGCCCTGGCCGCCGGCTGCGACATGATCCTGCACTGCAACGGCGATATGGCCGAGATGGAAGGCATCGTCCGCGGCGTGAAGCGGCTGTCGGGCCTGGCCAAACGCCGGGCGGAGGCGGCGCTGGCGCGGCTGGCGAAGACTCCCGAGCCGTTCGACGTCAAGGACGCCCGCGCCCGCTTCGACGCCGCCTTCGAAGGGCGGTTCGCGGCATGAGCGACGACTTCCAGCCCAACCTCGAGTTCAAGGCCGCCAACGAGGCGGCCGACGATGGCGAGGCCCTGGTCATCGATCTCGATGGCTACGAAGGACCGCTGCACGTGCTGCTGGCCCTGGCGCGCAGCCAGAAGGTCGATCTGATGCAGCTGTCGATCACACGGCTGGCCGAACAGTATCTGGCCTTCGTCCACAAGGCCCGGAAGCTGCGCTTTTCGCTGGCCGCCGACTATCTGGTGATGGCTGCCTGGCTGGCCTATCTGAAGTCGCGCCTGCTGCTGCCCAGGCCCGACAAGGGCCGGGGCGACGAGCCGCCGGCCGAGGAGATCGCCGCCAACCTGGCCTTCCGCCTAGCCAAGCTGGACGCCATGCGCAAGGCCTCCGAGGCGCTGAACATCCGCCCGCGCCTGCAACGCGACGTCTTCACCCGGGGCGATCCCGAGCAGGTGAAGGTGGTCGGGTCGGGCCGGTTCGAGGGCGACCTCTACCAGTTGATGGGGGCCTATATTCAGCAGCGCCGCCGCGAGCACTATCGCACCTATCGGCCCGACGCGCCGGTCGCCTACGGCATCGAGGACGCCCGCGGCCGACTGCGCGAAATGCTGCCGGAGCTGGATCATTGGACGTCTCTGCAGGGCATCGCCCCGACGCCGCATGATGAGATGGGGCCGAGCCGCGCCAGCTATCTGGCCTCGACCCTCTCGGCCAGCCTGGAGCTGGTCAAGGAAGGCGCCCTCGAGGCGCGCCAGCTGGAAGCCTTCGCCGACCTCTATCTGAAGGGCCGCAAGGGCCGGCCGGAGGCGGCGGTTTGAGCGACCATGTCCAGCGTTGCGTCGAGGCCCTGCTGTTCGCGGCGGCCGAACCGCTGAGCGAGGCCGACCTGGCCCGCCGCCTGCCGCAGGGCGCCGACGTCGCCGCCGCGATCCGGGTGCTGCGCGAGCAGTTCGAGGGCAGGGGGGTCGAGCTGGTCGAGGTGGCCGGCCGCTGGCGCATCCAGACCGCCGCCGACCTGGCCTTCCTGATGACGCAGGAGCGGGAGGAACCGCGCCGGCTGTCGAAGGCAGCCCAGGAAACGCTTGCCATCATCGCCTACCACCAGCCGGTGACCCGGGCCGAGATCGAGGCCGTGCGCGGCGTGCAGGCCAGCAAGGGGACGCTCGATGTGTTGCTGGAGCTGGGCCTGGTGCGCATGCGCGGCCGGCGCCGCACGCCTGGCCGGCCGGTGACCTACGGCACCACCGACCTGTTCCTGGAGCACTATGGCCTGGCCTCGCTGGGCGATCTGCCGGGCATGACCGACATGAAGGCCCTGGGGCTGCTGGACATGAATCTGCCGCCGGGCTTCTCGGTGCCGGACCCCAGCCTGGCCGCCGACGCGGCCGAGGACGAGGAACAGCTGGACCTCGATGTCGATGCGCCGGAGTTCGTCCAGGACTATGTCGGAGAGGAATGATCCCTGCGGTCATTCGCCCTTACCGCGCTTTCATTTGGCCCGGCGCCGCGAGAACGCCTATATAGTCCCCGATAAGGAACAAGGCCGCCCCTTTGACAGGTCGGCGGCAAAGAGGAGTAGGCCCTGATGGGTGGTTTGAGCTGGATTCACTGGGTGCTGGTCATCGGCGTCGCGGCGCTGTTGTTCGGCGGTCGCGGCAAGCTTTCGGGCCTGATGGGCGACGCGGCGAAGGGCATCAAGGCCTTCCGCGACGGTCTCAAGACCGAAGGCGCCGAGGACAAGGTCGAGGACGCGCCGGCCATGCCGCTGCCGCGCACCGAGACGCCGAAGAAAGACAACATCGTCACCTGACGATTCTCCGACCCGGGCTTGTCGCCCCCGCTCCAACGCCTTAAGGCGCGCCCATGCTATCGCCCGATATCGGCGTCTCCGAAATGCTGGTCATCGCCGCGGTGGCCTTGATCGTCGTGGGACCCAAGGACCTGCCACTGCTGATGCGCCGCGTCGGGCAGTTCATTGCCAAGCTTCGCGGCATGGCGTCGGAGTTCCGCGCCAGCTTCGAGGATATGGCCCGCCAGTCCGAACTGGAGGAGCTGCGCAAGGAAGTCGAGGCGATGCGGTCCGGCCAGTACATCGCGCCGCTGCAGGATGCGTCGGTCGATCAGGTGTTCGCCGACATCGATTCCGGCCTGAAGACCGGCCAGGTCAGCTTCTCTCCGGCCATGTCGATCGGCTCGCCCGTTGAGGCAGCCGTGGATGCGGCGGAGCCGGCCGCCAAGCCGGCGCGCAAACCGCGGGCCAAGCCCGCTTCGACGGTGGCGGTCGCGATCGAAGCGCCGGCCAAGCCGGTCCGCAGGGCCCGGACCAGGAAATCCATTGTCGAGGGCGGCGAGACCACCGGCGGCATCGTCGAAGGGTCCACGCGCAAGCGGCCCAAAGCCGGGACGGTCTCGTGAGCGAGGAAGAAACCGAAATCGAGGCCTCCCGCGCGCCACTGCTGGACCATCTGGTCGAATTGCGCGGCCGGCTTATCCTCTGCGTGGTCGCCCTGGCGATCGGCTTCGGCATCTGCTTCTTCTATGCCGATCCGATCTTCAAGTTCCTGATCCACCCGTTCCAGACGGCGAACAACCTGTTCACCGCCCAGCAGAACGGCGGCGGCAAGCACGGGCCGTTCGATCTGATCTTCGCGCTGATAAACCAGACGCCGACTCAGGGCGGCCAGCTGAAGCTTATCTTCACCGCAGCCCTGGAGCTGTTCTTCGCCAAGCTGAAGGTGGCCGGCTTCGGGGCCTTGATCATCACCTTCCCGGTGATCGCCTGGCAGCTGTACCGTTTCATCGCCCCGGGTCTCTACAAGCGCGAGCGCTATACGGTGCTGCCGTTCCTGGTGGCTTCGCCGGTGCTGTTCCTGGTCGGGGCGGCGCTGGTCTACTACATCATGCTGCCCTTCGTGCTGTGGTTCTCGCTCAGTCAGCAGATCACGACGGCGGGCATCACCGTCGAGTTGATGCCCAAGGTCGATGAGTACCTGTCGCTGGTCACCGCCCTGGTGCTGGCCTTCGGCCTCTGCTTCCAGCTGCCGGTGGTCCTGACCCTGGCGGGCCTGGCCGGGCTGATTTCCAGCCAGGCGCTGCGCACCGGCCGCCGCTACGCCATCGTCGGGGTCTTCGTGGTGGCGGCCGTGGTCACCCCGCCCGATCCGGTCAGCCAGCTGATGCTCGCCATCCCCATCTGCCTGCTCTACGAGATCTCGATCTGGTGCGTCTGGCTGATCGAGCGGCGGCGCAAGAAGCAGGACGAGAGCACCAATCTGGCGGTCATCAACTAGCCGCGTTGCCTGCATTGAGGCGAGCCTATAGGTTCCGCCTCCAAATTCCCTCCCATCGGAGTCTTTCGTTCGTGGTCGATGTTTTCGAAGAGGTCGAGGAGCAGCTCCGCACCGAGCGCTACCTGGCCCTGGCCAAGCGGGCCCTGCCGTGGATCATCGGGCTGGTCGTGGTCGTGTTCGTCGTCGTCGGCGGCGGCTGGGGCTGGACCGCCTGGCAGCAGTCGAGCGCCGACAAGGCCTCGGTGTCCCTCAGCAAGGCCATGGAAGCCCAGCAGCAGCGGGACGAGGCCAAGGCCTTCTCCGAATTTGGCGGCGTCGCCAAGTCCGGCACCCCCGCCTACAAGTACCTGGCTCTCGTCAACCAGGGCGGCATGCGGCTGCAGGCCGGCTCGACTGAAGAGGCCGTGAAGTTCTTCGATCAGGCCGCCAAGGTTGCGCCGGACAAGCTGATGGCCGACTTCGCCTCGTTGCGTTCGATCTTCGTCCTGCTCGACACGGCGCCGACCGCCGACCTCGAAAAGCGCATCGCGCCGCTGGCCGGCGACAAGCGCCCCTACCGCATGCAGGCCAAGGAAGCTCTGGCCTTCCTGCGCATGCGCGACGGCAAGTTCAAGGAAGCGCGAGACGAGTTTGTCGCTCTGCAACAGAACTTCGATTCCAGCGAAGGCCTGCGCCAACGCGCCAAGGCGGCGGTGGAAATGATCGACAGCGGCAACGCCGCCGTCATCGCCAAGGCGGCCAGGCAGGCCGCCACCCAGCCGCCGCCCAGCCCCATGCAGCTGCCGCCTGGCATGCAGCTTCCGCCGGAAGCCGGCGGGGCGCCGCAATAATGGCCGCGACAGGCGGCGGGGCTCGCCTCAAATCCGCCGTGTCCCTGCTTGATTCCCAAGGCGTGGGGGCGGCGAAGGCCGATCCCGCGCGTTCATCCTCATCGCCCCGGGTAGGCTCTTCCATGATTGCAAGTCGCGGCTTCCTGACCGCCGTCGTCCTTGGCCTGGCGGTGACCGCCGCCGGCTGCTCGACCGTGTCCGGCACAGTGGACCGGCTCAATCCCTTCAAGCCGAAGGAAGTTAAGGACGAGGCCGCCGACGGACGGCGTATCTCGGTCATCGCCTTTGACGAAAAGGTCGTTGTGACCGAGGCCCTGGCGGGCCAGGACTTCTTCCTGCCGCCGGCCGCGCCGCAGGCCGACTGGGCCCAGCCCGGCGGTCCGATCGACGTCACTATCGAGCATATCGAGGCGGCCCCCGCCTTCGACATCGCCTGGCGCAAGAGCTTCGGCAAGGGCTCCAGCGTCAAGGTTCACGTCACCGCCCCGCCGGTCATGGCCGACGGCAAGGTGTTCGTCATGGACGCCGAGGCCGACGTCGTCGCCCTCGACGCCAAGACCGGCGCGCAGCTGTGGAAGCAGCGGCTGAAGGCCGAGAACCGCAAGGACAAGGTCGGCTTCGGCGGCGGCGTCACCTATTCGGGCGGCAAGGTCTATGTGAGCTCGGGCTACCGTTTCGTCGCCCAGCTTGACGCCAATACCGGCGCTGTTGGCTGGCGCCAGGACGTCGCCTCGCCGATCCACGGCGCCCCGACGGTCTCCGCCGGCAAGGTGTTCGCCATCAGCACCGACAACGAACTGCTCAGCTTCGACACCGCCACCGGCAACCCGACCTGGAACTTCCAGGCCCTGGTTGAGTCGGCCCGCATCCTGTCGGCCTCCAGCCCCGCCGCCTCCGGCGACGTGGTTGTCGCCGCCTTTGCTTCCGGCGAACTGGTGGCCCTGCGCGCAGGCAACGGCAACGACCTGTGGAACAACGCCCTGTCGCGCGCCAGCCGCACCAACGCCCTGTCGGAAATTCGCGACGTGGCCGGCCGGCCGGTGATCTTCAAGGGCGACGTCTACGCCGCCAGCCACTCGGGCGTCTTCGCCGCCATCGACCTCCGCTCGGGCCAGCCCCGCTGGTCGGTTCCGGTCTCCTCGATCACCACCCCTTGGCCCGCCGGCGATGTCGTCTACATCATCAGCCGGGCCGGCGAGGTGATCTGCGTCTCGCGCGACAGCGGCCAGGTGCACTGGATCAAGGACCTCAACGCCGGGATCAAGAAAACCCAGGATCGGCATCTGTTCTTCGGCCCGGTGCTGGCCTCGGACAAGCTGGTGGTGGTCTCCAGCGACGGCCGCGCCCTGGCCCTCAATCCCAAGACCGGTGAGATCACCAAGACCATCAAACTGGGCGGCCCGGCCCTGATCACGCCGATCGCGGCGGGTGGAATGGTCTATGTGGTGACCGACAAGGCCGAGTTGGTCGCCATTCGCTAAGCTGACTGAAAACTTGTAATTTGGCGGCGGTTCTGCGAAGAGCCGCCGCCTCTTTGCATTTTGAACCAGCCTGTCCGACCGCCGGATTGACCTGCTGTCGTTCCGGAAGGCCCTAGACCCCATGGCCCTGAAACTCGCAATCGTCGGCCGACCCAATGTCGGCAAGTCCACGCTGTTCAACCGGCTGGCGGGCAAGAAGCTCGCCATCGTCGATGACCGCCCTGGCGTCACCCGCGACCGCCGCTTCGCCAGCGGCAGCATTGGCGACATGAACCTGTCGCTGGTCGATACCGCCGGCTTCGAGGATGTGGATGACGACACCCTGGAAGCGCGGATGCGCAAGCAGACCGAACTGGCCATCGACGAGGCCGACGTCTGCCTGTTCCTGATCGACGCCCGCGAAGGCGTCACCCCGCTGGACGAGGTGTTCGCCGAGATCCTTCGTCGCCGCGACAAGCCGGTGCTGATCGGAGCCAACAAGGCCGAGGGCAAGCAGGGCGATCCCGGTATCGCCGAGGCCTGGACGCTGGGCTTCGGCGAGCCGATCCCGATCTCCGGCGAGCATGGCGAGGGCATGGCCGACCTCTATGCGGCGCTCGTCAACATTGCTCCGGAACACCAGGACGACCCGGCCGACGACGAGGGCGACAAGCCCGTGCGGCTGGCCATTGTCGGCCGGCCCAACGCCGGCAAGTCGACCCTGGTCAACGCCCTGATCGGCGAGGACCGCATGCTGACCGGGCCGGAAGCCGGCATCACCCGCGACTCCATCTCGGTGGAATGGGAGTGGGAAGACAAGAAGATCCGGCTGGTCGACACCGCCGGCCTGCGCCGCAAGGCCAGGATCCACGAGAAGCTGGAACAGCTGTCGGTCGCCGACAGTATCCGCACCATCGTCTACGCCGAGGTGGTGCTGTTGGTCATGGACGCCACCCACCCCTTCGAGGTGCAGGACCTGCAGCTGGCCGACCTGGTCGAGCGCGAGGGCCGGGCGCTGGTCTTCGTGCTGGCCAAGTGGGACCTGGTCGAGGACCAGGCCGAGACCCTGAAGACCTTCCGCGAACATGCCGAGCGCATGCTGCCGCAGGTGCGCGGCGCGCCGGTCGTGGCCCTGTCGGCGGAGACGGGTTACGGCCTCGAAAAGCTCATGCCGGCGGTGGTCAAGACGCACAATAACTGGTCGACCAAGGTCAAGACGCGGGACCTCAACGACTGGCTGGCCATGGCCGTGCAGAGGCACCCACCGCCCGCGGTGAACGGAAAACGTATCAAGCCCAAGTACGTCGCCCAGACCAAGGCTCGGCCGCCGACCTTCGTGCTCTTCTCCAGCCGCGCCAACCAGATGCCAGAGCACTACCGGCGCTATCTGATCAACTCGATCCGCGAGAGCTTCGACCTGCCCGGGGTGCCGATCCGCATCACCATCAAGTCGGGGGCCAACCCCTATGCCGACGCCGATGGCGACAAGCGGCCGTGGGGTTCAGGCACCAAGCGCGGGCCTCGGGAAAAACCCAAGAAGCTCGGCGTCAGCGAGAACGCCAAGGAAGCCAAGCAGGCCCGGGTCAAGAAAGCCGGCAAGGCCAAACGCCAGGCCAAGGAAGCCGCCACCGATGCGGCGGTCGCCAAGCCGGTAATCCGCTCACGGACCCAGAAACCCGGCCGGGCTAAGTAGCGCTGAACACCACTGTCTCGGGCATGGCCGGCAGGTCGGCCCGTGACGCCATCTCGACGAACAGCGGCCCGAGGGCCGACGGTTCCGGCAGGTCGAGCGGGTCCTCGCCCGGATAGGCCTCGGCCCGCATGCGCGTGCGCACCGCGCCGGGGTCAAGCAGCACGGCGCGGATGGCGGTGTGCTCCAGCTCGTCGGCCCAGCACTTCACCAGCGCCTCCATGCCGGCCTTGCTGGCCGCATAGGGGGCCCAGAAGGCCTTGGGGCGAGGCACGCGGCCGGTGGTGACGAAGATCGCCCTGCCCATCTCCGAGGCCCGCAGCAGCGGCTCGAACGAGCGGATCAGCCGCCAGGTGGCGGTCAGGTTGACCAGGATGGTCTCGTCCCAGCGCTTGGGCTCGACATGGCCGGTCGGCGACAGCCCGCCCAGCACGCCGGCAGCGTGGACGATGATGTCGAGGCGACCGAAGCGCTCGTGGAGGTGGGCGCCGAGTGGATCGAGGTCCTCCGGCTTGCGCAGGTCGAGCGGCACCAGTGTGGCGTGCTGGCCGGTGCTGGCGAAGATGGTGTCGTCCAGCGCCTCCAGGGCGCCCTGGGTGCGGCCCAGCGCGATGACGTGGGCGCCGGCCTCGGCCAGAGCGATGGCGGCGGCCTGGCCGATGCCGCGGGTGGCGCCGGTGACCAGCGCGATCTTGTCCTGGAGAGGGAGGGTCATGGCGGGCTGTCTAGCGGATTTGCCGAGAGAGTCACGGGCTCTTCCGGCCGGTTCGCGTAGCGCTGGGCCAGCCAGGCGCAGGCCAGGAGCTGCAGCTGGTGGAAGATCATCAGCGGCACGATCATCACACCCGCCACGGCCGGCGCGAACAGGATGGCGGCCATCGGCGCCCCGGTGACCAGGCTCTTCTTGGAGCCGCAGAAGGTCAGGACGATGCGGTCTTCGATCTTGAACCCGAGCAGCTTGCCGAGCGCCATGGAGAGCCCGACCACCAGCGCCAGCAGCAGGACGCACAGCCCGGTAACGACCAGAAGTTCGGGGACCGAGACCCGCGTCCACACCCCCTCGACCACCGCATGGCTGAAGGCGGCGTAGACGACCAGCAGGATCGAGCCGCGATCGACCAGGCTGACCACGACCTTGTGGCGCTCGAGGAACGGGGCGACCCAGGTGCGGAGCAGTTGGCCGGCGATGAACGGGGCCAAAAGCTGCAGGGCGATGTTGGCGGCGGCGTCCCAGCCGGGCCCGGAACCCTGAGCATGCATGGTCAGGCCGACCAGCATGGGCGTTGCGAGCATGCCGAGCAGGTTGGAGGCCGAGGCGGCGCAGACGGCGGCGGCGACGTTGCCGCGGGCCAGGGCGGTGAAGGCGATCGACGACTGCACCGTCGAGGGCAGGCAGCAGAGGAACAACAGGCCGAGCGCCAACGGCGTCGGCAGGATCGACGGCGGGATGAAGCCCATGCCCAGGCCAAGCAGCGGGAACAGTACGAAACTGACCGCCAGCACCGCCAGGTGCAGCCGCCAGTGGGTCATCCCGGCGATCACCGCCTGCCGCGACAGCTTTGCCCCGTGAAGGAAGAACAGAAGCGCCACCACGGCCTTGGTCACTGGCGACAGCAAATCGGCCGCCGCGCCACGGGCCGGCAGCAGGGAGGCCAGCACCACCACGCCGAACAGGGCGAGGATGTAGGGGTCGATCCGCAGACGGCTCATCCGGGGACACGCCCTGCTGTGACCTTGAGATCGCTTGCGAATTTGTTCGGTCGGGAACCTGACAAATGACGAAACCTGAATCGAATTGAGGCGTTAGCGGCAACAAGGAGTTCAAGTGCGTCGCGATGACAGCCAGAGTCTTAATTGTCGAGGATGAAATCCTCACCGCCCTGGAACTGGAGTGCGTCCTCAGTGAGCGGGGCTATGAGGTCGTGGGCATTGCCCCGGACGCCGCCTCCGCCCGAGCCTTGGCGGCCGAATGCCGGATCGACCTCGCCCTGGTCGATGTCAACCTCCGGGATGGCCGCACCGGCGTCGGCCTTGGCGCCGAATTGGCCCGCGAAGTCGGCGCCAAGGTGATCTATCTTACGGCCCATCCCCTGCCGCCGCACGAACGGCCGGCCGGCGTCGTCGGCCTGCTGACCAAGCCCAGCGATGAGACCTCGGTGGTTTCCGCGCTTGATTACGTCCTGAGCCGCAAGGGCGATCTGCTGTCCCCCCCCCCGGCCCTGCA